>NZ_JBEYYJ010000021.1:159655-170621 GCF_040645475.1 Streptomyces sp. NPDC046759 | reverse complement strand
CTACCTCGCCGGCCTCCACCTCCGTGCCTCGATGATCTGGATCAACGACCTCCTGAAGGAAACTGGCTGATCACAACATCACACAGGCCCTAGTCGAAGGCACGCTCAAGGGCCGGAAAGTACTCCAGCAGTTGGGCGCGGAGCCGGTTGATGGCGCGGGTGCGGTCTGCGGACAGGTCGATCCGCAGGTCAACCGGGACCTCGTCCCACTCCTGCAGGGGCTGCAGGTCACGGCGCATGTGCGCCTGGTCGGCGATGACGAAGGCGTCCTTCGCGTCCGTCTTGCCATCTCCGCGGTAGGAACTCGACGCGTGGTGCACGGTCCGGCCGGGGATGTAGATGACCCGCTGGCCGTGCGCGGTCAGCAGGGCGATCCACAGCGCGGCTCCGCCGGCGTTCAGGTCGACCGCCCACGTCACAGGGTCACCGTCCGCGAGCGCAAGCACGTGGTCGAGCAGTTCCAGCAGTTCGGGCTCATTGTTGGGCATCCGCCGCGACAGGCTCTTCGCCCGGAGGTCGTCTTACGAGTTGGTGCGTGATAGTGGGTGAAACGTGTTCGCCCTGATCGCGGCCGTTTTCAGGTCATGACGGTGCGGTCGGAGACGAGGCCGGCGATGGCTCGGTAGGTGTCGGGCAGAGGATCGCGTCGGTGGGTCCAGCGCATGAGTTGTTTCCAGCGTTTGTGGTCGGCGAGAGCGTGCTCGATGGTGATGCGGTCGGATGAGTGGCTGTGTCGATCGTGTTCCCACTGTTCGACTCTGCCGGGCAGTGCTCCGGGCCGTGGCTTTCTGGGCGGGGTGAGTGCTCGGCCGGGATGGTCACGGCTCAGGCCCGGGTAGCCGTCGTCGAGCAGTACTTCTACCAGGTCGAAGTGTTGGAAGCAGCCAGTGATGCCGGCAGCGCGAACTGCGGTCGCATCGTGCATCCGCCCCGGCCGCAGGCCATCGGCCCACGGGGTGCGGCCCTGGTGGTCAGCGATGACAGTGGCTTTCATCGTGTTCTGCTTCTTCTTGCCCGACACGAATGCCCGCCTGTCGCCCCGCCCCGCGGCCGGCCGTCGGACCTGGATCTCGGTGGCGTCCAGCCTCAGCTCGACACCCTCGGCCTGGGCGTAGGCGAACACGTCCTCCAGCGTTCGAGGCCGCAGGCCAGGCCTGTCGGGAACAGCGAAACCCCGCTCCGCCAGCAGTCGGCGTATCTCACCGACGGCCCGGGTGACAGTCGAGCGATCGACGTTGAACAGCACACCCAAGACCGCGTGAGGCAGGTCGTGCCGCAGGTGAATCAGCGTGACCACCAGCCGGTCCACGAACACCAGCCGGTACCGAGCACCCGCACCTTGCGCGCGTCTACGCACTCCACCTCGCACCCGCCAGACGTTGCCCCTCCGCCGCAGCTGCCCACGGGGCGGGCCAACTCCTCAACCAGCGAGGCCAGATGAGCCGTCGATATGCCCGTGAACAACGGATGCGCCAACACCACCCGATCGACCGTGCCCCTCACCACGAAAGCATGCCCACCCGCTATCACGCACCAACTCGTTAGACGTCGTCTCATTTGGTGAGTCTGCGGTAGCAGATGAGGCTGCAGGCGATGGCGGTGAAGGCCAGGAAGTGCTCGGTCTTGCGTTCGTAGCGTCGGTGCAAACGACGGCAGCCGCCCGGCCAGGACATCGTGCGCTCGATCGTCCAGCGGTGTCGGCCGAGCCGGGTGGAGGTCTCGATGCCCTTGCGGGCGATGCGGTGCCGGATGCCTCGCTTGCGTAGCCAGCGGCGCAGGTGGTCGTAGTCGTAGCCCTTGTCCGCGTGCAGCTTGGCGGGCCGTCGTCTGCGCGGGCCGCGGCGGGAGCGGATGGGCGGGATGCCGCGCACGAGGGGCTCGAGTGCCTGGCTGTCGTGCAGGTTGGCGCCGGAGATTCCGATCGAGAGGGGTAAACCGGTTCGCTCGGTGATCAGGTGGATCTTCGATCCTTTCTTGCCCCGGTCGACAGGATTCGGGCCTGTCAGGTCCCCCCTTTCATGGCCCGCATGTTCACCAAGTCGATGGCGCAGCGCGACCAGTCCAGGTCTCCGCGCGAACCCAGCTCGTCGAGGATGAGGCGGTGCAGCTTCGCCCAGACCCGGGCGGCGGTCCACTCGGTGAAGCGCCGGTGCGCGGTCGGCCCCGAGGGGCCGAAGACCGGCGGCAGCTGCCGCCAGGTGCAGCCCGTCGTGGCCACGAAGATGATTGCGGCCAGCACCTCGCGATCCCCATATCGCCGCCGGCCGCCGCCTTGCGGCCGCGATGGAGCAGGTGGGACCACCCGCTCGAACAGCTCCCACAACTCGTCCGGCACCATGCGCTCGACCATCACCACGCGGGCAGACTACCCAGCTCTCCAAATGAGACGACGTCTTAAGTCCGCCGCGCTGCCCAGACCCCTGAGCCTTCCTGGAAATGGCCCTGCACCGGGTCCTGGCCGAACACGCCGACCAGGAAACCGACCGCCTCGACCGGGCCGTGCGCCAACTCCTGGCTCACACCACCCCTGCCTACCTGCTCTCCGCTGTCGGACACGCGCTCACCCGACTCCCCGAAAGCCCCACACTATGAAGCCCACCGACGAACCGACCGCAGCAGCCGACGCCTTCCAGCCGGCAACCACCTGGCCCTCCAGGCTGGAGCCGGCACCGGCAAGACCACCACCCTTGCCCTGCTCGCTCATACCACCAAACGCCGCGGCCGCTACCTCGCCTACAACCGGGCCATCACCCAGGACGCCACCGCCCGCTTCCCACGCACTGTCCAGTGCAAGACCGCTCACGCACTCGCCTACGCCGCCGTCGGCCACCGCTACACGAGCCGCCTGAACGCCCCCCCCCGCCGCCCCGCCTAGCACACCGGACAAGCCCTCGGCCTGACCAAAGCCATCCGCATCGGCGAACGCGACGTCTCTCAACGCGCTTTGTCCAATGCCCTCGTCCGCACCGTGAGCCGCTTCTGCTACACCGCCGACGACGTGATCACCTGCCACCACGTACCGAAACTACGCGGCCTGGAAGACAACGAGCTGCACCGCGAACTCGCCACTCACATCCTTCCCGCCGCCCGCAAAGCCTGGACGGACCTGCAAAACCCCGACGAGGGCTGCGTCCGCTTCGAACCCGACCACTACCTGAAGATCTGGGCCCTCACCCAGCCGAGACTCGACGCCGACTACCTGCTTCTGGACAAAGCCCAGGACACCAACCCCGTCGTGGAACAGGTCTTCCTCGCCCAACGCGACCACAGCCAGCTCGTCATGGTCGGCGACTCCGCCCAGGCCATCTATCAATGGCGCGGCGCCAAAGACGTCATGACCGGCTTCCACGGCACCCAGCTGACCCTGTCGCAGTCCTTCCGGTTCGGACCCCACCTCGCCGAGGAAGCCAACCGCTGGCTCCGCCTGGCCGACGCCCCCATCCGACTTACCGGCGCCCCCACGGTGCCCACCGAAATCGGCCCCGTCACCAGCCCCGACGCCGTCTTGTGCCGTACCAACGTCGGCGCCATGGCCCAGGTCATGACGCTCATGACCACCGGGTTGCGCGTCGCCCTGGCCGGGGGAGGAGACGCCCTGAGTGCTTTGGCCCAGGCAGCCCGTGACCTCAAAGAAGGCCGCCGCACCCACCATCCCGAACTGATCCTCTTTCCCCTCCTGGTGCGACTGCAGGACTACGCCGCCCACGACCCTGCAGGACGCGACCTGCAGCCCCTGGTCAACCTTGTCGACGCCCACGGCACCGACGCGATCCTCGCCGCCGTCGCCCACCTCGTGCCCGAGCCACACGCGCAGGTCACCATCTCCACCGTCCACAAGGCCAAAGGGCGCGAATGGCCTCGTGTCCTCATCGCCGACGACTTCCGCCGGCCCCAAAGCCTCCACCTGGAAGACCAGAGCAGCTCGGCGGCGACCTATCCGGTCGACGACGCCGAAGCCCGCCTGGCCTACGTAGCCGTGACCCGCACACGCCAGCGCCTGGACCTTGGGGGACTGTCCTGGATCCACGACAGCCCTGACAGCTCCAAGCAGGCTGCTTCTTGAACCATCCCTCACCATCAAGGCCCAGCGCGCCGAACCCGAGCCTCAACCGCTCGTATGGCCGTTTTGAGGTTTCACCGGACCGTACGACTCGTCACCTGGCTGGCGCAGCAAGGTGACGACCGTCAGCCGCCGGCCGGCCGGCCTTTTGGGGTGAGGTCTCAATCGCGCAGGTCAGGAGACCGCCCATGCAGGCGTGTCAGGCGCATACACTGTGGCTACTCTCCGCCGTGGGCTTCGATCCAGGCGTCGAAGATGGCTGCGGGGACACGTCCGCGGGGAGGTAGGTCGTACCCGTTGGCTCGGGCCCACTCGCGGATGACGTTGGTGTCAGTCGGGAGCGGGGTGGAGCCGGGGGCGGGCGCTGAGGGGCGAGGGGCTGATGGGGTGAACGCGGTGGCGGCCTGCCGCAGGCCGTTGGGGAATTGCGGTACCGCCGTCTCTCCGCTCAGGACGGAGACGAGGAACGCGGTAAGGGTTCCATCGAAGGTGAACCATCGAGGACCGCGTGCTTCATCAACGGCGATGTGCCAGTTATCCGGATCGTCCTGCGGGTCCCGGATCCAGAAGAGGTGTTCCCCGTTGTCGGTCACGCCCATGGTGAACAGCTTTTGGGGGTCGTATGGGACGGGTCGGCCCGCAGCCTTGTCTCTTTGCAGTTGCTCTCGCATGGCCGTGGGTACCGGTCCGGTGAGGTCGACCCATTCGGTGACGCCGCGCGGGTGAAAGACGTTGATGAATCCGGCGAAGGCGCCGGGGCCGTAGACGGCGGCGAGCCGCTTGTAGTCCTCGGGCAGGCGGAACCCGAGTGTGGCCTCGACGGTGCCCCAGTCGACCGGGGGCGGGTCGGCGGGGGGCGGGCACAGACGAGTGAGCTGGTCGATGCTGGTCACAGGAGTCCTTGACGGTGTAGCTGTTGCTGGGCGTGAGCTGGGTTCTTCAGCGAGACGTCCAGGCTGAAGCCCCGGTGGCCATGGGCTTCGAGCTGAATGTACTTCGGTACCGAGTCCTTCAGGTCGTCGGTGTACTCAAGGTAGACGTTGTAGTGGACGACCTCTCCCTTCCGGACAGCGTCGTACATGTCCTGCTCCCAGTCACGCATCTCCGGGCTGTTCGTGGGATTCTGAGTGATGGCGAACAGGTTGTCCGGGTGGTCACCTGAACCGCCCAGCATCCTGGCCAGCATGTGCCCGCGCGCCTGGTTGTAGGCGCCGCCCAGGAAGCCGGGCGGACGTATGGAGGGGTTGGCTTCTGTGCCTTCGTCCAGCATGTCCCGGGTGAGGACGGAGTTCATCTCATAGGGACGCCCGTGTTCGTCGAGGGTCCAGTTGACCCGCCCTCCCCACGTGGGATCGGCGTCGCAGCCCGCCAGGCCGAGTGGGTCGGTCAGGGTGAGGGGGTTGGGTACGTAGGCGTAGTGGTTGATGGCCGGGGCCAGGCCCAGCGGGTCGGGTGTGGCGTAGCGGCCCAGGTCGGGGTCGTAGTAGCGGTTGACGTTGTAGTGAAGTCCGCTCTCGGGGTCGAAGTACTGGCCGGGGTAGCGAAGCGGGGTGTACGCCGTGGCCGAGCGGTGGGACTGGGTGGCGCCCCAGGCCGTGCTCCGGCCACGCCAGGCGAGGGAGCCGTCGGGTGCGACGAGTTCTGCGGGGGCTCCGGAGAGTTCCGTGACGATCGCGAAGAAGCGGCGGTCGGTCTCTTCCTGCGTGAGGCCAGCCTTGGACTCGCGCTGGGCCAGCGGGCGCAGGCCCGCGTAGTCCCACACGAGGGTGATGCCGTTGCTCTGCTGTTCTGCCAGCTGGGCCCCGTCCCAGCAGAAGGTCGTGGCGTCCGTGATCCGTCCCTGGGCGTCCAGGCGCTGCTTGGCGATACGGCGGCCCAGAGCGTCGTACAGATAGCGCCAGTGACAGTCGCCGGGGGCTTCGAGATGGGTGAGGCGGTCCTCGGCGTCCCACGTGAAAGTCCAGGTGAGGGTCTTTCCGCTCAGGGTGGTGGTGCGGCGACGGACAAGGCGGCCCTGGGCGTCGTACTCGTAGTGGGTGCGGCCGGCCCGGGTGACGCGGCTGCCGGCGTAGTCGCGGTCCCCGGTGCTGTCCTGGCCCGGCGCGCCGGCGGGCAGGGCGGTGCGGGTCTGGTCACCGGCTGCGTTGTACGCGTAGCGCTCGCTCCAGCCCCGGGCGCTGACGGCCGTGATCCGGCCGGCCTCGTCGACGCTGTAGGTGCGGCGCCCGGTGAGACTGTCCTCAACGGTGGCCGGGGTGCCGTCGGCACGGTAGGTGAAGGACCGCTCCAGCAGCGTCTTGTGCGCACCCGCGAGGGACTGGCTGACCAGCCGGCCCACCGCGTCCCAGCCCTGCTGCAGGGTGAGCGCGTCGTCGAGTGTTCGAGCAATCTCGCGGCCCAGCGCATCGCGCTCGAAGCGGAAGGTGTGCTCGCCCGCTGTGTAGGCGGCCAGGCCTCGGTCGTCGTAGGTGAGGACGCCGGTGGCGCCGGACGGGGTGCGGCGGCGGGTGGGCCTCCCGAGGGCGTCGTAGGCACGGGTGAGGGTGTTGCCGTTGACGCTCTCGGCCACGATGCGGCCTCTGAGGTCACGCTCGAGGTCGATGCGGGCATGGGGGTTGGTGATCTGGACGACGTGGCCGGTGACGTCACGGGTGAAGGTGGAAGTGGCGCCATCGTCGTGGCGCAGGCTGACGACACGCCCCATGAGGTCGCGCTCGTAGGTGAGCGACTGCCCCGCGGCGTTGGTGCGGCGTCTCAGACGGCCGAGCGGATCGTGTTCGTAAGTCACGGTGCGCCCGTCGAAGTCCGTCTCCGACATCAGGCGGCCCGCCGCGTCGTAGCTGTAGTGCCACTCCAGGCCGTGGGCGTTGGTGACCGTCGTCAGACGCAGTTCGGTGTCGTGGGTGAACCGGTAGTGACCCCCGTCTGAGGCCTGGGTGGCAGAAGGACGGTCGAAGTGAGTGACAGTGTGTGTGCTGGTACGGCCCGAGCGGTCGGTGTGGCTGACCAGGTTGCCCTCACCGTCCCACGACCACTCCTCACGGGTGCCGTCGGGCAGTTCCCGCCAGGCGGGCTTGCCCTCGACCGTCCAGCCCTGCCGAAGACTCCCGCCCAGGGCATCGGTGGCCTCGGTGACACGACCGAAGGCGTCCCGTACGAAGGTCGCTCGGGCACCGTCCGGTGCAGTGATGGAAACCAGCAGACCGGCGGAATTCGTCCGGATCCCCGTGACTCCTCCGGCAGCGTCGCGGATGGCCGTCACATGACCGTATTCGTCGGTCTCGTACTCGGTGCGGGAGCCGTCGGGTTCGGTGACAGCGGTCAGATTGCCACGCGCGTCGTACTCGTAGCGACGCGTACGACCACCGCGCTCGGTGACGGTCACGGGCAGGCCGAATTCGTTGAACGTCGCAGTGGTCCGGACACCGTCGGCGGCTATGAGCCCGACGAGGTTGCCGTCGTCGTCGCGCTCGAGACGGGTGGTGTTGCCTAGCGCGTCGGTGTGCTCCAGAAGCCGGTCGCGGGCGTCGAACACGAAGCGTGTGGTGTGCCCCAGGGGGTCGGTCTCGGCGGCAACCTGCAGACGGGAGGTGATGTGGAAGACCCGCTGAGCGCCGGTGGAGTCGGTGTAGCGGGTGATTCTGTCGCCGGTGTCCGGATGCCGGGTGTAGGCGAAGGAGGACGACAGGAACCCGTCGGGGCCCACCGTCTGCACCACCCGGCCCTGCTCGTCGTATGCGTAACGGAAGGTGCAGTCGTTGCGATCGGTCCAGGACGTGATGCGGGCGTCCTCGTCATAAGTGAACCGCAGCGGCAGACCGGAGGAGTTGACCACCGTCTCAAGGTTGCCGTGCTGGTCGTAGCCGAAGCGCCGCACGGTTTTCGGACCGGACGGAGTACGCAGGGACAACTCGCCCACGCGGTCGTCCGCCATGGTCACCAGCACCACGTATCCGCCCTCGTGCACCACCGCGCTGGGGGCACCGTCGCTCTGGCGCTCGATGGTGATGCCGACGCTGCTGCGGTTCTCGATCCGGGTCAGCCAGTAGGCGGACGAGGGGTGGTAGGGACTGCCTGTGAACAGGCGCGTGACGCCGGACGCCGGGTCGGTGATGCGGTACGTGGTCGTGGCGTCGTGGCGGCTCTCGAACGTCAGGGTCAGGCGCGGCCCCTCCGACGGCAGCACACCCTCCGCGTCGTTCTCGTTCGGCAACTGGGGGAAGACGAGCAGCGAGCCGTCTTCGCGGGCCCAGATGGCACCGGAGCCGGTCAGCTCGATGCGCTCGTCCAGGGTGGATGCCCAGCTGCGGCCGAACCACCGCCCATAGCGGTACTCCGACCGATGCGTGCGCCGCAGTACGAGCGGAAGTACGCCGACCAGGGCCACGTCAGTGTCGCTCAGTGTCATCTCGCCTGTTGCGACATCGACCGGATCGTTTTCGCATCTCTTCTTGGTCAGCGGGATGGCATTGCGGCGCGGGTCCGATGCGGCGCCCTGTAGAGAATCGGGCCTGGTCCGGGTCCGCCGCCCGCGGCCAAGGCCGCCCAGGTCATGGGAGTTGCCGTGACCGTCGCCGCCTTTCCCGAGCCTGATGGAGTCGATCTTGTCCCGGACACCGTGGTCGTTGTGCTTGTGTAGCCGAGACGCGGCCCTAACCCGGTCTGGGACCGTTTCGGTGACGTGCTTGACGATCTTCTTGAGGGCCTTCTCGGAGCCGTGCAGCGCACCTTCCAGGACCGAGTCGAAGGCGCGGCTGAAGGCGTCCTTACCTTTGGTGCGGCCGAAGGCGCCCTTGGCGCGGTCGAGTGGGGAGGAGCTGGCCAGATGGAGTGCGCTGCCGTGCGCAGAGACCTTGCCGGCGCCGCTCTCGAACTCCTCGTGGTCGATGAACAGGTCCGCACCGCCGCCACCGCCGCCGCCCGCGGAGGCGAGCATGAAGCCGCCGCCCGCGCCGCCCGCCGAGGCCAGCTGCATGCCACCGTGTCCGTGGCTGTTGCCGCGGGCCCCGCCGCCACCGCCTGCGACGGTCGGCTCCGGAGGCAGGGAGAAGGCGTCGTTGGCCAGGTTCAGGACCGCGTCCTCGACCATCGCCTCCAGTTTGGCGTTGACCGGCGCGGTGACCCGGGCTATCAGCTCGTCCACACACCGGTCGGCCGCCTCGTCGATGATGCGTTTCACCAGCTGCCGCATGGCCGTGACCTCTGCCGCGCCGAGGACGGCAGACAGGCCTCCGGTGACGAAGGCCATCCCCAGCGAAAGGCCTACCGAGCCCGCCATGACGGCGAGTTCCGCCTCAGCCTTCGTCTTCATCCCGAAGATGATGTCCGCGACGACGTCACACGCCTCGGCGAACAGGCGGGCCAGCTCCGGGATCTTGTCCAGGTGGCCGGCCTTGACCTGGGCCCAGTGCGTCTGCATCGAATGCACGGCCCAACCCTTGGACGAAGCGAGGATCCGCTCCACCGCCTTGTGGGCGTCGGCCCCGTGCCCCTCGAACTTGTCGGCGAACTCCCGCATGGCGTCGGCCATCTCGCGGTAGTCGTCCTCGTCGACGTTCGGGAACTTGATGCCTATGTAATCCAGGATCTCGTCGAGCCATCCAGGCAGGACGTAGCCCATCCCCCGTCAACCGCCTTCCCGTTCCAGCCAGCAACGCATCACACGTGCGAATGAATGGTAACGAGATCACTTGACGCAGTGGGCGCGTGCCTTATGGCTCGGAGCCGCGGCTGAGAGCATCGGATCCCTGGCGCCCAACTCCGGGTCGGCTCGCGAAGCCCTCAAGATCTGGGCCTGGCCGCCGTGCCCCGTGATCCGTCGTGACCGGCTGCTCGGTGACACCAGGATCACTGTCCCTGTGCCGCGCTGCACCTGCGTGGCCGAAAGCGATCAAAACGGGATCCAATCACTGTCTTGGGCGTGCTTGTATGTCGCCAATGCGGCGGGAGTGTACTGGAGTTGACTACCGGGGGCCGGGCCCCAGTCTCGTGGGTCGGTGACGGCTGGTCGTACTCACCCGGCTACATCGAGCGCTCTGCACTGGGGCTGCTGGGAACAGCTGCGGCACAGCAGGTCGCCAACCGGCCGATCTACCTGGGTCGGCTGAACGCGTCATCGTGGAGCGCGGCTACGCCCAGACGACGATCGAGGACCTCTGTACCGCCGCGGGGGCCAGCTGGGCAACCGCTGGTTGCTGCGCCTACGCGAATCTTCACGTTGATCGCGTCGACGAACAAGACTGGGTAGACGCGGTCCAGCGAGCGGCTTCGCCAGGCGGCCATGCCGTCCATGACCTGGTCGGTGATGGTGGAGATGGTCTGCTTGGACACTTCGGCCCCGTAGAACTCGGCCAGGTGGGCGGCGATCTCGCCGTGCGTGAGCCCCTTCGCGGACAGCGACAGCACCATCTCGTCGACTCCGGTCAGCCGCCGCCGCTTCTTGACGATCTGCGGCTCGAACGTGCCCGAGGTGTCGCGCGGGACCTTGATCTCGACCGGCCCGACGTCGGTCAGCACGGTCTTGGCCCGGCCCCCGTTGCGGGAGTTGTCGCTGCCACGGCCGACCGCATCGTGCTTCTCGTAACCGAGGTGATCGGTGATCTCACCTTCCAGGGCAGATTCCAAGACCCACTTGGTCAGCTGCTGCAACAGCCCACCCTGCCCGGTCATCTGCAGCCCCTCCGACGGGGCCCGCTCCACCAGCATCGCGACCAGTTGCTCGTCGGACGCCGGCGCAGGCTGCCCGGACTGGGCACTCTCGACAGACTCCACGATCTCCAACTCCACGGCGGCATAATTCACTTGACGTCTCTCCCGTGATCGTCGGATCCGCCGTTAGATTTACACTCCCTCCGTCCTCGGTCAGACGAGCCAGTTGTAGATGTTCCAGCCGTAACCGATGGAGAT
>NZ_JBEYYJ010000021.1:0-159555 GCF_040645475.1 Streptomyces sp. NPDC046759 | reverse complement strand
GCGGGTCAGGAAGGGTGCTGAGGCGTTGCCGGTGCCCCGGTACAGCCACAGGCCGCCCTTGCTGTCGCGGGCGACGAGGTCTGCCTTGCCGTCCCCGGTCAGGTCGGCGGTGCCGACGATGGAGTTGTAGGTGTTCCAGCCGTAACCGATGGAGATGCGGGTCAGGAAGGGTGCTGAGGCGTTGCCGGTGCCCCGGTACAGCCACAGGCCGCCCTTGCTGTCGCGGGCGACGAGGTCTGCCTTGCCGTCCCGGGTCACGTCACGGGCGCCGACGATGGAGTTGTAGATGTTCCAGCCGGGGCCGACCTGCTTCCGGGGCGCGAAGGGTGCCTTCGCGTTGCCGGTGCCCTGGTAGAACCACAGCGTGCCCTTGCTGTCACGGCCGACGGCGTTTCCGGTGCCGTCCGCCATCTCACCGCTGACACTCGTGACGATGTTGTAGGTGTTCCAGCCGGTTCCGATGGCGGCCCGGGCGGTCAGTGCCCCGGAGGGCACACCGGTACCGCGGTACTGCCACAGGGTGCCGGAGTTGTCCCGTGCGAGCACGGTGCCCAGATGCGACGCCGGGGGCACACCGATGCCGGTGAGCGGCTCCAGTTGCGCTCCCTGCCCGGCGTCACCGGTGACCTCGTACGTGGCCGACTGGCTGCCGCTCACGGTCGGGGCGAAGGTGACCGTCTGGCGGACACTCTGCTCGGGACCGATGGCCAGGCCCTCGGCAAGCTGGTCGGCGCTGCTGAACGCGCCTGCCGGGGCCTTCGCCTTGGTGACGGTGACCGGGATGTTCCCCGTGTTCGTGATCGTGAAGGTCCGTGTGCTCGACGTGCCGCGGACCACCGCCCCGAACGAGAGAGTCGTCGGATTGAACACCAGGTGACCCTGGCCGCTGATCGCGTCGCCCTCGACCGGGATGGTGAGCGCACCACTGGTGCTGCTCAGCGTGATCGACGAGGAGTTCTGGCCGGTGGCCGTGGGCTCGTACCCCACCTGCAGGACGATCGAGCTCTGGGCCGGTATCACCGTCGGGTTCGCGGGGTGCGCGCTTGGCAGGTCGGCGGCCGTGAACGGTCCGTCGGGCGGGGTGACGGAGGTGATGGTCTCGGGGTCGGTGCCCGTGTTCGTCAGCTGGACGTTCGCGGTGGCCGTGGTCCCCGTGGGCTGGTTGTCGAAGGACACCCTGCCCGGGAACGCCGCCAGACCGGGCTTGGTACCGACGCCGTGCAGGCTCAGTTGGAAACTGCCGGCGTCGGTGGCCACGGTGAGCGTTCCGCTCGCGCCCAGGACCGCGGTCGGTGTGAAGGAGACGGGTATCGCCAGCTGTCCGCCCGCTGGGATTGTCGACGGCAGCGACGAGGTCTCCGCGGTGAACGGACCGTCGACGGTGACGCCCTTGATGCCGAGGGTCCGGGACGGGTTCTGGTTCTCCGTCAGGACGACGTTGGAGCTCGCCGAGCCACCCACCGACACGAGCCCGAACTCGACCGGTCCGCCCTTGAGCGGGCTGCCCACCGGGTTGCCGAAGGCGTAGACCTTGCCGTCCCGGGTGCCGACGAAGACCTGCCCGCCGTCGGTGGTCGGGGTGGCGAACTTCGGTGCGGTGCCGATCGGCGCGGACCAGACCAGCGACAGGACGCCGTTCGCGTCGGGGACCGGGTCGTACGCGCGCAGCTGGGCGTTGGCGCCGCTGGACCCGCCCGACCAGACCACCCACACCAGGGCGCTGCCCGAGCGCGTTCCGTCGGAGGTCACCACGGGCGATCCGCTGGTGTAGGGGAAGGAGTCCTGGCTGGACCCGGCGACGGTCAGCGCGGGGTCGCCCGAGCCCGTCACGCCGCGGTGCAGCGCCACCAGTGAGCCCCCGTTGCCGACGACGTAGACATAACCACCGTCACCGCCCCAGACCCCGGGGTGGCCCCACTGGCCCTTGAGCGGCCCGGTGATCCCCACCACGTCGTCGGTCCCGCCGGTGCCCTGCGAACTCCCGCCGAGGTCGTCGCGGTCCAACAGGAAAACTCGGCCGTCCTTGCCCTGCTGCACCAGCAGATGCGGGTGGGAGGCGGTGCCGAAGCTGTCCGGCAGGCCGACCGGGCCGCCGGAGGCCAGGTCCTTGTCCTGTTGGTCCAGGGTCGGCGCGTTGGACGGGCTGAAGAAGTCGGCGGCCTTCAGGCTCCGGTCGGCCTGCACCTGCAGCCGGACCACGGACTCCGCGAGAGTGCCGGGCGGGGCGCTGCCGGGGCCGGGCGCCGGGCTGACGCCGTTGCCGGTGGCGAGGAAGATCCTGCCGGGACCGTCCGAGACGAGCCCCCCGCCGGACTGCCAAATGCCGGCCCCGCTGTTGCTGGCGCCGGTCTCCGTCGCCCACATCGAGGTCACAGACGGGCTGGTGGTGCTGACGCCGACCACATAGCCGCGATATGGCTTGGCATCGCAGTGTCCGCCGAACGCCGCGTACGCAACCCCGTCGAGCAGCAACAGGCCCGGACGCTGCATCTGGTACGCGGGCAGGAAGGACTGCGTGGGGTCGTTGGAGGGAGTGCCCTGGATCGTCACGGGGAAGCCGGATTTCTCCGCCCCCGTGACCGGATCGAGCGCGTGCATGTACCAGTGCGGGCTCAAGTGGGTGGGACCGTCGTCGACCTTGGTGGTCAGATAGACCGCGCCGCTGGCGGGGTCGTACACCGGGGTGGCGGTGCTGCCGATGGTCGGCACCAGATCGCCGCAGTTGAGGGTGGACGCGGGCCATGCGGGCCCGAAGCTGCGCTGCCACAGCACGGCCCCCGTGGCGCGGTCGAGGCCGTAGGCCTCGTTGTTCTCGGTGACCGCCACCACGGTGCCACCGACGACGATCGGCTGAGCGTATATCTGCCCGTCGAGCTGCGTGGGAGCCTTCCAGAGTTGCCCGAAGGAAGAGGAACGCACGTCGGACGGGCCGAGATCCGGTTCACTCCTGTCCCAGCCGGTTCGGAGGGTGTCCACCGACCCGGTCGTCTCACTCGCCTGCGCCTGAGAGATGCCTAGCCCGACCAGGCCTGCGGTCACCGCGGCGGTCAGGGCGAGCGCCAGGCCGCGCCACCGGGTGTGTCTGCCTCCGCGTGCATGTCTGGTGGCACCCACCACCGCATCGCTTTGTGACATCGCCAAGGAAACCCCCTGAGTCCCCATCCCCGAAGGCCCCCACGCCCTCCCCGCGCGCTACGGCGGCCTCCGCGATCGCGGGAGCCTGCGCCACACGGGCCGCAACCCGCGCATCCAATCACAGACCGGCGTGCGTGCCTACGGTTGTGAATATTTGATGCATGCGGTCCCGTCGCATACTCGCGCACGGTCAACGTGTCACCGCCTGACGAGGCATCGGGCGGTCCCGGGACAACGCCGTTGTTGCATAAGGGATTTCAGGTCCTGGCCAGTGGTCGCGGCGCAGCTGTACGGAGCGGACGGATGCCGACCCCGGAGGATCCAGGCTGCTGGTGAGGCGGAGATACAGGGCCGGTCTTTCGCTTCGCCACCGACGAGGCGAGAGGTCGGCGCAGTCCAGGGCAATGCCCGCCTCCGGCGACTTGGCGGAGGAGATCGAGCGGTTGCGAGCCGAGCCGCGAGATCGCCGCCGAGGCGGCCGCGTCGGGTCTGATCGACGAGTACCGGGTCCGGGTCAACCCGGTACTGGTCGGTGGAGGCTTCCCTTCTTCCCCGGCACGAGCGCCGGGTGGATCTCGAACTCCTCGAGACCCGCACCTTCAGCTCGAGAGTCGTCTACCTCCGCTACCGCGTGACGCGCCAGCCGTAGGACGGCGAGTTCGCCGCCGCCGGGTGCGACCTCACCCGCCGCACGCAGGCGAACTTGGCCACGACGATCCGCAGGAAGGGCGGCTGCACCAAGACGATCAGGCCGCCGGAGGCGATCACGCGGAAGGACGAGGCGGCGAACGCCGCCCACGACTACAAGGGCAGCTTCAAGGATTCCGTGTACGACCACCACCTGTCCCTGCATGGAGACGAAGCTGCACACGGCCGTCTGCTCCGGGAAGGTCTCCCTTGCCGGTGCAGGCTCGGCATCAACTGAGCTTCCTCTGCTCCATGAACAGCAGCTCCGCTGCTGGTGTGGCATCGTGGTGGCTTGCTGGGCCCGCCACTTTCCCCCGTGGCGGCGGGCCCACTTCTCGTCTTGACTCTCCGCCCTCGCTGCGAACGGCACGCCGAACGGCCCACGTCACCCGGAGGGACCGTGGACGCACGCCGCGCGTCCACAGCCTCCGAGCAGACCGCAAGGCCTGGAATCCACCGGCGATCGCGGCACTCCCCGGCCTCCGCCAGCAGGCCTTCGCGCGCGACGGCCTCACCCTGATCCCGCTGTGCGTCCGGAAGCCGGTGCCGGCCCCGACTCATCATCCAGGCAAATTCGCCCTGTGGTTCGATCATCGAGCAACAGTGCCGTACTCTCTGCTCGTCCTATCGTCGGCGTGGCGGAGAGTCACGCCAAGTGGGGGGAATTCAAACCAAAAGTGAGTAGAACTGCCGGGCACCGCGCGAGTCGGCGCGGTGCCCTTCTCGTGGCCGCCGCCGGCGTGATCACCGCGCTGGCCGGAACTCTCTTCGTCTCGGTCGATACGGCAGGCGCCACGAACGCCCCTCCGGCGTACACGTCCGCGATACCGGACACCGGCCCGCGTCTCCCAGCCGCCGCGCCGCACTGGACAGCCTTTGCGGCCAAACGGTTCTGGACCGCGCAGCGCATGGCAGGAGCAAAGCCGCTTCCGGACGCCAAACCGCGGGCCGCGGGCAAGGCCGCCCACCCCACGCTCCAGGGGCTCGTCAAACCGTCGGTGACCGGTGACGTGAACGCCCAGGACCTGCGCGAGGTCCCGATGGACGCCACGCCGACCGACACCGCCGGCCCGACGGACACATCCACCGGCACCTCGACCCCGGATCCCTCCGCCACGGCTACGGACACCCCGACCGCCGCGCCGACGGACACCTCGTCCGCCTCCCCGAGCACCTCCCCCAGCGCGTCGGGCCCGTCGAGCCCCACTGCCTCGCCCAGCCCGGCCCCCACGACCACGGGCGGGACAGGTCCCGTCAGCTCCTCCTTCGGCGGGCTGCCGATGGTCGGCCGGATGTATATGCAGACCAGCAGCGGCTCCTACTTCTGCACCGCGAGCGTCATCAACAGCCCGCACCACAACATCGTGCTCACCGCCGGGCACTGCATGGACGGGCGGGCAGGCGGCGGCTCGCTCGCGTTCGTCCCGCAGTGGACCGCGGCCAATCCCCAGCCGTACGGCATCTTCCCCGTCGCCACCGACTCCGAAGGCCGCAGCCGGGTCTGGATCGATCCCCGCTACTACGACCGCGGACACGTCCAGGGCGCCCCGTGGGACGTGGCGTTCGCCCAGGTCGGCGCGCGCAGCGACGGCAAGCAGGTGCAGGACGTGGTGGGCGGCAACAACCTGGCCACCGGCCACGGCTACGCCTTCCCCAGCATTCGGCTGGTCGGCTACCCCGGCACCGCCACACGGCCCCTGACCTGCGACAACAACACCACGCAGTACACCCCGACCGACGGCACCCCCGGCTCGTACCTCCGGATCGCCTGCAACGGCTACGCATCCGGCACCAGCGGCAGCCCGTTCCTGGAGAACTTCGACCCGGCCATCGGCACCGGCGACGTGGTCGGCAGCATCGGCGGCTGGGACACCGGCGGACCGACCGACGACGTCTCCTACAGCTCCCCGTACGGCTCCGACATCCAGAACCTGTACAAGGCGGCGGTCGCCGGCACCGCCCCCGCACGTCCCAATGTGCTGCCCGGCGCCTCCACACTCACCCATGCCACCCTCGTCACCTCCGGCTCCTTCACGCCCTCGCCCTCGCCCGATCCGGACAAGAGCGACCTGATCGTGCGCTGGTCGGACGGCGAGCTGACGCTGTACCGAGGCGGTGGCAACGGACGGTTCGACAAGGAAATACGGCTCGCCGCGGCCAACACCACCTGGACGAAGGCCGTCTCCATCACGGCCGGCGACTTCACCGGCGCCAACACCTACGACCTGCTGGTGCGCTGGAGCGACGGCAGCCTCACCCTCTTCCCCGACGTCGACGCGCGCGGCCTGCACAGCCAGATCACACTCGTCAAGCCGGGCACCCTGTGGCAGCACGAAGTCTCCATGACCGCGGGCCGCTACACCACCGACGACCACTGGCCCGACGACCTGATCGTGCGCTGGTCCGACGGCGAGACCACTCTCTACAAGAACCTCAACTCCACCGGCCTCCACGCCCAGGTCCGCCTCAACCCTCCCAACTCCACCTGGACGCACGCCACATCCGTCACGTCCGCCGACCTCGCCGGAACCAGCGAGTCAGACCTCGTGGTCCGCTGGTCCGACGGCGAACTGACCCTGTACCCGGACATCAACCAGTACGGCTTCCACGGAGAGGTGCGTCTGCGGGCCCCGAGCACGCTGTGGACCCACGCCACGCTCACCACAGCGGGCAACTTCACCAGCACCGACAACCGGACCAACGACTACCTCGTGCGCTGGTCCGACGGCCAACTGTCCATGTACCAGGACAGCGGCAACAGCCTCGGCACGGAAGCCGTACTCGCGACCGCATCCGGCTCGACACTGCCCTACTCCCGGCGCTGACCACCACGAAGTCTTCTGGGCCTCGGCCCAGAGGACTCCTGGCGGGATTTGGCGGAGACGAAGCTGCACCCTGCCGCCTACTCCGGCAAGGTCATTCTGGCCGCTGCACAGCAGGCCACCGTCACCGGTGGGACCACATCCCTTGAATCGTGGCTGTGATCGGCAAGTTGTTGAAGAACCGGCGAGTGGGGCAGGCCGGCCTCGCCTGGAGCTCGCCGAACTGGACCGTCGAGACCGCGCTCGCCCTTACCGGTCCCGATTTCGCTCACGAGACGGCGATCCCGACGGTCTACGCCGCACGGCGTGTCGACGGCGAGAATCTGTCACCAGCCCCTGAGGTGGGACAAGTCCCAGCTGACGCAGCACAGTTGCTGCTGGTCGTCGAAGATCCCGATGCGCCGATGCCCATGCCGTACAACCATGGCATCGCCCTGCTCGACCCCTCCATGACCGGCCTCGCCCAGGGCGCCCTCGCCGCCGAGAATCCGGCCCTTGGCGTACGCCTCCTGAACTCTGGCTCACGGCGCGGCTACCTCGGGTCCGCACCGATCAAGGGCCACGGCCCGCATCGGTACGTCTTCCAGCTGTTCCCCCTCGCCCAGCCGCTGATCGTAGGGACGAGTAAGGCGGTACGGACTCCGCCAAGCCACGCGAGGTGATCGCCGCCGCCGGAAACGTGCTCGCTCGTGGTCGCCTCGCCGGCTTCTACGAACGCTCCTGACCGGCCCCGCCCGTGCTCGCTCGGGCGCGCGCACTCGAACGAGAAGTTGGCCGCCGGGCGGTCTACGTCGCCGGTGTCGCACACCGGGCACAGCAAGCAACGCCATGGCCAGCCCCCCCCCCTTGCTCTGGACGTGGTCCTCCACCCAAGACCCGCTGATCTGCGCCGTCAACCCCTCCCGGAGCTGTGCCTTTGCCCTGAGGTTGAAGGTTTGATCTCGCGATATCAGGGCGGACGCAGCCGGTGTCACCTTCGCCGTCTGATCTGCTGGTGCAGGTTCGGCATGCCTTGATCCAGGCGGGGTTTCACCTCGTCGGCGAGAGCATTCCCATCCCCCGCGCGCCAAGCACAGAACCTCCCGGTAGCGGGCACGGGCCCGCCAGGAGGGGCCGCCGCGTAACGCGCCCGGCTCACCCCAGGTTTGAGAGCGCTCTCAACAGCTGCTCTCCCTCAGAACGGAGGGAAGTTGACCGGCGGGCGACCCTCCCGCCAGCTCAGGGTTGCATCGTGATCGGGAACCTGGAACTCAGCTGCGGCAGCCTACGCGACGCCTCGACCTCATCTCGCACGTCCCAGCGCTTCCCGAGCGGGTCTCGAAGCACTTCGTCGTCACTCTGGAGAGCGTCCACGGCCTCATAGAAGGTGGCGAACTCATCCGACACCTGGGTCGCCTGTTCGTAGGCCTCGGCCGCGACATAGTCCAGTTCCTCCCACTCCGGCCAGTGATCACCCCACTCACCTCGTGGTCGGTCGGCCAGGCGCCTTACTCCAGGGGCTTCGGCCAGAGTGTCGGGATCCTGGACAGCGCGCTCGAACGTGGCCTGGCCCAGACCGACTGCCCACAGACGGAAGTAGCAGAAGCCGTCATCCGAGCACCAGCCGCCGAAGATCCTTTCGGCGGCAGCCCAAAGATCCCAAGTGAACGCCTGGTCGCACAGACGGTCAAGGCAAGCCTGGAACCCCACGATCTCCTTCACGGGCCTTCGCGCGAGCTCGTCCTTCAACCACGCCAGCCGCTCAGCCCTGACGTGAGCCTTCGACCGGCATTCCTCAATGATCTTCCAGAAGGAGTCGTTGTCCACGGCGGCACTATGGCAGGCGCCTATGACAGACCGAGGGCAGCGGGTGAAAGAGCAGCATGGTCACTGGTCGCAATACCCGTTGCCGGCACTCAGCTCGGCAGGCTGCCACCATTCTGAGATGGCCCACGACATCGTGTTCTTCCTCGCTCCGGACGACGAGAGTGCCGCTGCGACGCGCCGACAGGGACCTGGTCCGGCGTTTGAGTCTGTGACCTGCCGTTTCATAGAGCCGGACAGTGCCATCGCGGAGTGGGACATGTACTTCGAGGAGCCCGCGGCCGAGCTCCCGCCGATCGAGCAGCTCCTTGCATGGCCGTGGCCGGAGTGGGTCACTGCCCCCTTGAACGATGGTGTTGAGGTGTTCGCTCTGCCGCCGCGGCTGATCCGGGCAGTATTGGCCGACGCCACCTCCGTTGAGCTGGAGGAGCTGGCAGATCGCTGGACCGCGAGGCTCAGGTCCGCCGACGGGGACGAAATGACCGACGATGATCTGCTGGCGGTCCTGCAGGCAGTGTCCCGGCTTGCGGCGTCTGCGGTGACCACGGGCAGCGGCCTCTACAGCTGGAGCTTCTGACCGTCCGGTGAACCTCTTCTTGGGCGGCGGCGTCGCCGTTTCTGGCTGGGCGAGCCAGGAAAATGACACGGCGCTGGGAATCCAGCACATGACATGGCGTGGGAAGTCCAAGAACCGTCGAGGTCAGAGGTGCGGCAGATGACACGGGTCGCGGGAACCTACACCTCTTTTCGGCGCTGGCCCACACCGGCCGGGGCGATGAAGCTGCCGCAGGTGCCGCTTGCGTCCGTTGCCGGCTGAGTTGTGGTCCGGCCTGTCGGGGCCTGCCATCGAGTGTGGAGCGGTTACGGACTGCACCATCCTCATCGAGCCGGTCACGTTTCTCCTGATGGCGCTCGGGCGCCGGGGCCAGTGGGGTCCCTCGCTCAGGGCCGCACCCTGGTCGGGGGGCGCAAGCCCTGGCTCGCTCCGCGTTTCCCGGCTCTGTTCAAGGCGCCCTGAGCGCGACGGGCCGCGGCGGCCCGACGGTGGCCGGCTGCCTGTGGTCGTACGGGCTCGGTGGTCACCCGGGTTCGGGGGCGGTGACGGCCGGGGCGGCGCCGAGGAGGCCGAGGAGGGTCTCGCGGTGGAGGTCCGCGATCGGGCCGAGGAAGTCCGGGTGGCGCAGCAGGGGGGCCGCGCGGTGGTCGCGCGGGCTGGGGATGGTCAGCCGGCGCGCGTCGCCCACGCTGTCGGGGCCGTGGTGGGTGGCGGCCAGGCAGGCGGCGGCCAGGGCGGCGAGGTCGGCGTCGGCCAGCAGGCAGGCCGCCCAGCTGACGACGGTCTCGTCGACCTGGGTGCGCCAGGCGTGGGTGGCGTCCGTCAGCGGGGGTGCGTCGGCGCCGGTGACGAAGTCCAGCCGGCCGGAGCCGCCGGGGCCGAGCAGGTCCAGCAGTTCGGCGTCCAGCGCGGTGGGGTAGCGCAGGGCGGCGGCGATGGTGGCCGCATGGCCTGCCTGGGCTTCGGCCAGGGCCTGGTTCAGCGGGCCGGTGGCCGGGGGGAAGGCCGCCAGCAGCCAGCGTGCGGAGGCGGCGATGACGGGCGAGAGCGCGGTGGGCATGGTGGACCGTCCTGTGCGTATGCCCGCCTGTCCTGGGTGTTCCGGTGTGGGTGATCCGGTCGCGGGCACTGCGCGCCCGGGCGGGGAGGTGCGGACAACGGTACGGCGGCCTCCCCCGGGAGCGACAGGAGCTGCGTCACAGCCGGGGATCACCCCCTGGCCTTCGGCACTGGCTCCCCACTCCCTCACCGGGGACGCCCGGGTCAGCCCGGCGCAGGTGACGTCGATCGTCGCCAACACGCTGGCGCGCGAGACGCTCCGAGAGGCACTGGTCGCCACCTACGTGTGGGGAAAGGGAAAGAGCGGCTCCCCCGGCGGCAGCGGACCAGCCACCCTCCACAAGATCCTGGCCGCCGAGGACCTCCTGGACGATGCGGTCACCGTGTTGAGCAGGCACGGCGCAGTAGCGTCCTACGAGGAGCTCCGCGGCCGGATTCCCGGGTTCGGGCCGTCCTTCTTCACCAAGTTCCTCTACTTCGCAGGCAAGACGGTCAAGCCGGCGAACGGCCCCGAGCCGCTCATACTCGACCGTGTCCTGACCCGGCGGCTGCGCTCCCTGGCCCAGGCGGTCGGCCGGGAGAGGGGCCATGACCCCGACGGCTCGGTCGCCGCCTGGGTCTGGAGAGACCAGGACTGGTCGCCCACCGCTACAAGATCTACCTGTCCTTCATGCACGCCACCGCCCACCAGGCGGCAGCGACAGACGGCTGGCCCTCCGATGCCTCCCCCGACCTGCTCGAATACGCACTGTTCAGCGACGCATGGACATAAGCTCACTCCCACCGCGGCCGGGAGCGCCTGCGCAGCGCGGTGAGCAGGCGCGCCGCCGAAGTGGGGGCGAGGGCGGAGAACACCCGCCGGCCGCCTTCGTCGACGCAGGGAGCGGGGACGGGCCGGGGCGGCTGCCGAACAAGTGGCATGGTCTTGCGGTGGCATGACCATGCGATGACGATGGCAGCCGGACACGGAGCATCACGGCCACCTCCCGCACTCCAAGCGACCATCTCGCGTACCTGCCGCGCGCACAAGCCGTCCCCTCATCCGGCGCAGGGGCATGCACCAGCGAGACCTCGGATGTGGGATCAGAGGGCCTGGGCGCGAGCTTCGTAGTGTTCCTGCAGCCGGCCCAGCATGATTGGATCCAAACGATCGTGGCGACTGGCGAGAACGAGGCGGCTCTGCGGCACACCCGCAGGAAGGGATCTTCCGCGATCAGCCGGTCGGCGGTGAGCTGGCCCGGTTCGAGGCGGTCAGGGAGTGCGGGCCTCAGCGAGGTAGCCGGAGACGGTTCGGGTGGTGGGGTGGTCGGGGCCGAGTGCCTCGGTGAGACCGGCGATCGCATCCTCGTACAGGGGGATGGCGTGTTCCAGGTCTCCGTCGGCCTGGTGCAGCCGGGCCAGGCCGCTGAGCGTGATGAGGGTCTCGAAGTGCTTTGCGCCCAGCACCTGGGTGCGCCGGTCCAGTGCGGTGGTGAACAGCTCCCGGGCCCGGTCGAGGTCTCCGGCCTCCCTGCAGGCGGCGGCGAGGTTGTGGAGGTGGCGCAGGGTATCGGGGCTGTCCGGCCCGGAGAGCCGCTGCTGGCGGGTCAGCGCCTCCTCGAGCAGCGGGACGGCCGCCGCGGCGTTGCCCAGTTGGAGGCGGCAGAGCGCCAGGTCGGCCAGGGTCTGCAGGGTCTTGGGGTGCCCGCTCCCGAGGACCTCCCGGCGCTGTCCGAGAGTGGTCTCGTACAGGTCGACTGCCTCCTCCGCCTCCCCGGCAAAAGCGAGGGCCGAGGCCAGCAGGTTCCGGCTCACCAGGGTGTCGACGTGGGTCGGGCCCAGAATCTGCTCCCGTTGGACCAGCGTCCGGCGGCACAGCTGCAGCCCGGTATCGACCTCACCCTTTTTCAGGTGCAGGTAGGCGAGGTTGCTCTGGCTCAGCAGGGTGTCGGGGTGGTCCTCGCCCAGGCTCGTCAGTCGCCGCTCCAGCGCTTCCCGGTAATAGGAGGACGCCTCATCGATCCGACCGGCCGCCTCCAGGGTGTAGCCCAGGTTGCCGAGGCAGTTCACGGTGGTCGGGTGCCCGCGCCCGAGGAGGCGGGTCAGCTCGGAAAGTGCCGCATGGTAGTGCGCGAGCGCCTCCTCGTGCCGGCCGACGCTCCCGTACGCCCCGGCGAGGTTGTTCCGCACCTGGGCCGCGTTCGCTGCCAGGGGCGCCGAGTTGCCCTCCCAGCGGACCAGGAGTTCCTCGTGCCGGAGCAGGTTCTCGTAGATCTCGATCGCCTGCTCGTACCGGCCGCTGTACTCGTACGCCCGGGCCAGGCCGTTGCGCAGGGTCAGGGTCCGGGCGTGCTCCGGGCCCAGGTGCTCGGCGGCGACGGCGGAGGCATCGATGCATTCTTCGACGGCGGCCTCCAATCGGCCGCTGTCTTGGTAGGCGGAGGCAAGGGTGGCCCGGATGTTCAGGGTGGTGAGGTCGCCCGGGCCAAGCGCCCGGATGCTCCGCTCGCGGAGTTCTTCCAAGGCGTCGATCGCGTCGCCGAACTCGCCGGCCGCCATCAGGGCGGAGGCGAGCGCGTCGCAGCCGATCAGGGCGGTTCGGTCGTCGAGGCCGAAACCCGCCACCACCTGCCGCGCGTACGCCCGGCAAACCGATAGGGATCGGACTATCTGGCCCTGCCGGCGCAGGTGCACCATGGCCTCGCCGAAGAGCCGGGCCAGGTCCGGGCGGTAGTCCCCGGGGTCGGTGCCGGAGAGAGCGATCACATGCGGTGCGAGCAGGGCGAGCCGGGCTTCGTCCGGGGCTTCGTCCGGGGCGGCTTCGGCCCCGTCCGGATACACGGCTTCGAGCAGGATGCGCTCGGCCTGAGGTCGGCCGCGTGGCGGCGGAGGGATACTGCCCTCGGCCGTCTCGCGGCTGGCGTGCCGGATCGCCTTGGCGCGCAGCACAGTCTGCACCAGGCGGTGGACGGAGACCGTCTTGTCGGTGAGGGAGACCATGCTGAAGGCGTTCAGCCACCCCAGGGCACTGGCAACGGGGAGCTTGCCGGGGGCGAGCGGGGCCAGCAGGGACCGGGGGCAGTTGTCGGGGTCGAGCCAGGCCAGGACGTGGAGCAGTTCGACGGCCAGCGGGGCGGTCTCGTCCAGCGCGGTGAGGGTGAGCTTCCAGACCCGGGACACCGTCTGCTCCTCGCCGGAGTGGTCCTGGGCAGCTTCGTCCAACTGCTCGGCGAGGCTGTCGCGGTAGCTTTGAATGCTGGTCACTGTCTGGGCCATGAAGGCGGCAGCCTGTTCCAGGGCCAGTGGCAAGTCGCCCAGTTCTTTCGCCAGCTGGCCTGCATGCCACTCCTCGTCAGGGGAGCTGAAGGGCCCCCAGGCGTTGAGCAGCGCGACGGAGTCTTTGCGCGGCAGGACGTCCAGGCCGATCAGCGCCACCCGGCGGTTCCATCCCGTGGCGTGGCGGCTGGTGATCAGATGGTGCCCGCGCCCGAGGCTGCCCAGGTGCTGCCAGAGCAGGTTCGGGTCCTCGACGTTGTCGTAGACCAGCAGCCAGTTGTCGTGCCGCTGGAGCCAGGCCAGGGCCCAAGCGGTGAGCGCGCGCTCGGACGGCACGGTGCCGCCCCAGAACGGACTCAGCCGTACCGCGATCCCGGCGAGCGCGGCGTCGACGGCCCCGGGGGCGGCTGCATCGATCCACCAGGCCAGGTCGTAGGAATGCCGGTAAGTCTGGGCATACTGCCGGGCCAGCTCGGTCTTGCCGACGCCGCCCAGGCCATGCACCACCACAACCGGGATGCCGACGCCGTCGGCGCGTCGGAGCAACTCGGTCCGGATTTCGTCCAGCTCCCCCGCCCGGCCGGTGAAGGTCGCCTTCGGAGGGCGCAGGTCGGACTCGCCGCAGGCCTCGGTTTCGGCAGCCCAACGGATCGCCGTCGGCGGGAGCTGCGTGACATGGGGGATTATCGGGCCGTGGTTGTCCCCGACGCCGGCTACCGCCCCAGTACCGTCGACCGGCCTGCCTAACTCTCGGCCTGGCCCTGAGGTCGTCTCCGGTGCTGGAACAGGCTTGCCGACCGCAGTGCGTCGCAAGTCCAGCAGTTCCTGTGTCTGCTCCTTCGACAACGCCAGCCCGCCCGCGATCGCGGCGACCGTCCTCGCCGTCGGCACGGGAGCGCCGCGCCGAAGTGCCTCGAAGAAGGTACTGCGGCTTACTGCCCCGACCCTGGTCCTCATGCGGCCGACGAGCTGGTCCACGCCCAGCCCGGAGAGAGCCACGGCGTCCTTCAGGCGGGCACGCAACTCGGCCAGTGCCGCTGCCTCACGCCCATCGGCGTCCCTCTCCACATGCCCCCCGAGGCCCGCACGTCCGAAGAAGTCCATCTTTGTCCAGCCGGACCGGGGCGGACACCTGTTCCGTGAATTTGGGGCGGGTCAGCATCCGCCCTCCTCGGGGAGATCGCCGTGAACCACCTCGTCACAGTCCTGCTCAGCATCGGTCTGGTTGTCGTACTCGCACTCCTCGCGGCCACGGCAGCGGCCGTGCTCACCCGCCTGGACGGCGCCACCTATCCCACCGCCTTGATGCGCGCCGCAGCCACCTTCGCCGCCGTCCTCACACTGGCCATCGCCCTCACCGGCGTGCTCGCCCAGGTGCTCTCCTGACAGGCTCCACATCGCGGAAAGTCCCGCCGGAGGAGGAACACCATCACTCGTCCTCCGCTTGCGAGAGGCGGCGGCCCGGTCTCGAAAGGGGAGAGGAGAGGAGACTCCACCGCCCCTCTACTGCCAGTAGAGGGGCGCGGTAGAGTGAGGAACATGGCAGCAGACGAGACGAGCATCAAGGTGAGCACGGCCGCGCGGGACCGGCTCGCCCAGCTGGCCGCCGAGCACGGCACCACCATCCGCAGTCTGGTCGAGGACCTCGCGCAGAGCACGCCCACGCAGGCCGAGTACGCCGAGCGCGCCGAGCTGGCCCGCGCCGAGCTCGCCTCCGCCCTCGGCAGCGCACCGAGCCCCGAGGCGGAGGAGAAGGCCCGGGCGCTGCTGGAGCGCCTGGGCGGCGCCGCGCACGGTCCGCGGGCAGCCGCGTAGTGGCGCCGATCGCGGTCGTCCTGGACCACACGACCGCGGGAGCGCTGTACGACCCGAAGGACCCGTTCAACGAGGCAGTCGCCGCCTTCTACGTCCAGGCCTCCGGCGGGCTCGGTGACCTGTATGCGCCGGTGCTGTCGCTGACGGCCGGAGACGCCGAACGACCTGGACTGCTCGGCTACATCAAGGGGCTGCGGTTCATCCGGATCGAGGCCTTCGACACCGACGCCGCAGTCACCGCCACCGAACTGCTCCGGTTCGGACACTCCTGGGCCGCCGTCCACGCCATCCACGCCGCCCGCCCCTCCCCCGCCCATCCGAGTGGCCGGTACCTGCTCACCCTCACGCCGAAGGCGTATGCCGGCACCGGCGTCCAAGCCGTCCACCCCGACCAGTAGCCGTCGACCGTCGCATTGCGCGGGCCTGGACTGCCCCCACGACCACCCGCATGACCCAGGCCCAGATCACCGACGCCGTCTGCCGCACCTACAACACCGCCGCCGCCCAACTCGTCCTCATCGACGAGATCCACCGCCTCAACCCCTGCACCACCACCGGCGCCCAAGCCGCCGACCTCCTCAAAGACCTCACCGAACGCATCCACGCGACCTTCGTCTACGCCGGCATCGACGTCACCACCACCCCCCTGTTCAGCGGAGTACGCGGCGCCCAACTCGCCGGACGCGCCACCCTCATCACCTGCGGCCCCCTCCCGGCCCGCACGGCCCGGCCCGCCCCTTCACCGACGTCATCACCGACCTCGAAAACGCCCTCGACCTCACCTCACACCGCCCCGGCACCCTCCCCCTACACGCCACCTACCTCCACCAACGCACCGCCGGCCGCATCGGAAGCCTCACCCGACTCATCCGCCAAGCAGCCATCACCGCCATCCACGACGGAACCGAAAAAATCACCAAGCAAACGCTCGACGCAGTACAACTCGACCACCTCGCCGAACAACACCACCGCCCCCGCAGCAACACCACCCGCCGCGACGCTGTTCAGGCCACATCCCTGCCTTCAAGCCAAGCCTGACAAGGGATACCGATGCTGACATCCGCCAGGCAGTACCCGACACCAACCCAAGAGGGAACAGCAGCCAGACCCAGAACCGGACTACGGGGCGCGCAACACCCCCACTGGCCAGGTAAAACACCCCTGACCAGGCAAAACGCCAGCCAAGCCTTTAGACGCAGAAGCCACCCACAACACCCCGGGCGTTCCCACTGAAACCCACACAGACCCCAGGTCAAAAAGACCACAACCACCAAACCCAGTTATCAACCCATCCCCAACACACCAGTCACACCCCACCCCACACACCAGCCACCCCCCACCTCAGCGACACCACACCACCCCTACCGGCGTCGGCACCCCGGCCGGTGACCTCGCGCAACACCTTCCCCTGCACGTCCACGACGAAGAACGCCACATCGTGCAGGCCCACCGGCTCGCCGCTGTCGGCCACCATGCGGGGCAGCTCCTCCAACGCCGCCCCATGGCTCGCCTGCATCAGATCGGTCAGCGCACTGCTCACCTTCACCGGGTCGATCACAAGACGGCTCTCCCTCCAGCGCGTCTACCGGCGGCCTCATTGGCAGAAGGGGGAATACCGACTACCCCGTAGCGGGAACACGGAGCACCGCCAGCACTCCCCCCGGCGCGGTCGCCCCACAGCTGAAGAAGGTTCCGGGGCGCCCATTCAGGCAGACCGGGAGACCCGGAGGACGTTGCATGGTGGTAGCGCGGCGCGCCCTTCAACTCGACAAGTGCCGCGGTGGGCGGCAGGGCCTGCACGATGGGGGACGGCTCTGTCAGCTCAAGCTGCTGCGCTTCGCTCGCCGCGTCGTGGCCCAGCAGACGGCGGCGGCCTCGCCCAGCTCGACCAGTGGGTCGCGGACGAAGAACACCAGGAGCGTCGGCGGATCAGCCCTCGCCGCCTCTCACCTGGCAGAAATGCGGCGACTCGTGGACGCTTTCCTGCCCCACCCACGAGGCGGCCGCGACCGCGTCACCCACGCACTGAAATGGTCGGCTTGTAGGAGACGCCGCCAAGCCATCGCCTGTCGGTGCTCCTCCCGAAAGCGCGGTTCTGGTCAAGGCCGACGATGCGCAGGGTCACTCCACGCGGTGGGGTTTGTGGCGGGCCACCTGAAGGCGGACCTCGGTGGGCATGTCAGACAGGCCGGTGGACCGACGGGCGGTGCTGAGCGGGCCTTCGCAGAGGGCACCGAGAGTGGCGC
Organism: Streptomyces sp. NPDC046759; assembly: GCF_040645475.1. Taxonomy (NCBI): domain Bacteria; kingdom Bacillati; phylum Actinomycetota; class Actinomycetes; order Kitasatosporales; family Streptomycetaceae; genus Streptomyces; species Streptomyces sp. NPDC046759. The sequence goes on along the minus strand of NZ_JBEYYJ010000021.1, from coordinate 142,177 downwards.
CGGGCGCGCCCTCGGGGGTGAGGGTGAACCTGACGTGGGTGCGGGGGTGGGCGGGGCGGCCGGTGATGCGTACGGCCGCGTGCTCGACCCCCGGCAGGGCACCGGCTTGGGTCGCGATCGCGTCGCTGAGCGCGCGGTCGCGCAGTTCGACGCCCTCCTGCGGCGGTGTGCCGCCCACGGGTAGTGAGCCGGGGCAGCGTCGGCTCAGTTGCGCGAGCAGCCACCACAGGGCCAGCAGGGCGGCGAGGGCGAGGGCGGCGATGACCGCGGGCCACCACCACCAGCCTTGGCCGCTCCAGCGGGCCCGGTCGGCGGAGCCGAGCAGGACGTCGTCCGGGGTGATCAGGGGCCAGCCCGCGGGCGGGATCAGATCGTGTCGGCGGTAGAGGTCGAGCCCGGCGAAGAGGACGAGCAGTCCGCCGCCGAGCAGGACCAGTCCGGCGAGGGCCAGCAGAGTGCGGTTGAGTGCGGGGCGCGACGTCATGGCGGACTCCCGGTGCTGCGGTTGTCGGTCAGCCGGTGCGTTGCCGCACCCGTACGGCGATGCGTGGAGGACGGGCGAGGGCCAGCCGGTCGCGTTCCTCGTCGAGGACGGCGATGAGGTCCTCCTTCACCTGTCGAGGGTCACGGAAGCGGACGTCCGCGCGTGCTTTGATGCGGTGACGGCGCACCCGAATGCGCGCCGCGCCGACTCCGGGAACCCGCATCGCGGCGTCACGGAGCAGGTCGGCGGCGCCGTCGCGGTCCAGGAAGGACCGCAGCCGCGGGCAGCCGGTGGGGGAACGCTGGGGCAGCCAGTGGCGCAGACCCGGGGTGACGGCCAGGACGATCAGCCAGACGCCGACGGCGGCGGCCACGGCGGCTCCCGTGAGCATCCACACGTCGTCCACGGACCGGGTGGCCAGTTCGTCGGCCAGGTGCCGTCGCCAGGCCGCCGCCGGATGTCCCGCTCGCACAGCGACAACGTCGACCAGCGCTGCCACCGCCGCCACGAGGATCACCGAGGCGACCAGCGCGGCCGGGATGCGGCGCGCCGACCACGCCCGGTGGGACCGGTGCCCTGCGTCGCGCTCACCGGACGTGTGGTCCCGGCCGGACCCGTCGCTTGCGGGTGATGGGAACTCCTTGGTCAGCGGCACCGTGGTAGGCGATGCGGACGGCGTCGCATCACGGCCGGGAGCGCCGGGGTCAGTGGTCATCGCAAAGGCCCTTCCTTCCCGGCGTGCCGGGCGTGCCGGGCCGCGTGGCCGCTCACCGGACCCGCCCCCGGCTCGTGTCGGCGGTCATCAGCCGCCGGACGGTGAGGACGACCTCTCCCACGCGCAGGCCGGTCAGCTGGACCACTTTCTCGGCGACGTCCTGCTGGATCCGTTCGCACACCCGGGGGATGTCGGTGGGGTAGGGCAGATCCATGGTCAGATGCAGGCGCACCGAACCGGTGCGGACGGCGGCGGAGGCGCTTGGTGCCTTTGGGCTGCCCCGGTCGCGTGGTACGGCGGCGCGCCGGGACTGGGCCGTACGTGCGGCCTGGGCGGCAATACGGGCGACCACCCGGTCCGGGATGATGGTGGCGCCCCGCTCGGCCGGGGGCGGCAAGCCGGTGGTCCGCGCCGACGGGTCGCAGCCCTCGCCGGGAGAACCGGCCCGGGTCTTCACCGCTGCCTCCGTGTCCGGACGTCGAGGTCGCCCTGCGCGACGAGGCCGATGATCAGCCCCGCCGCGCCCAGGAAGAGGACCAGCAGAAATGCCCAGAAGCCACCGAAGTAACCGGCGAAGCCGAGGGCCATGCCGGCCAGGAGGCCTGTCGTTCCTGCGTTCATCATGCACTCACCCGTCTCGCGGAGGTACATCGCCGTCCGCGCGATCACTCGCGCCCGTAGGGGACGCGGTGGTGGATCACCTCACGCGGCCCTCGTCCGGTTGGGCCTCTTGCTCCTCGTCGGGGAGATGGACGTCGTCGACGGCGATGTTCACCTCGACGACTTCCAGTCCCGTCATCCGCTCCACGGCGCTGATGACATTGGTGCGTACGCCGCCGGCGACGTCCACGATGGAGACGCCGTACTCGACGACCACGTCCAGGTCCACCGCGGCCTGACGCTCGCCGACCTCGACCTTCACTCCGCGCGTGACGGCTCCACCTGCGCCGGGGACGCGTTCCCGCACGGCGCCGAGGGCGCGGGCCATCCCCGCTCCCAGGCTGAAGATGCCCGGTACCTCACGGGCGGCCATGCCCGCGATCTTGGCCACCACGCCGTCCGCGATGGTGGTCTTCCCCCGAGTCTCGGCCGGAGCCCCGGCCCCGGTGCGGCCCTTGAGCGCGCTCACGTCCGTATCCGGCCGGCTGCCCCCGCCGACGCTGGTGACGTTCTCGGTCATGGCGGTCGCCTCGATCGGTAGGTCGGACACCGGTGTGGCGCCCGTCGAAAAGTTGGACATAGCGGGCGGCTCATTCCTCACGCCCAGCCAATGTGACGTGCATCACAAGTGGCCTCTCGGGTACCCGGCCGGTCCGAGCCTTGCGTGGGGGCGCGATGATCGAGTGTGCGGTATCCCCATCGCCGGATCACGGCCTGCTGGGACGCGACCTGCCGGACCGGCTGCTGGCCGTACGGGCGGCCGAGGGGGACGAGGACTCCTTCGCCGTTCTCGTCCAGCGGCACGGCCGAGCCCTCCTTGTCCTCGCCCGCTGCATGCTGGACAACGCTCAGGACGCCGAGGAGGCCGTCCAGGACGCCTTCATCAGCGCCTGGCGGCGCCTGCCTGAATACCGCCACAGCGCGCAGTTCCGTACCTGGATGTACCGGATCACCGTCAACCGCTGCCTGACCATGCGTCGGCGCAGACCGCCGCCCCTGCCCCTGGACAGCGTCGTCGAGCCCGCGGCGACAGACGCCTGGAGCCAGCCCGCGCGGTGCGCCGAGCAGGAGGCGGCGGCCACCGCCCTGTCCCACGCGCTCGCCGAACTGGACGCCGGCCAGCGGCTGTGCTGGATCTTGAGGGAAGTGCAGGGCCTGCCCTACAAGGAGATCGCCGACGTGACGCGAACCAGCGAACAAACGGTGCGCGGCAGACTGTTCAGGGCACGCCGATCCCTGCAGGAGGCGATGGGCCCATGGCGCTAGACGACCCGCAAGCGCGGCCACCCGAACCACCCGGAGCCGGAGCCGACAAGCCCCGTACCAGCCCAGCCGGCGCCGACGTTCCGCCCTTGGCAGATGATGAGATGCTGCCATGCGGCCGACTTCTCAGCCGGGTCTGGGAGCAGGCCCGGGACGCGCCGTCGACCGCAGACCCGCACACCCTCTGCTGTCCGCACTGCCGCGAGGCCCTCCAGAAACTGGCCACGGTGGACGCAGCCACCCGGGCACTGCGTGCCGATACTCCCCGCCTGCGTGCACTCGCCGACCGAGTCATGGACATCGTCACAGCAGAGGTCCGGCTCGGGCGGCTTCTGCCCCTGGCCGACCCGGACCGGGACCTGCGGATCTCCGAGAGCGCCGCGGCGAAGGTACTGCGGCAGGCCGCGGACACGGTCCCTGGTGCCACAGCCGCCACCTGCCGGCTCGCACCCGAGGGGCAAGGCATCGGGGTGCGGGTGACCATGACCCTGGCCGCCGCTCTCTACAGCCCGCTACCCGACCGGGTCCACCAGGTGCGCCGATCGGTCCTCCACTCGGCCGTGCAGGACCTGGGTCTTGCCGTGACGGCCGTGGACATCACCGTGGTCGACCTCCTGGAACCGGAGCCGCTCCTCCCGCCCCGCAGTGGTCCACCATGACCATCACCCACACGATTCTCGGCGTCGCGGCCGAGGCAGCCCTAGAAGTTCCCGGCATAACGCGCCTGGAACCCCGCCTCCCCCACCGCCTCGCGGCAACCGCCGCACCCACCCGAACGGACACCAGGACTCACCACACACCGCCCCAAGCAGGCATCCGCGCCAACCGGGCGCCAGACGGCTCGGGATGGCACATCCAGGTGCACTGCGCCCTCACCGAAGGCCGCCGGGCGCTCGACGTCGCCCAGAACCTCCACGACCGAGTAGCGGCCGCCGTCACCTCCCACCTCGCCGCCCTCAACACCGTGGAGCAGGTCACCGTCCAAGTCACCGTGACCCGTATCACCACCCGGCACGACGCGCCGTGAGCCCCACTGCACATTCCCCGCACGCCGACAGCGGTAATGACGACACCAACCGGCACCACGAACGCCCCACGGCGATGAACGACACAGCCCAAGCCGCCCACCAAACCGGGAGCACAGCAGACGAAACGACTCGCTGGCCCCGGAACGGCATGGACGCAACAGACACTGCCCCAGTCTTCACACTGAGGACTACCAGCCGCACAGAGAACCGCCGCAACCACGGTCAGCACGCCACCAGAATGCGGGAGCGGTCGTGCGGGAGGACCCCCTACGGACGGCGGGGGTGCCGGCCCCTGTCGGCTGGCCCCTTGGAAAGGCGGACGGGGGACAGATCGATGAGGGACTGGAGCGTGCGTTGCGCACGCGGCCCGTTCCCACAAGCACCAGGGCCAGTCGGGCCCTCCGTCTTCAGGCGTATGCCTGCGGAGGGACGTCCCGCAATGGGGCTGCTGGCTGCGATCACCGCATGGAGCGAGACCTGCCGCCTGCGCCGTGGCTGAGGCGGTTGCCGTCGGGTGTCTGGACGGTAGTGACCTGGTGCGCCGCCGGGCTCCTTGCGCTGCTGCTGTTCGCCTCGACGACGTATCGGATGGCATCGCCCTTCGGGCTCCAGCCCCCCGCCTTCGCGCCGGCGCTCGGGCTGCGGGCGGCCCTGGCCGTGGTTCTGGCGCTGGCTGTCGGCTGGGCCCGGCGGTGGTCGGAGCGGGTGTTCGGCGTGCTGCTGGCCGAGTCGGTCGCGGTGGTCCTGCTCGGGGAGCGGGCATGGCCGCTCTTCCTGGCGATGGGCGTCCTCGTCGGCTATTTCGCGGCCGTCCGTCCCCGCTGGATCTCCGTCCTCGCGGGCGTCACTGAACTTGCGGTCGGGATCTCCTGGATCTCGGAGTCGCGCATCATCGACAGCCCTGCCACGAAGCAGTACACGGCGCCTTGCAGGGCCCGTAGTTCTTCGCCGAGGTCGCGGTCGGTCAGCTGGGGGCGCCACGGACCTTCGGTGCCGTCGACTCGTTGCACGACGGTGAAATGCGGCGTGGGGTGGGACAGGTCGGCAGCGCGGGCCTGTCCCGCCAGGATCTGGTACTGGCCCGCGCCAACGGCCACCTGGGCGATCGCGTGGCGTCGGCGGGAGGCCGCCGAACTCGGGGAGATGGTGCGCGGTCCGCCGGGGCCGTAGACGAGGGCGACCAGCGAGGGGTGCGGACGACCCGGTCTCCTCCTTGGGCGGTGGTGTGAATCGTCTCCTGGACGGGGACGAGATGGCCGGGATCGGCGAGCCAGGTCTCCAGGGTGGCATCGAGGTCGGCCTGTGAGCGCTGGGGCATCCGGGTGGACGTGACGTTGGGTTGGCGGGTGACACCGAGCATCTGCTCGGCCTGGCCGGGCGTGAGGGCGACGGTACGTCCCCGGGCGGCTTCGGCCAGCACGCGGCGACGGCGCGCGGCGGCGGACGGGCGCGAGGCGCCCAGAGAGTGCTCGTTTGGGTGGGGTTGAGCAGGGCGAAAGCGACCTCCCTGGCCCGCAGGTTCCATGCCGCGTCGAAGGTAGGGAAGATGAGCCGCCAGTTGCCCGGGATGACGTTGCTCGGTCGGCGCAGGCAGGCGCCGCTCCAGCGTTCCCCTTCGCCGAACAGAGGCACTGTCGGCGCAGGTGCGCAGGAGTTCTTGGGAGTCGTAGAGGCTCCGGAGGGCCTCCCTGGCGCCCGGCGACTGCCAGACGCGTTCGATCAGGCGCTCGACTTGGCGGTTGCGTTCCAGGTCGCGGCGGATCGTGTCGCCGTCTGCGCCGCGGGGCGACTGCGACGAGTTCCTGCAGCAGGCGGTCGACGAGCAGGCTACGGAAGCGGTCCCGGCGTTCACGGTAGGCGCCGTTGCCTTCGCGTACCTCTTCAAGTAGGGCGAGAACCTCGGAGCGCGGGATGCGGAGGGTGGAGCTGCCGGCGGTGACGGTGAGTTCTGGTGCGGCGTCCTTGTAAGAGGGGGTGGTGGTGAACTCGTCGATCGCCTCGGGCTGGCACTCCTACTCAACGCGCCGACGCAGGACGGCCGCCATGCGTTCGTCGGACTTGACGAGTCGCGCCTGCGGTGTGTCGATACCCAGGACCTCTCCGTCCCACAGGCGGGTCATCTGCACTGCGTTGACGTTTCGGGTACCGAGAGTGGGCAGGACTTGACTTACGTAGTCAAGGAAGCGCTGGTGGGGGCCGACGACGAGGATGTCCTGTGCTGTGAAGTGCTCGTTGTTGACGAGCCATGTCACGCGGTGCAAGCCGACCGCGGACTTGCCGGTACCCGGCCCTCCCTGCACGACGAGGATGTCGGCGGGAGACCCGGTGACCAGGGCCATCTGGTCGCGGCGATGTCGGCCGCGAGGGTGGAGTGCCGGGGCTCTGATCCGCTCCGGCAGCACGGACACCGCAACATCGCCGCCGGCCTCCGCCACGTCTCCTATGACCCCCTCGACCGGTCATCGGACCTGCTGAACATCCCCTGACCAGCCGGTCTACGTGATCACCGCGGCTTTGAAACGCCCCTGAGGATCACTCACCGCCGGTTTTCAAGATGCGGGTGGCGTTCTTCAACTCCAAGGCATTGAAGAGCTTTATGGCCGCGAGCTGTCGCCGGTTCTCCGAAATCAACTGGTTCTCGTAGTGCCGTTCGAGCGCTGCACGCAGCCGCGTGTAACCTGTCTCCTTCCGGCACCGAGCATCCGAAACAGCGGTTGCAATTTCCGCGCTCGAGACCTTCCCGCTGCCCTGGTCATGCTCCAGCCAGAAGGCTTGGGCGGTTTCCGGGCTGACTTCTTTATGCCCCTTGCCGGTCATGCAGGCGTTCCATTCCTTTTCTGCATGATGGAGGCGGCTGTCAGACTCGACTGCCCGGTAGGCTTTTTCCCAAAGAGGTGATAAGTCGACGGCCGATGTACCCGGGACAACCGACCGCTCTGCTTCTTGCCTGCATCCCCCAGAGGGCACCGGATCACCGTGAAACCGGGATACTTTACCCATGAGAACGTCTTGAACTGCGCCGGGCAGATTGTCGACACGGTGCGGTTGGGTGTCCTGCGGCGAAGGGTAGGGGGCAGGTCGATAGCCGTAGGATCGCGCCGTCTTCTCGTTCAGTTCGCCAATGCGCGTGGCTGCAAAGTATGGCGGATCGGGAGGCGCACCGAGATAGGATACCTTCCAGTCGAGACTGAATCTGTGCATGCAGTCACGCACGCTTTTCGCCTTTGCTTTACCAATGGTGAGCTGTTGCTCATTTGTTGGTGCGTAGGCACTGAGTGGCAAGGACCTACGGTACGCTGTATCGGTGTTCCCGTGACTGGCCGAGGTGCACCCGAAAGCGCACAGTGCAAGAGCGAGACACGCCGGCACGTAGCGACTGTTCATTTCTTGACATCTTTCCTCTGTCGGGACCTTTCACCTGAGGGCTCACGATGCGGGGAACCGGCACTGAAGTGTCGTCCGGTTCCCCGTGAAGTCCCTTCTCGCTCAGCTCTCAGTCGAGGTAGTAGCCGGCGCACCCCTGCTGGGCGATATAAGGAACTCCGTTGCTGTCGTAGTCCCAATATGCCGCGCAGGCAGCCACTTTCCGTCCGCTCACCCAGTCGACCGCTTGCGAATGGGCCTGGAAAGGCGGATCCCCCTCGGACTGAGCCAGATTCTGATCCAGCATCACCCTATGCCAGGGGCTTCCGCACGCGTGGTAAGTGCTGCCCCCGTCGTCGGTCCAGTCCATCCAAGTCTGAGATCCGGGGTTCACACCGCTCCATCCCGTGGTGATCCGGGACCAGGCGAACCAGCGGCCCTTGGCGCTGGAATACGCTTGGCGCACCTCAACGCTTACCGGGCCCACGGACCGCGGGCTGTGGTCGGTCGTCGCACCGCTGAGCTGGGTGGGATCGTAGCCGTTGCCGTTGTTGTAGCCACACGAGAATCCCTCAAACCCACTGGCCGGTTTCGAGGCACTCGTCGGATCCGCTTGCGCTGAATGGGAGGTCGGGGCGGCCGAGGCATCGGGGCCCGCTGCCATCCCGCCGACGCAGGCGATGGCAGTTGCGGCCAGCGCCAAGCGTTTACGAATGGGCATATCTCATTTCCTTTCCGGGGACATGTCCGTGTCGGTCTTTTGCCTGTGCTTCGAGATCTCTCCTCGTCCTTTCTCGCGTGATGCCCTACTTCGGACAGAGCACAGTGGTCCAGTCGCTTTCACCTTGCGCGCGGCAAGGGGATGAAGGCAGTGCGAACGCCAGTGGGGCTGGTGCCGTCACACTTTTGGCATGCGACCTGGCGCCGGCCTTGCGTCCAGATTCGTGGGCAGACCGTTGTTGCGCAGGCCCCTGCCGCCACATGAAACAAAACAGAGGTGTGGCCGGCCGTTGGTGAGGGCCAGCTGAAACGTGCTGGTCACAGGTGCAGTCTGGGCGAGACGGTGCCAAGGCAGTTCCCTCACTTCTCGTGCTGGCCTTGGGGGATGGGGATGGGGATGGGGATGGGCATGGGGTGTGGTGAGGGGTCGCTGGATCCGGCTGCCGGTCCGGTGCAGCGGTTCGCCTTCGAGTTGCGCGAGCTGTGCCAGGAAGCGGAGGCTTGACTTTTCGGGCCATCGCACAACGCACGTCGTATTCGGCGGCTACCTTGTCTTGAGCAGCCGCGGGTGAACAGTTGCCGTCAGGTGAGGTTGCGCTGGCATATGTGTAGGCGTGCGGGGCGGACGTGGCGAAGTGGGAACAGCGCTGGCGCCGTAGCTCAGGAAGTGGCCGCCGAGCCGGAGCGCAATGATGATGCGCGGCGCCCTACCAGTGTTTGGCCCGGTTTGAGCCTGGTGACCGGCAATTGCGCTTCGGCCGGGAAGAGCTCGTGGCTCAGCTCGTCGAGTGGGTGTGGGGCCCCCGGTGGCTCTCGTGGGTGCCTGCGGCAGTGGGTATTCGTCCCTTTGCGCGCAGGGTCGATCCATGCCCTGCAAAACGATGAGTCGTCGGGCCATCGGCTGGCGGCCACCCGAATCCTCGCTCCTGGGTCCCGCCCGATGGCCGTCGGCCAACTCCCCGATGCGTTTGCGGACTCGGGGCTGCGTCGGACAGTGGTCAGCAAATCGCGCGATAGGGGATGCCAGGAAAGTATGCTCGCCAGCTGGTTCGGGACAGCGAGCCTGTGCGTTGGCATACGCGCTCTGTGATCTGGCGGGCGTCGAGAGAGTAGGCCCAGGTGCGGGTGTTGCTGCCTGCGGCATACAGAGTGAGGTCATCGCTGCTGAACGCCAGAGATGAGATGGTGTCCCCAGGTGTGGGCAGCACCGCCATAAGTTGGCGAGAGGAGGTGTCCCATAGCTGGAGCATGCCTTGCTGGCCGGCGACGGAAAGAGTACGGCCGTCATGGGAGAACGCCATTATGACGAAGGTATCTTGAGAGTCTCCGCGTGGCAGCGGGCCAGGGAGTACGCCAAGCTGGACGGTGCCCGAGGCGTCCCACAGAGTGATCCACCCTGCCAGGTCGCCTACAGCGATGTAGCGGCCGTCGGGGCTGGCGGACAGGGACCAGTCGGCGCCCTGCCCCAGTCGTTTCCGCTCCGTAGTACCTGATTCCGTGTCGATGGTGTCGACCAATTGACCCGAGCTGACTGAGGTGAGGGGACGCACATCGCTGTGAACTCCCGCATAGAGGAGTGTTCCGTCATGATTGAATACGAGGGGAGTTTGGTAATCACCGCGCACAGTGATGGGGTGTCTACAGTCGGGTAGACGGCAGATCCTGATTTTTGTATGCGCCGCGCGGGTAAGAATGGCCAGCCGCTTCCCGTCGGGGCTGAGTGTGAGCGCGGCAATACCCGAGTTCGCCGAATCGCGGACAGTAGCTATGACGTGGCGGCGGATGGTGTCCCAGACGCGCACGCGGTCAGCCAGTGCGCGCGTTCCTCCGGGCGCGACGGCGTAGGCGAGCAGCGTACCTCTTGCATCGAAGGACATGAGCGGGTAGGTATGGCTGACCTCAGGATCGGTCATGTACGGAAGGCCGGTTATTTCGCTCCTGACGGTGCCCCACTTCGGATCATGCACGTCAATTTCGGCTGTGCGACTTCCTTTCGGGAGTACAGCGGAAGCCCTGCCATCGAGACTGAGCGCCCCTTCTGCATTCTCCGGCTGGTGCCATGCTCCGGTGCTGAGGTAGTTCAAGTCGAGGGTACGTACCGTCGGCCCTGAAGGACTGCCGTTGTCAAGGTAGCGAAAGCTGTCTTCCGTGGTGTCGAAAGCCGGGAAACCACTGACATCACTGTTGAGTGGGTAGGTCCAGATCGGTTTCCCGGGGCGACCGACTCGCCACAGTACGATCGCATCTTTACTCATTCCAGCAAAGAACGTCCCTCCCCGGTCGAATCTTATCTCCCTTAGAGGCGTGGGCTCGACCTCGGCAGGCCTGTTGCCGATGATCGGAGGATCGTCACGGAGAAAGTTGCTCGGACGCCCGGAAGAGGTATCCCACTGGTCGGCACCGGTACCGTCGATTCCGCCAAGGTAGCGGCTGTTCGGGCTGAACTGGAGAACACCGTCGGGAGTCACGAGTACGCGTGCGGGAGCAGTGAGCGGGTTTGGATCACCTTGCCGACACGGGGCAGTAAGCCTGGTCGACGGGCTGTGAAGCATGACCTCGTGGTGGTGTGGGACGTCGTACAGATGGACCGGTCCCCCGCCTTGGCACCAGGCAACGAAACGGTCGTCAGGGCTTACTGCCACCGGCGGATGGTCGTTGCGCTGGACGGGCCTGAGGAGAGAATGCGCAAAGAGGAGGCGTTGGTGAACGGTGTCCCACAACCTCACGCCGACGCCGTCAGCGGCGATGGTCACCAGGGTGCGCCCGCTCGCACCGAAGACTACGGTTTCGAGTGCGCCAAACGCAGCCGCGCGGGTCCCCGTGGAAAGCAGATGTCCGCGCGTCCGCTGCGCAGCGATGTCCCAGAGGAACATGCTCCCGTCGCGCTGACGAACCGCCAACATGTTCCCGTCACCGCTGGCCGCAAGCACCGTCGCACCGGTGCCACCCGGGGCCTTACGTCGCGGCAGTTCACGGTGAGTGGTGACGTTCCACCGCCGGATCTGATGCGCCCCTGCGCTGATCACCGTACGTCCGTCATCACTGAGAAGGACGGCCGTTCCGGCAGTTGGGACTTGGAATTTGTCCTGCTCCTTTTGCCCGAACGCGCTGAGCAACGCAGAGCGCGTTTCGAGAGTGTCTGCGATCTTGTATGCGGCGACGCTGAGCTGAAGGGCTCGTTGCGGATCGGAAAGCCGCATACTGCCGGCCAGGTCTGCAGTTCTCCGCGCGGTGGCCGCGAGGGCCTGGCGTTCGTTCGTTCGGTTCAGCTGCCACGCGCTCATGCCGGCGACCAGCGCCAGCGCTACTAGCACCGACACCGACACCGTGAGGGTGTGCAGCCGCAGCCGTGCCCGAGTCACTGCTTGTTGCTCCCGCTGCCGGGCGACCGAACTGGCACCCAGGTATTCCCGTTCCAGTGAGGTCAAATCCTCAGATCTCGCAGCGAAGGCTTCCTCGGCGGCCGCTAGACGAGCACCTCGAAGCAAGGCTCCTGGATCGCGGTCGAGGGTCTGCCACACTTGCGCGGCATCGGTGAGCCGGCGGTGTAACCGCAGCCGCTCACGGGCGTTGTCGATCCAGTTCCGCAACCTGGGCCACGCTGCGATAAGAGCTTCGTGCGCCAGGTGCACCGTCCTGCCGTCGACCGTCACCAGCCGCGCCTTCACCAGACGTTCCAGTACCTCGCTGACACCGGGAGAATTGCCGTCCAGTTCCTCACGATCGGCTGGGCGCTGTGTGTCCGGCGCACCTTGGCCGGGGGTGATAAGGCGCAGCAGGATCCTTTGGGCGCAGTGGGCTTGGTCGGTGGACAACCGGGTGTAGAGGTCTTCGGCGGTTACGGCAATGGCCCCGTCGACACCGCCGACCGCCCGGTAGGCGGCGAGTGTCAGAGCACGGCCCTTTCTGCGGCGCCAGGTCTCAAGCAGGGCGTGGGACATCAACGGTAACCCTCCGGGCCTCTCGCTGACATCCGCGATCATCTTGGTGGTCAGTTCGCGCTCCACGATCAAACCCGCACCAACCGCAGGCTTGACGATGGCCTGCCGCAGTTCTGCAGGGCTCATGGGGCCGACGAGCAGAGTGGCGTCGCGCAGCGCTGCGGCCAGACCATGGTGTTCTGCGCAACGGGCGAAGAAGTCCGCCCGCACCGCTATCACCACCCGCAACTTGCTCTCCGGTTCTACCGCGGTCAGTAGCAGGTCGAGGAAGGCCGCACGCTCACTGGGGTCAGCGCACAGGGTGAAGAGCTCCTCCAACTGGTCGACCACGACGACCGTGTCCCCCGGTCCAGGGTCTGCCGTCACCACCGCCCTGTGACTGGACATCGGGCAGCGCCCAGGAGCGAGGATGCGGACAGTCGCCGGTCTACGGCCTGGGGACCGTTCGTTCTGAAGAAGGGGGATCAGCCCTGCGCGCAGCAGTGAGGACTTGCCGCTGCCCGAGGCCCCGACCACCACGACCAGACGGTGGGCATGCACCCGCTCCGCGAGCTGAGCCACGAGTGCGTCCCGGCCGAAGAACACACCCGCGTCGGCAGGTTCGAAACGAGCAAGACCGCGGTATGGCCCCTGTGCTTCGTCACCCGGCTCCGGCGCAACTGCAGCCTCCTCGGACGCCGCACGCCATCGCCGCTCCCACTCCGCCACGTCGGCGCCGCAGGCCTGAGCATAGGCCAGTGCCACCTCAAGAGACGGCAGTTGCTCCCCCGCAGCCGCTCGCGACAGCGTCGCCACCGAATAGCCCGCGCGCTGCGCCATCATCCGGTAGGTCAGGCCGCCCGCTTCCTGACGGAGCTTGCGCAACTCGTACGCGAAACGCTGCACCGGACCGGCCGCCGGGTCCAATAACCCCTCTCGACGCCCCATTCCCGCCCCCAGCAGTCAGCGCGATCCGCGATCACTGAAGGGCAACCTTTGCATCACCGTGCGCCGACCGCACCTATGACCAGCAATTTTCAGCCGACCAACCACCGACCAGCCATACCGCTCTTTGTTTCACGTTGCGACAGGGGGCCTCGCAACTACCAGTCGACCCGGAAGCTCGTCTCAAGCACTGCGGACGCCTGAGAGGACATCGGCGGCGGTTGCTTCCTGAAAAGTGGTGTACGGGCTCCCACCTGATCCGGGCGATTGCCCCGGCGTCGGAGTGAGCGCCCGGATGCAAGAACGGCCGCCAGCTGATCTGCGAGATGTCGAGTCACGAAGGAGATCAGCACGATGACCGCACCCGATACTGAACTTGATTGAGTGATGTCGGGGCCCGGCGCAGGGTGGCAGGGGCAAGCTCGCGCCTTCCCCGTGTGGCCGGAGCACGAGGATGATGCTCGCGTGATCCGAGACTTCCCGCCGTTGCCGTTGCCCCAGTACGCCGTGGTCCGTATCGGCTGCTCACCAGGGGTGCCTGCCGAGATCGCCGCCGATCTGCGGGAAGTCGGCGTCCCAGCAGGGCTGATCGGTTATGAGTACCAACCGCTGACTGAGGCGACGCTCCTGGACGGGATCGGTGAGAGCGGGTTGGTCGTTTTTGGGTCCAGCGGCCTGTTCGGTCGGCTCGGCGTCGACGTGGCTTCGCGTCGTGTCGTGCAGATCCCCAAGATCGGTTCCGCGACCGCCTGGCATGTGAACAGGGACCTCGGGGCCTTCCACCAGTGCGTCGCGGGCATCATCGCCCGGTTCCCGTTCTACGAGGAAGACGAGGAGGACAGGTTCCAGGAGGTGGCGGACGAGCTTCGTCGGCTCCTCGCTGCTCTCGATGCCACCGCACTCGCAGACAACGGGTTGTGGGAGACCTTGTGTGATGACGTGGCGATGGGCGACTACGCGAACTGGGAGGAGGAATGAGTCACGTCAGTCCTCCAGGGTCAGGCCGGTGGTTGCGAGGCAGCCGTCGACGAGTTCTGGACGGTACTGGATCCTCTTGAGCCGACGTTTCACGGCTCGAGTGATCTGGGTGAGGTCCGCGGCGGCGAGGTTGCCGATCTCGCGTTTGACCAGTGACCAGATGCCCTCCTGTGGGTTGAGGTCCGGGGCGTAGGTGGGCAGGTGGAACACGGTGAGCCACTCGGCGTTCGTCTCGATGAACGTACGCATGCCGGCGGTCAGGTGCAGGCGGAGGTTGTCCCAGACCAGGACGATCGGGCCGCCGAGCTGGAGGCGGGCGCGGACGATCAGGTCGCGGAAGTCGCGCCAGCCGAAGCCCTTCGGTTCGTCCTTGCGGCCGCGATACTCGCGGATCGCGTAGATCAGCCGGGACCGCTCGCCCGGCTTATAGCAGGTCATGCCCGCCATCGACACCCGCCCGGAGTCGCGGCCCCTCACCCTCACGACCGGGGTCTGGCCGATCCGGCCCCAGGTTCTGGCGCGCGGCGGAGTCATCGACTGGCTCAGTCAAGATTTTCGTGAAGCGGTGACGGAACGTCATGCTCGGCTGGCGTGCACGGTCTGTGCTGTGCTGCGCTGGTGACGCGCCGGGGGGAGGCAGCAGGACGCTGTGACCGTGTGAGGGGATGCTGCAGCAGTTCCTCCCGCATCTGGCTGCGGTGCTGGTGCAGCGGGTGCGAGTGGAGGAAGAAAAGGTACTGGTCGTCGCTCGGACCCGGGACGGCACGGGCGTGCCCTGTCCCGACTGCGGTGCGCCAGCTCGGCGGGTTCACAGCCGCTACCGGCGGCACCTGGCCGATGCCGCCCTGGGCGGCCGCCCGGTCGTCATCGACCTGTGCGTCCGACGCTTGTTCTGCGATAGTGCTAGCTGCGTTCGTCGGACCTTCGCCGAGCAAGTAGCAGGGTTGACCGTGAGATACGGCCGCCGCACGGCCGCCCTCGCCGAGATCGTGAAAGCGATCGCTCTGGCACTGGCGGGACGGGCTGGGGCCCGGCTTGCGGCCGTCCTACGCATCCCGATCAGCCGGACCACCTTGCTCAACGTGGTGATGGCGATGCCGGATCCGCCCCGTCCCGCACTACGCGTCCTCGGCGTCGACGATTTCGCGACCCGCCGGGGCCGACGCTATGGGACCGTGCTCGTCGACCTGGACTCCCATCGCGTCGTGGATCTGCTGCCCGGCCGCGAGAAAGCACCACTGGTCTCCTGGCTGGCCGATCACCCCGGTATCGAGACGGTCTGCCGGGACCGAGCGGGCGCCTACGCGGAGGCAGCGAACGCCGGAGCACCCCAGGCCCGACAGGTCGCCGACGCGTGGCACCTGTGGGACAACCTGGCCCACACGGTCGAACGCACCGTGATCACCACCGGTCCTGCCTGGCACCACCGCCGCCCGAGCAGTCCGAGCCCACGTCGGCAAAAGCGCCCGACCCCGGCCTCAACCCGGACACCGGCGCCGAGAAATGGCTGGTCACCCGCACCCGGGACCCGGCCTCGTCTTCGAAGACGATCCAGGCCCCGCGCTCCGCCGCGATACTCTTACCCGCGGCCAGGTCTCCTTCTTACATACCTCGACCGCGTCGTCATCGCGCTCGATCGCCCGTCGAGTGGGCTGCTGCCAGCTCCAGCCGTGCCGCTTCAGCAGCCGCCAGGTGCCCTCGACCGTGTAGGAGACGTGGAACAGCCGGCCGATGAGCGTCTTGATCCGTGCCAGCGTCCACCGCTGGTCCGTCCAGCCGTGAGCCAGCGGACCACGCTCCAACTCCCGCTCCAGCCTCGCGAACTGGACTTCGTTGAGCCGAGGTCTTCCCGGCGACCCCTTCGACAGAACCCCGGCCTCACCGCCCTCGCGCCAGGCCCGACGCCACCGCTCAACCGACCGCACACTGATCCGCAGGGCAGCGGCAACCTCCGCGTTCTTCTGCCCGCTCTCGAAACGCTCCACGGCCTGGAGCCGCAACCGCTCCCGCGTAGTTCTCTCGGCGTCGGTCAGTCCGCCGCCCTGCGCGTACCTCACGCCCCAGGGCTACCGATGCTGACACCCAACTGTCAGGCGGACGGCACCGACATCACCCAATCAAGTTCAGTAGCTCGGACCTGCTGCACGCGTGTGCCGACCGTATGATGGAGCGTTCATTTTGCGTACCAATTGCGTACGGATGGCAGTGGGGGCAGCGGGCGCCCACTTTTCCCGCCCGCCTACTGGCTCATGGCTCCCAGGGTTACCGCAGCCGGGCCGGGACCCTGCCCCTCTACCGCTCGGCGATCTATTACGTGGATGCAGAGGAAAATTGAACCCATCGGTCCCTTCTGAGAGGCCGAGCCCGAGCACCGAAATTATTGGAGCGCTACCCCAACGGATTACACCTGCCACTTCGTCCGCCCGGGACGGCGGCTTCCCACGATGATGTTGGTGCGACCGTCAAGGTGGCCGATTCCACCGTGCACGCCACGGCCGGCGGCTTCCGAGCTGCTGATCGTGAGAGAGGCGACAACGTGCACGGTTGGTTACACTCTCGATACGATGGGTGGTGAGCGATACATGGTTACGCGCGGATTCACGGGACGCCCTCGACGCACGGAAGGCGCGGTCCCGCCAGGGCAGTTCGTCACCCGTGACTTCCCGGTCCTCACAGCGGGCCCGACCCAGCACGTACCGACCCGCGCGTGGGAGCTGGTGGTCACCGACGGGACCACGGAGAAGACCTACGCGTGGGCATCGCTGCACGATCTGGGCGTGGTGGACCTGACCACCGACATTCACTGCGTCACCCACTGGTCCAAGCTGGGGACGACCTGGCAGGGCGTTCCGGTGGCGGCCGTGCTGGAGGACGCCGGGGTGGCCGACGAGCCCTACGCGCTGGTGTCCTCGTACGGCGGCTACACCACGAACGTCCCGGTGGAGGACCTGGTGGACCGCGACGCGATGGTCGCGGTGGGCTACGAGGGCGGTCCGATCCCGGCCGAGCACGGCGGGCCGGTCCGGCTGCTGGTGCCGCACCTGTATCTGTGGAAGTCTGCCAAGTGGTTGCGCGGGATCCGGGTGATGCCCGAGGACGAGCTGGGGTTCTGGGAGAACGCTGGCTACCACCACCGCGGTGACCCGTTCCTCGAACAGCGCTACTACGGTGACTGACCGTTCAGCCATGCCACCGCGCGTCCGCCCCGTTCACGGCTGGCGAGCCGCCACTGTCGCCGGTACGACGCGTGAGAGCGCCTCGGCGCGCAGCATCCGGCTCGCCATCGCCGGCTGGCCGGGGCATGTCGCCGGGCAGCACATCGACGTCCGGCTCACTGCCGAGGACGGATACCAGGCCACCCGCAGCTTCTCGCTGTCCTCCGCGCCCGGTGAGGCGCCGCAGATCACCGTGGAACGCGTGGACGACGGCGAAGTGTCTCCGTACCTGGTCGACGTCGCCACCGACGGTGATGCCCTGGAGGTCATGGGACCGGTGGGGGGCTATTTCGTGTGGCAGCCCGGCGACGACGTACCGCTGCTCCTGGTCGCCGGCGGCTCCGGCATCGCGCCGATGCGCGCCATCTGGCGGGCCGCCCGCGCTCACGGCACTCCGGTGCGACTGGTGTACTCCGCGCGCACCGCGGGCCGGGTCATCTTCGCCGACGAGCTGCGCAGTCCCAACGGGCCGGAGACCACCGTCCACCTGACCCGGGAACGCACGGCGGGGTTCGAGCACGGTCGGCTGAGAGCCGAGCAGCTGAACGCGCTGCTTCGTCCGGGTGGTGTTCGCGAACCGCGGCTGCGGGCTTACGTGTCCGGCCCGACCGCCTTTGTCGAGGAAGCCGCCCGCGGACTGATCGGCGCCGGCTTGGACGCCGACTCGTTGAGGACCGAGAGGTTCGGATAGGAGGCCCGCAGTGAACGCAGAGGAAGACCTCCTCTCCGTGCCCCCGGAGGACGGCTGTGTGGATGGCAACGCCGTCGCCGGGGCGATGTCCCTGGCTCTGGGCCGGGACGCAACCATGATCGTCCTGGAGTGTGCCGAGTGCGGGGATCGGCACCGCGTCGCCGAGACCAGGGTCTATCTGCGCTGTCCCGGCATGGTGGTGCGCTGTCCGGCGTGCTCGTCGTGCGAGGTGCTGCTCGTCGACCGACCACGCCAGCTCCAGCTCACCCTGATGTCGATCCGTACCTTGGAGCTGCCGTGACCCCCGCCCCGCCGGGCGACGACCGAGAGGCGGTGGCCGAGCGGCGTGCTCGGGCGGCCCGATCGCTGGCATGCGCGGACATCGTCGACGCCCTCGGACGAATCCATCGGCACCACGCACACATTCACGACCTCGTCACTCCGACACCAGGCCGGGTCCTGTTCGGCCCAGCGGTCACGATCTCCTTCTTCCCCTCCTGTTCGGTGATGGCGGACCCCGAGACCCACACCTTCGGCGCTCTGTTCCAGCAGGCGGTGGGCGTCAAATCCGACGATGCCCGCGGCAAGGTGCTGGTACTGGCGAGCAACGGCCACCGCGACGTCTCCATCGGCGGCGCCACCAAGCTTTCCCTGCTGGCGCGCTACGGCCTGGCCGGTGTGCTCACCGACGCACGGCTGCGAGACTTCGCCCAGCTGAAGTCCTACCCCTTCGCGGCCTACTGTTCCGCGGAGGCCGTGCGATGGGGCGGCGATGTGATCACGCCATACCAGGCGAACGTGCCGATCGTGGTCGCGGGGGTGGGCGTGCACCCGGGGCAGTACGTCTTCGCCGACGACTCCGGCGCGGTGGTGATCCCCGAACCCGACATCGACGCCGTGCTCGACGGAGCCGTGACGGTGGGCAAGGAGGAGGCCGCGTTCCGTGCCCGGGTCGAACAGGAGCGCACGACCGGCCGAGCCGGCACCGAAGGACAGCAGGAACGCTGACACACCAGGGCAACGAGGGACATCACTCCGGCCGAAGCGGGCTCTGTGGGTCAAGCTCGCTCGGGGCACCATGACCTCACGTCGCCGACATGGTCGGATCGCGCGGTTCCCGGCGTTCCTGCCCGACCCGGCCGGCAGCAACGGGAATGTGGCAGTCGGCCGTCAGATGTGCCTGCAGCGGGCCCGGCGAATATTGGGGCCCGCTGTTGCGCTGGTCAGGATGGGAGATGTCAGCAGCCTGTTGAGGACCGAGGACAGGGCGCTCTTCCCGGTGGAGTCGACTGACATGCCGTAGTAGTCCTTCACCTGAACCAAGGCGCGAGCGTAGGTGCAGAGGTAGGCGGTGCGGGAGCGCCAGCAGGTGACAGGCTCAGGCCCCTGAGTGCGGTGGCCAATCGGCGGTAGCTGATGAGGGCTGTGGCGAAGGCGAGGAAGTGTTCGGCCTTGCGCTCGTAGTGGCAGTGCAGGTGTCGGCAGCCGGCAAGCGTAGACCGGCCCCGACGGTGGACCGTGAAGGAAGACACCCTCACCGCCGACGCCGGGCACAGGGTGCGCGGGGCACGGAACCGGCAGAGGCTGCACCAGGGCATTCTGTCAGCCGGTCAGATCTCCGCGCACACGCCTCGCGATGGCGGGTCAGGTTGAGGGATCAGCAGATGGCTGCGGCGCGTGGTAGTGACGGCGAGCAGGCGTCGCCTGCGTGTCTCGCGCGCCCTGTGACACGCTCTTGGATCGCCGGGCGGGCACGGGTGGAGGCTCTGCGATAACGGTCACCGGCGGAGACCCCTGGACAGCCGCGCCGACGGTGCGTATCCGGCCGCCGCCCTCGACGCCCAGTGCGGCGGTGGCACGAAGGCCGACATCCCGGCGGCTGTGTTCAGCAGCTCCTACGGCCCCACGCCGGCGGCCTCGACCTCGATGAGTACCTGGCCGGTGCTGGACACCGGGGCTCGGAAAGGTTGAGGAGGATGACCTCCCTCGGCCCCGGGCGCGGAGACTCCGCTTGCTTCCCATACTCGTCCTTTCGTCAGGTCGGGTTGCCGGGTCGCCGCCAGTCCTGTGTGCTGCCGCGTCGAGGGCCCCGGACCGGGGAGGCGTGGGTGTCAGGTGGCGGTGGTCTACAGCATCTCCTGATCGTGCTGGTAGGCAGCGAGGAGAAAGATCCAGATCTCGCTGACAGTGGGGAAGGGGGCGACCGCGTGCCTGAGCCGTTTCAGCGGGATCTCGCCAGCGACCGCGATGGTCGCCGAGTGCAGGAGTTCGCTGACACCGGGGCCGACGAAGGTCACTCCGAGCAGGACCTCCCGGTCGAGGTCGACGACCAGCCGGGCGTGGCCCTGATAGCCGTCGGCGTAGAGGTGGGCGCCCTGAGCGGCGTTGAAGTCCAGGTCGACGGTCTTGACGCGGTACCCGGCGCGCTCCGCCTGTTCGGCGCTCAGGCCCACTGCGGCCGCCTCGGGGTCGCTGAAGAAGACCTGGGCTACGGCGTGCTGGTCGGCGGTGGTGGCGTGGTCGCCCCACGGCGTGTCGTCCAGCGGGCGACCGGCGGCGCGGGCGCCGATGGCGTCGCCTGCGGTCCGGGCTTGGTATTTGCCCTGGTGGGTGAGCAGGGCACGATGGTTGACGTCGCCGAGGGCGTACAGCCACTCGCCGTCGACCCCCTGCACCAGGCAGGTGGTGTCCACATCGAGCCAGGAGCGGGGGGTGAGGCCGACCGTGTCCAGGCCGATATCTTCGGTGGCGGGGGTCCGGCCGGTGGCGCACAAGACCTCGTCGGCCTCCAGCTCGCTGCCGTCGTCGAGGGTGAGGGTGACCGGCCCCTGCGGGTCCGGGCGGCGCACGACGGTCACCTGCACGCCGATCCGCACATCCGCGCCCGCCTCGCTCAATCCCTGAGCGACCAGTTCGCCGGCGAAGGGTTCCATGCGGGGGATCAGGCGGCGCCGGGCGAGCAGGGTGACCTGGGAGCCGAGGCCCTGCCAGAGGGTGGCCATCTCGATGCCGACTCCGCCGCCGCCGATGATGGCGAGGCGAGTGGGCACGGTGCTGGATTCGGTGCCCTGCCGGCTCGTCCAGGGACGCGCCTCGGCGATGCCCGGGATGTCGGGCAACGCCGGTCGGCTGCCCGTGGCGATGGCCACCGCGTGCCGAGCCGTGAGGGTCTGCCGGGCGCCGTCGTCACGGGTGACGCTGACGCGTCGCGGCCCGTCGAGACGGCCGTGGCCACGGAAGAGGTCGGCTCCGATGGACTCGAGGAACAGAGCCTGTCTGGTGTCGTCCCAGTGGGAGACAGAGCGGTTGCGACGGGTGAAGACGCCATCGGCGTCGACCCGACCGGTGACAGCCTGCCGGGCACCGTCCACGCGCCGCGCGTCGGCGAGCGCGATGACCGGCCGCAGCAGCGCCTTACTGGGCACGCACGCCCAGTACGCGCAGTCACCGCCGACCAGTCCCCGTTCCACGACCGCTACGGAGAGGCCGGCGGCACGGGCGCGGTCGGCGACGTTCGCACCGGCCGGGCCTGCGCCCAGCACAACCACGTCGTAAGGCACTCCTGTCTGGGCTTCGTGCGATTCGCTCATGTTCTTCCTCGCATTCCTGGGAGTGCCTGACGACGGTCGAGGCGGTGGTGATGCTGCCCGTCGGGGCTGGTGGGTCGGGCCTGGGCGGGGCTCCCCGACCAGGCCGGCCCGTCGGTCAGCCGTGGGCATGCGGTGTGACGACTGGCCATTCGTTGTCGGTGTCGGCGAGGACATCGAAGGAGTTCGTGAGGATGTTCAACGCCAGATTGCCCACGCCCCAGCGATCTCGGCGTCGACGCGCACGGCCGGGGCAGCCCTGAGCAGCGTCTCACCGATGTGGCCGCGGGAATGGCGTGGGACAGATCAGGAACTGCGGCGGCGTGCGGGTCGACGGACTCCGCGTGGCGGGCACGCTCCAGTCCCCCGACGCCGACCTTGGCGACGCGCGCGCCTCTAGGGACACGCATCGAGTCTCATGCGCGTCGGATGACCAGCACGGCCACGTCGTCGAGGTGATCCGTCTCGGCCACCGCGTCGAGTACTCGGTCTGCGGTCGCCTCGACGCCGAGCCCGTCCTGGAGGGCTCGACCGGCCAGCGCTCCCGCTCGCTCTAGTCCGGCGTCCAGGGGCAGGGCCGGCCCTTCGACCACACCATCGGTGACCATGACCAGCGCGGTGCCCTCTTCCAAAGTGAAGGTCTCCTCGGGGTACTCGGTGCCAGGCACGATTCCCAAGACCGGCCCGGCCGGAAGTGGGCGGATGGTGTGGCTGCCGTCGTCGCGCGCCTGAAGCAGTGGCACATGGCCAGCGCTGGTGCCGATGACCTGTCCGTCATGCGGATCGAGGTGCAGCATGGTGCAGCTTGCGAAGCGTGGCGCGTCCATCGCGACGAGCAACTCGTTGGTACGCGTCAGCACCGTTCCTGGGTCAGGTTCGTCGGCGGCGATCGCGCGCATGGACGAGCGCACCTGGCCCATGAAAGCCGCGGCATCCGCGTCGTGCCCTTGAGCGTCGCCGATTTCCAGTGCGACCGCACCGTCGGGTAGGGAGAATGCGTCATACCAATCTCCGCCGATATCCAGCCCGTCCCGGCTGGGCTGATACCGGGCGGCGATCTCCAGGCCTGGGAGGTGTTCCGGCAGTGTCGGGAGCATGCTCTGTTGAATCGCCGTGGACAGCTCGACGTGGGCTTGTTGCAGCCTGATGCGCTTTAGTGCCTGGCCTGCCAATTCGGCCAGAGCCGTCATGAAGGCGCGCTTCTCAGAGGAGGGGGGGTGCTCACTCTCGTAGGTCACCACCCAGGCCCCGAGCGGCCGGTCGCCCGCCGGGCTGAGGGGGGTGATCGACAAGGCGGTGCCGGGGACGGGGTGCGGCAGGGGCAGACCGTCATCATGCAGCCAGCGGCGAACCAGCTCCTCGTGGTTGGGGAAGAATCGGGCCTGGCCGGTACGGATCACGCAGGGCAACGGCCGGTCCTCATCCAGTGACAGGCCGTGCAGAGCATCAGCCACCCACGTGGGAATCCCGGCGTCCGAGGAGACGCGCAAGCGCCCGTCGTCGACGACGGCGAAGAGCGCGCCAAGACCGCCGACGGCCGCAGCGAGCCGGGCCAGGACAACCTGCTGCAGTTCCTGCTCGGTGGCGGCGGTGAACAGGGCGGAGGAGAACGCGGTGATCCCATCGGCGCGCTCGCGCTCCGCGCTCACCTCGGCCAGCATCTGTTGGCGGTGCGTCTCCGACTGGGTATCGTCGCGCATCACCGCGAAGACCCGTTCGGGGCCGCCGTATCCCAACTGGATCCGGCGGGTCTGGCCTGCGAGAACACGCCAGCCATCGTGCTCGGTGAGGAACCGCGACCTGATCCACGGGGACTGGGCGGCGGACGAGCGCACAAGCCGCTGCACGTTCCTCCGGTCGTCAGGGTGTACTCGCCTGATCATCTCGGACAGGGGCACCGACGCCTGCGGGAAGAGCGCGGCCAGAGCGGGTGCGCCGCCCAGTGACTCCACCTGATGCTCATCGGGGGAACACATCCACAGGCCGAGGCCGGCATCCTTTGCCGCAAGCTGGAACGGGATCAGCAGACCACCGAGGTCGTGTCTCGCGTCCAACGAATGCAGCCATACAAGCCGCTCGCCGCTCGAGGGATCAGTCACCGGTCGCGCCTCGACGAGGCAGACCACAGATGCGGTGCTCGTGCCGGGAAATTCCAGCACGTGCATCGCAAGCCTATTCGTCGTGGCCCCGTGCGCCAGCAGGCTTTCAGCCGGGATGCGCTGATCCTCGGAGAGTAGATCAACGAAGCCATGACCCACGCACTGTTCCCAGGGCTTGCCCAGTGCCGTGGCCATCGCGGCGTTGAGGGAGCGGATGACACCGTGCAGAGTCAAAAGAGCCGACGGTGTGGCCCTCTGAAGAAGTTCGTCCGCGGCGTCCACTTGCCGCTCCCTGAGCATCGTCGAACGATGTGATCTCTTCGTCCTGCAACAAGAGTATCTGCCGTAGCGGTGGAAATCCCGGGCAAGGGCCAGCACCGCGGTCCTCTTTGCCCAGCCCCGGAAGAGCGTCCCACCGCGACACACTCCGCTGACCCGTACGCCTGGAAGCGGCTACTGAGCTTGGCGTACGGCGAGGGCGGGAGACGTGGCGAAGGTCTGCAGGTGGTCGATGGCTGCCTGCAACGCGTCTTTCAGCGGAGCGATGTCCCGCGCGACCTGGGCGAGGAGCATGCCGCCCTGGAAGGCAGCAAGGAGCAGATTGGCCGTCACGTGGCAACGGCGGCACGTTCGCGGGCTGTGCGGACGGCGGCGGTGAGGCTGGTGAGGTCGTAGGCGCCGTGGTGTCTGCGGCCGTTGATGAAGAAGGTGGGGGTGCCGGCCACGCTGCTGAGGTCGGCTGACTCGACGTGCTCGGCGATGCGGGCTGCGCCGGTGTGAGTGCGCATGTCTCGTTCGAAGCGCTCGGTGTTCAGGCCGATAGCGGCCGCGTGGGCGTGCAGGTCTTCGATGCGGAGGGCTTGTTGGTGGCTGAGCAGCAGGTCGTGCATGTCCCAGAAGCGGCCCTGGCGTGCGGCGGCTTCGGAGGCTTCGGCGGCGAGTTGGGCGTGGATGTGCACGTCGTTGAGGGGGAGGTGGCGCCATACGTAGCGCAGGTCTCCGAAGTCGGCGAGGAGTTCTCGGACGACGGGCTCGGCCTGCCCGCAGTAGGGGCATTCGTAGTCGCCGTACTCCACGACGGTGACAGCGGCGTGGTGTGGCCCTCGGATGTGATCGTGGTCGAAGTCCACGGGCACGGCCAGGTCGACGATCGTCTCCGCCTTCCCGAGCAGGGCCCTAAGGCGCAGCGCAGGCGGCAGAAGGCCGATCGCTGCGGTGACGAGCCGGGCTGTCAGGAAGGAGCAGACGAGTGTGGCGAGGATGCCGAGCTTGGCCTCGTTGAGGCGTGCGCCGTGGAAGGCGAGGGTTGCGATGAGCAGGGAAACGGTGAACCCGACTCCGCACAGCGCGCCCCCGGTGGTGGCGGCGCCCCAGCCGACCGGGAGGCGCAGCCGGCTGCGGGAGGCGAGCGTGGTGAGCGCACAGGCCCCGACGATGCCCAGCGGCTTGCCCAGGACGTAGGCGATGAGGATGCCCAGGGTGACGGGTGAGGTGAAGGCTCGTGCCAGTTGGCCGCCGCTGATTTCGATGCCGGCGTTGGCGAGGGCGAACAGCGGGACCACCGCGTAGCTGGTCCAGGGGTGGTAGATGCGTTGCAGGCGGTCGTTGGGGGAGATTGCCGAGGCGATTCCGGTGCGGACGGACCGTTCCAGTTCCGGGGTGGGCTGCTCGCGGAACAGCCGGAATAGGCCGCTGGCGTGTTCCAGGTGGGCGCGCGAGGCGGGGTAGGCGTAGGTGAGCAGCCCCAGGGCGAGACCGATCACGACCGGGTCCACACCCGACTCGAGCAGGGCGACCCAGGCGACGACGCCCAGCAGCGCGTACACGCCGCCGTGGCGTACGCCGAATCGCCGGGTGAGCAGGACGAGTGCGAGGGTTGCGATGGCCACGACGAGTGCGGGCACGGTGATGCGGTCGCTGTAGGCGAAGGCGATGACGCCGAGGGAGAGGAAGTCATCGACCACGCTCAGCAGGAGAATGAAGACCCGCAGTCCGGGCGGCATGCCGCGGCCGGCGACGGCCAGGACGCCCAGGGCGAACGCGGTGTCGGTAGACATCGCCGCGCCCCAGCCCTGCTCGCTGCCCTGGCCCGCGTTGATGGCGAGGTAGAGGGCGATGGGCACGATCATGCCGCTGAGTCCCGCGACGAGCGGCAGGGTGAGCCGCTTGCGCTCGCGCAGTTCTCCCATGTCGAACTCGCGGCGTGCCTCTAGACCGACGACGAAGAAGAAGAGCGTCATCAGGCCGCTGTTGACCCACTCCCGCAGGGCGAGCGAGATCCCGTACGTGCCGAAGCGGAAAGACAGGCGAGTGTCCCAGAACGACGTGTAGGCCGAAGGTGCCGCGTTGGCCCAGATGAGTGCGGCGAGCGCGGCGACGACCAGGACGGCGGCACCACCGGTCTCCGTACGCAAGAAGGCACGCAGCGGGGAAGGCGATCCGCTGCCGCACAGCGTCTGACCGGTATAGGCCTCTGGTTCACGGGACATGGGTCAGATTCTCGTTCGAGACGTGGCTGACCGGCCTACGAAGGGGCGGAGAGCGGTGTGTCGGCGTGGGGCGCTTCGCAGTCAGGCGGGCTCGTGGGCCATGGCAGAGGGGCACGGGCCAGGTTCGTGCGAGCCCCGTCGGCTGAGTCCAGGCGCTGGAGCACGCGGCCTCGCATGCGCCGTGCGTCATGCTCCTCGAGCTTGGCGTACGCCGGCGTCGGGAGACGTGGCGAAGGTCTGCAGGTGGTCGATGGCTGACTGCAGCGCGTCTTTCAGCGGAGTGATGTCCCGCGCGACCTGGGCGAGGAGCATGCCGCCCTGGAAGGCGGCAAGGAGCAGATTGGCCAGTTGCGTGGGATCTGCCTCAGCGCTGATGCGGCCGAGTTGCTGCATGCGCTCGATTCCCTCGCGGAAGATCCCCCTCCACTGGTCGAAGGCGCTGGCGAGCTCGTCGTGGACGTCGAGGTCCGTCTTGATGATCTCGCTGGCCAGGGAGCCGAGGGTGCAGCCCTCCTGGTAGGCGCGCTCGTAGCCGACGTAGAAATCCGCCCACGCCCGGAGCGCGTCGAGGGTGTCGAAGCCGGCGAATCGCTCGTCGCGGTGGAAGGTGAGGACGCGTTCGGCCTGCCATGCGATCACGGCCAGGACGAGGCTCTCCTTGGTCGGGAAGTAGTGGTTGATCTGCGATCCGCTGACGCCGGCGGCGCGGCGGAGCTGATCGTTGTTCGTCCCGTGGACTCCCTTTGTGTAGATGAGCTCCGCAGCATGCTCCAGGATGCGGGCCCGCGTGGCCTGCCCCTTTGACGTGAGCTTGTGAGGCGCCTCAGCTGCCGTAGTGGTGGTCATGTCTCAACGATACCTCGGATTGGGCTTGACAGCCCAAAACGAGAGGTGTTCACTCTGAGAAGTGGGCTGCGCAGCCCAAAAAATTGCCCGGGGTTTCGCAGTCTCAACTGGACCGGATCTCTGAAGCAGCAAGAACCGACCTGGGCTCGACCCTGACCCCTCACACAACACCGGAGGTTGATTCGTCATGTCACGACTGAACGCGCCCTCTCCTGACGAGGTCCTCGACGGGGCGAAGGGCATCCTCGGCAACATCGGCGCGCAGTTCGGGTTCGTCCCGAACATGTTCGGCGCTCTGGCGTCGAACCCGACCGTCCTCGACGTCGTCATGACGCTGCAGGACAGCTTGAGCCGGGTTCTGGACGCGAAGACGCGGCACACCATCGCGCTCGCCGTCTCGCAGGCCAACGGCTGCGACTACTGCCTGGCAATCCACACCTACGTGTCATCCAAGCTCGGCGGCATGTCGAGCGACGAAATCGACCTGGCCCGGGCCGGGAGCTCGATCGATCCCAAGCGCGCCGCGGTCGCTCGTTTCGCTCAGCAGGTGGTGAACAGCCGCGGTCAGGTGAGCGACACCGACCTCGCGGCCGTGCGAGGCGCCGGGTACACCGACCCGCAGATCCTGGCGATCATCACGGTGGCGGTCCAGGTCCTGCTGACCAACTTCATCAACAACGTCAACCAGACCGACGTCGACATCCCCGCCGTCAGCTCGGCCGGCACGCCCGGCTGACCGCCGGGACCCCCGTCGAGGCCGCGCACACGGCCGGCAAACCCTCACCGCACCAGAAACGATCACTTGGGAAGGTTCGCTATGCCGGGCTCCGACCTCTATGAGAAGTTCATGGCACTGCACACCCGCGACGGCGGCCTCGTCATGCCGAACGCATGGGACGGCCTCTCGGCGCTGATGCTGGCCGATGCCGGCTTCGAGGCGATCGCGACGTCGTCGGCGGCACTCGCCGCCACACTCGGCCGGGGCGACGGGCGTCACCAAGTAACCCGTGGCGAGCACCTCGCGCATGCGCGGCTGCTCGGCCGGCTCACCGGGCTGCCCGTCACCGGAGACTTCGAGGACGGCTACGGTGATACGCCCGAAGACGTCGCGGCGACCGTGGAAGCCGCCGTCGCCTCCGGCCTGGCCGGTATCGGGATCGAAGACACCTCGGGCAATCCCGATCAACCGATCCGCGACTTCGACGATGCCATCAACCGTGTGCGTAGTGCTGTCAACGCAGCCAAGCGACGCATCGTCGTCACCGGCCGCACCGACAACTTCCTCCAGGGCCGGCCCGATCTCGACGACACCATCCGGCGTCTGACGGCCTTCGCCGAGGCCGGCGCGGATGTGCTCTACGCCCCCTACCCACCCGACCTCGACGCACTCGTCGCGATCGTCACCGCCGTCGCACCGACACCGGTCAACGTCCTCATCTCGCCGGCAGACAAGGTGCTGACCGTCGCTGAACTGCAGAAGGCCGGGGTCAAGCGCATCAGCTTGGGCCCAGCGCTCTACACCCACGCCATGGAGGCACTCCAGCAGGCCACCAAGGCGCTCGTCGCCGGCGACCTCACCACCGCAACGACAGGAATCAGCTTCGAGCGCATCAACGACCTGCTCACCCGGGGCGCGAACCAGCCCTAACCCGCACCGCTGCTCACCCATTCATCGCAAGAAGAAGGCAGATCGACATGAACCTCGACCAGCTCATGAACAAGCACCTCACCAGGTACTTCGACCCCAGCAAGACCATTCCGGAGGAAACCCTTCAGCAGCTGCTGAAGTTCCTGCGCTCCACGCCGTCATCGGTGAACGTCCAGCCCAACCACTTCTACGTTCTCGCCACACCCGAAGGCAAGGAGCGGCTCGCCAACAACCTGGGCGAACGATTCCGGGACAACGCCGAGAAGATCCTCAACGCGTCGCACACCATCATCCTCACCACCCGGGCAGATCTGCCCGACACCCACCTGGAGGCGGTGTTCGACAAGGAGAGGGCCGACGGCCGGTTCCCCGACCCGGCCAAGCAGGAGCTGTGGGAATCCATGACCCGGGACTTCCTCAGCCTGCGCACCTACGGCTACAAGGACCTGAACCACTGGATGGAGAAGCAGACCTACATGGCGGTGGGTCTGACCATGATGGCGGCCGCCGAGCTCGGCGTCGAGGCCACCCCGCTGGAGGGGTTCGACCCGACCAGTGTCGACAAGGCCTTCAAGATCCGCGAGAGCGGACACACCACGACGGTGCTGCTGGCCCTCGGCTACCCCGACCCGCAGAGGGTGTACACCACCCCGATCTCGCGTTTCGACGCCGACCAGCTCTTCACCTTCATGTAAAACCCACCCGGAAACGAAAAAACCCACCACACAAGGAAGAAGCATTTCGATGAAAGCCATTGTGGTCGCCGACCAGGCCGCAGGAGTAGCCGGAATGACGCTGACGGAGCGGCCCGAGCCGCTCGCAGCGATCAACGACGTCATCGTTCGGATCCATGCATCGGGCTTCGTCCCGACCGAGATGGAGTGGCCCTCGACCTGGACCGATCGCGCCGGCCGTGACAAGACACCGTCGATCCCCGGCCACGAGCTGGCCGGAGTGGTCACCGCCCTCGGCTACGGCACGACGGGGCTCTCGGTCGGGCAGCGAGTGTTCGGCCTCGCCGACTGGCACCGCGACGGCACCCTCGCCCAGTACGTGGCGATCGAAGCACGTAACCTCGCACCTCTGCCCGGCGACGTCGACTTCACCGTAGGCGCGTCCCTGCCCATCTCAGGCCTGACCGCGTGGCAGGGGCTGTTCCAACACGGCCGCCTCCAGGCCGGCCAGACCGTCCTCGCCCACGGCGCAGCCGGGGCAGTCGGGACGATGGTCACCCAGCTCGCACGGGAAGCCGGCGCCTACGTCATCGGCACCGGACGGGCCGCCGACCGCGAGAAGGCACTCGACTTCGGCGCGCACGAGTTCGTCGACCTCGAGAACGACACGCTCAAAGACATCGGCAGCGTCGACCTGGTCTTCGACGTCATCGGCGGCGACGTTCAACAGCAGTCCGCCGCCCTGATCAAGCCGGGAGGAACGCTGGTGTCCGTCGTCGGCCCGGTCGAAGCACGGCCCGCTGACGGCCTGGCCATCGACTTCGTCGTCGAAACCGACCGCGCCCAACTCGGTGAGATCGTGCAGCGGGTGCGCGACGGACGGCTGCGGACCAACATCGGGGACGTCGCCAGCCTCGACGACGCCGTCAGCGCCCTCAACCCGACCACGCGACGCCGCGGCAAAACGATCATCCGCGTCCTGCCGTAGACGGCCGTGTCGGAGATCAGAACCATGACCCGCCAGCCGGTCGGTGGCCGTCCGCTGCCGGCCACCGACCGGCCCGAAGGACCCGAAACGACACACGGCAGGCACTCGAACCCGACCCAGGAGTTGATCACTGTGGACGGACAGGAACTGCAGAAGATCGCGCGTGACCACACCGCGGAACTGCCCGGCACCCACCAGGAGCATCGTTTCGACTCCGACTGGGAGCTCCACAAGGTCGGCGGCAAGGTTTTCATGCTCATGACCGACATGCCGGGACACCCCGTCGTGATCCTCAAAGCCGACCCGGACGACGCCACAGCCCTGCGCAAGCAGCACGCAGACATCACCCCCGGCTACCACATGAACAAAAGACACTGGATCACAATGCAAGGCGGAGACACCATCGACGCCAAGCTGGTCAAGGAACTCGTCACCGACTCCTACCGTCTCGTGGCCGGCGGGCTCCCCAAATCCAAGCAACCCACGGATCCACACACCCACGACCACCACGCCTGACCCTCGCCATGCCCGTCCTGCGACGGCGTCGCAGCACTCATCTGGAGCCCTTCATGCGCGTGTTTGTCACCGGCGCCAGCGGCAGCATCGGCTCGGTCGTCGTTCCCGAGCTCATCGCCGCCGGTCACGAGGTCCTCGGCCTCGTCCGCTCCGATGCCGCGGCTACGGCCGTCGCCGCCGCCGGCGGGACGCCGCTCCGCGGCGACCTCACCGACCTCGACAGCCTCCGCACCGGCGCCACACAGGCCGACGGTGTCATCAACCTCGCCTTCAGCAACGACTGGAACAACCTGGAACAGGGCATCGACGAGGAAGCACGCGCCGTGCACACCCTCGCCGGCGCACTCGCAGGCAGCGGCAAGCCATTCGTACATGCCGGCCTCACCCCGATGATCCCAGGCCGCACCTCCACCGAGGACGACCCCGACACCACCGACGGCCCGGTCGGCGGCCGCGGCCGCACTTCCCAGATGGTGCTGACCCTGGCCGACCAGGGCATCCGCTCCTCTGTCGTGCGGCTCCCGCGCTCCGTACACCAGCGCGGGTCGCAATACGGCTTCTGCTCAGTGCTCATCGCCACCGCGCAGAAAACTGGCGTGTCAGCGTACGTCGGCGACGGCACACAGCGATGGCCAGCGATCAACCGGCTCGACGCCGCCCGGCTGTTCCGCACCGCACTCGAGGACGCCGCGCCGGGCACAGTCCTGCACGCAGTAGCCGACGAGGGCGACACCATGAAGACTCTGGCCGAGACAATCGGCGGCGTTCTCGCGATGCCGGTCGAGTCGGTGCCGCCCGAGCGCTTCGGCGTCGTCGGCCGCGTCTTCGCCCTCGACATGCCATCGTCCAGTGCACTGACCCGGGAACGGTTCCGCTGGCAGCCCACCCACCCCAGCCTGATCGACAACCTCGCCGCCGGCGACTACCCCGCCCTGGGCTGAAATCCTCGGGACGCCGCCGCATAGGTGCAGACGCAATCCGGTAGATCCTCGCTCATCGGAGTCGCGTGGTGTCCCAGAGGGCGTGGGAGAGGCCGTCCCACACACCGCGTTGAAAGGAACCCTCATGCATGACAGGCGGGCTTGTTGGCAAGAACGCACTGATCAGCGGCTCTGGCCACGGCATTGGCGCAGCGATCGCGACCGGACTTGCCCAGGCCGGACTCGAAGTCATCCTTCTCGCCCGCACCGCCGACCACCTCGGCGAAACCGTCAACGCCATCAAAGCAAGAGCGTCGATTGTTGAGGTTCGCATCGTGACTACCGATCTGACCAACGACAACCAGCGCACCACGGCCATCGACGACCTTCTGTCCGGCGGCCCGGTCGATGGTCCGATCAAAAACGCGGCCACTGTCGAGCCTCCCGGCGCCCGCACCGCGATCAGTCCAGCGCAGCTACGGCAGGCCTTTGAGAATGATTTGATACGAGCTGGACGAGGTGTGCGCCGTGCGGTGGCCGAAGCCGTGCGCGAAGCTGTCCGCACCGGCCGTCTGGCCCCGGGAACACGGCTGCCCTCCTCCCGCCAGCTCGCCGCCGACCTCGGTCTTGCCCGCAACACCGTGGCTGACGCCTATGCCGACCTCGTCGCCGAGGGATGGCTCACCGCCCGCAGAGGCTCGGGCACACTCGTGGCAGCCAGGATGATCACTCGGCCGATCTTGGCGCGCTCGGCCGCCGAGCCGTCCGGTGACCCTTGCCACGACCTGATCCCAGGCAACTCTGACCTCACCGCTTTTCCTCGTGCAGCTTGGCTGAAGGCGACACGCCGCGCCCTGGCCGCGGCCCCCGACGACGCGCTCGGCTACGGCGACCCCCGCGGTCGGCCGGAGCTACGGGCCGCACTCGCAGACCATCTCACTCGAGCCCGGGGCGTGCACGCCGGTCCGGAACACATACTGATCTGCGCCGGCGTCTCCCACGGCCTGCAGATCCTGAGCGCAGTCCTGGCCGGGCGGGGAGCGAGGAACGTCGCCGTCGAGTCCTACGGCCAGGACGGGTACTTCGGCCTGCTGGCGGCTGCTGGGCTGAAGACCGTCCCGCTTCCCTTCGATACCCACGGCACCGACCCGGTGCCGCCTGTCGACACCGATGCGGTCCTACTCACACCGGCTCACCAGTTCCCTGTGGGCACGACGCTGCAGCGCGATCGCCGGACGGCCGTCGTGGACTGGGCCAGACGGACCGGCGGGGTGGTCTTGGAGGATGACTACGACGGTGAGTTCCGGTTCGACCGCCCATCTGTAGGGGCGCTCCAAGGACTCGACCCGGACTGCGTGGTCTACCTGGGTACCGCCAGCCATACCCTTGCTCCTGGCCTGCGGCTGGCCTGGATGGCGCTGCCTTCCACGCTCGCTGAGGAAGCCGTGGCGGCCAAGGGGCAGATCGACTCGTGCGAGGTATTCAGCCAGCTGACGATGGCGGAATTCATCACCTCCGGCGCCTACGACCGTCACGTACGTGCTGCCCGTCGGCGCTACCGCGATCGACGAGACGCTCTCGTCGCAGCCCTGGCCCAGCACGCCCCAAAAGTGCGGGTCATCGGGACGGCGGCTGGCCTGCACACCGTGCTCGGTTTGCCGCCCGGGACCGAGCAGCGGGTCCTTCAGTCGGCAACCCGGCAGGGCCTCAAAGTGGCCGGCCTGTCTCGATACCGCCATGAACGGTCCCCGAACGCCATGGCCGATGCCCTCGTCGTCGGATACGGGGTGCCCTCCGACGCTGCGTGGCCTCAGGCGCTCTCCGCACTCGTGCGGATCCTTTCCTGACGCGCCCCCAAGTAGCGGGGCCCCGAACTGATCTCTTTGTGGTTACGGCGTCACCTCACGCCCTGGGAAGATCGGCCGTGCGAACGAGGCTCATCATGGAAGGATCAGCCCGGAGGAGCTGGCCGAGGCCACGGGGCTCACCCAGGCCCAGATCGAGCTTGGGATGTTGTGGCAGGACCTGGATGCCCTGCACTGGCACAACGAGTTCGGGAAGGGCGACGGACCCGAGGGCGCACAGTGATTGCGTTGCGGGCGTGAGCGCGACTAATCAGGCTTCCTCACCGGATATGCCGAAGATCCGTTCCATGCTTTCGTCCCACAGACAAGGCCACCCACGTGCGCGATGTCCACCGCCGCAGCCCTGTTCTGTGGCTCGGTCGCGCCTCAGGCGCCCATGAGATGCACGTGCGCACGTCCGTCTGCCCCGATCACATCAGCCGTCGATCGGTGCGACGGATGGCAGAGGTCAACCCGCGTCAAGCACGCCCGTCGTAAGCACCGCCGGGGCCATTCGGCGCCGCTGTGGTGGCGCCTGGCGCCGTCGGCCCGCACGCTGGACCACGTGGAGGAATCGCCGCAACAGGGCGGCGGAAGGGCTCCGGGAGGGCCATGTGACCGATTCGTTGCCCGCCGCCGACGCACCGCCGGCCCGGTACGACGACCTGCGTGCTCTCGTGATCAACTGCACCCTCAAGCGCTCGCCGGAGACGAGCAACACCCAGGGGCTGATCGACCGCAGTACCGCCATCATGGACGCACAAGGGGTGCATGTGGACGTCGTACGTGCGATCGACCACGAGATCGCCACCGGTGTGTGGCCCGACATGCGGGAGCACGGCTGGGAGACGGACGCCTGGCCGGAGCTGTACCAGAAGGTCATGGCCGCAGACATCCTTGTGCTGGCTGGACCCATCTGGCTGGGAGACAACAGTTCCGTGATGAAGCAGGTGATCGAGCGCCTCTACGCCTGTTCCAGCCTGCTCAATGAGGCCGGTCAGTACGCGTATTACGGCAGTGTCGGCGGCTGCCTGATCACCGGCAACGAGGACGGCGTCAAGCACTGCGCCATGAACGTCCTCTACAGCCTGCAGCACCTGGGGTACACCATTCCTCCCCAAGCCGACGCAGGCTGGATCGGTGAGGCGGGACCCGGCCCCTCGTACCTCGACCCCGGCTCGGGCGGCCCGGAGAACGACTTCACCAACCGCAACACCACCTTCATGACCTGGAACCTGCTGCACCTGGCCCGGGCGCTGAAGGACCTGGGCGGCATCCCCGCCTACGGCAACCAGCGCACGGCCTGGGATGCCGGCTGCCGCCGCGACTACGAAAACCCCGAACACCGGTAGGTACACCGTGGAGGTGCTGGCCCGCCTCATCGGACGTCTGAAGCGCACCGACTGCGCAGTGTTCATCCTGCAGTAAGAGGTCCTGACAAAGGCGTTGGACATGCCGGTGGGTGATGAGGCAGGTGGCGAGGCCGAGGAACGCCTCGTGGATGTCGACGCGTCGCTCCCAGCGGATGCGCAGGCGGCGGAAGCCATGCGGCCAGGAGATGGTCCGCTCGACGACCCATCGGAAGATGCCCAGGCCCGTACCGTGTGGCTGGTCCGGTGTAGACCTACGAAGCGGCGGTCACGCTCGCGTCGTTCCTCACGTTCTCGGTGCTCAGCATGCTTCGCTCGGCACCTGCGACGACCTGCGCCGCCAGGGCGAGCAGAGAACTTGTATCCGGTGAAGTCTGCGAGGTGGACGTAGCCGATGCGCTGGTAGAGGGCGTTGCTCGTGGGGTTGGCCGGGTCCGTGAACAGAACGACGTCCGTCGCGCCTGCAGCCAACGCGGCCTTGCTCACCTCGACCGTCACGGCGCCCGCGTAGCCACGGCCCCGGAGGTGGGCCGGGGTGTAGACGGGGTCCGCCTGGACCATCCCGCCGACGATCGATGTCGCGGCCGCCATGGAGACGGGAGTGCCGTCCGGGGTCTCCCAGAACGTGAAGTGTCTGTCGCCGAAGCGCGAGTCAGCCCAGGAGCCGACGTCGATCAAGTCGATAGAGGCCTGTTCCCCGACGACGACGCAGAACTCACGCCACCAGCGCACGACTTGCTCGTAGTCCTGTGCGCCCGTCACGCGAGCCCGGCCCTCAGCCAGCGGCTGCGGTGGTGTCAGCGTGCCGAGACGATAGAGGTGCGTGCGCCAGAACGGCCCTCATCGGTTACCGCCGGCTGACAAAACCGATCAGGGCCTGAGCCCGTTTCCTGTACGTCGAAGCAGACCAGGCCCATCGAATTCGCCAGGGCAACCGCGTAGGCGGAAGCTTCCTCAGCCCTGTCCCAGCGCAATGGCAAGTAGATGAGTGGACCGCCGGCCCCGCAGACCAAGGGCCCTGCGGCCCAGGGCGAGGCTTCCTCCACATCCTCCGTCGCATCACGCCACCCCTGACCAGGGCGGTCGCCCATTTCGGGTCGGTGCGGACCTTGCCGAGCACGCCAGTACTTGAGGTGGGCGAAGCCGTGCACCAGCCCCAGCACCCCGAACCCCGCGCACGCCAGGCCCTTGGCTTGCGGCTTCACGATGCACACCGCTCATTAATGGGCGGTGATCTCCACAACCGGAAGAAGGCGGACACATATCGCTGGCGCGGAGGCGATGTGATCCTTGTCGGAGTCCAGTCAGCACGGGCTCGCTATGTGGGCAGCCTGACTGGGCTTCGTCATGGCACTGCTGTCATGGGAGGGGACGCAATGCGTATCAGGTTCGGGTGGCGCACCGGCAAGCTTGCGATCGTGGGGACGCTCACGGTCGCCGCGTTGAGCTTGGCCACGGGAGGCGCTTTCGCCGCCACGCCGCCGACGGGGGCCGAGGCCTGCCCGAGCGGGAACGTGTGCTTGTACTTCAACTCGCCGCAGTACGGCTGGGGCGCGTGGGAAGACTGGTCGCCTGGCCAGAGCCTCAGTCTGTCGGACTTCAAGTTCGCTCACTGGGGGAACGGTTCTGGTTACGGGCAGACGGTGTACGACAAGGCTGCCTCGATCGTCAACAACACCGGTCACACGGTGGTCGTTGAGTCGGACCTTGGCCACGACGACTACTACGGCGCGGGCTACGCCGGATCCCTGTACTCCTTCACCTACAACCACGACGCTCTCCTGTACTGCTGACGCCCAGCGAAGCATCGCGAGTGCCTCCTCCGCACCGCCATTGTGGAGGGGGCCCGTCCCTTCGCCGACCCCGCTAGGGTCTGTGTGATGTCGTGATCAATCGGCTGCTCGTAAGAGGTCTTCGAGCCAGATCATCGAGGCGCGAAGTTCGAGGCCGGCGAGTAGCGGGCTCCACCACCTTCACGAACGGACCAAAGTGGCTCGCATTCCCGTTGCCCGAGTGGCTCCGCTTCACCCTGTCGAAAACAGCAGGCGTGTCGGTCGCATCGGGCGCGAGGGGGTCATTGGTGGCGGCGTCTGAAGACGACCATCCGCAGGACCGTGAAGCGCACCACGGTCACCAGGGCGAAGCTCGGCGCAAGTACCAGGGTCTCCGCTGCTGGTGAGGCGGTAGGCCGGTAGTGGCGGAAGAGCAGGACAGCGCCTGAGGTGACCAGGTACGCCAGGACGAACAGGCCACCCGCGGCCAGATGCGCCTGGAGGGCCCGGACCGGGGGCCCCGTGAAAGGTCAGCCGGCGGTTAGCCTCCGTGTTGAGGACGGTGACGACAGGTAGGGAAACGAAATTGGCCAGGATGGGCGGCGACCACTGGCGCAGAACCCAGTACAGCATGGCCTGGGCCACAGTGGAGGCGACGCCGATCACGACGAACCAGAACACTTCCCTGGTCAGCGCGGTGCGGCCGAGCCATGTGGCGGCGCTGCGCCGTGCGCTGAGGCGTCGCACCCCACCATCATGAGGCCCCCGTGCGACCCTTCGAGCCGTGCGCAGAGCCGGTTCAACCGTTCGGCTGACGGCAGACACCCGCATGCACGACAGGCACGGAGAGTCGACCCGATCTGCGCCAGTTTGTGGCTGACGATTTGACAGGCACTGACGGAGCGGTGGGGTTCGATGCCCACGTTGAGAGACGGTCTGGGTATAGGGGAGGCAGTCGTTGGGCATCAGCGGACGGCCACCGGCTGCGGGATCCGGCGGGTCGCAGCCGCGGGGGGTCACGTCCGCCGGAGTGGTGTATCGACGGCCACTCGGTGATCTTGTTTTGAGGCTATGCGGTGAGTTCGGTGGGCAGGGCGGTGTCGTCGGTTTGTGACTCGATCGGGTGGAGGCGGGTCTTGGCGAGGAGCTCGCGGCCCATGTAGCGGCGGGCTTCGGTCCACTCGTCGTTCTGCTCGGCCAGGACCGCGCCGACCAGGCGGATCAGGGCGGTGCGGTCGCGGAAGATGCCGACCACGTCGGTGCGGCGGCGGATCTCCTTGTTGAGCCGTTCCTGCGGGTTGTTCGACCAGATCTGCCGCCAGATCTCGCGCGGGAACGCGGTGAAGGCCAGCACGTCGCCCTGAGCGGCGTCCAAGTGGGCCGCGGCCTTGGGGAACTTGGCCTCCAGGGCGTCCAGCACGTGCCGCGTCTGGGTCTGGACCGCGTCGGTGTCGGGCTGTTCGAAGACGGTCCGCAGCAGCGTGGCCACCCACGGCTGGGCCGACTTGGGCACCTGACTCAGCAGCGCCCGGGCGTAGTGAGTACGGCAGCGCTGCCAGCTCGCGCCGGGCAGGGTGGCGCCGATCGCGTTGGCCAGGCCCATGTGTGCGTCGGAGATAACCAGTTGGACGCCTGACAGGCCGCGGACGATCAGTGAGCGCAGGAAGGCCAGCCAGCCGGCGCCGTCCTCGGCGGTGGCCACGTCCAGGCCGAGGACCTCGCGGTGCCCGTCGGTGTTGACGCCGACCGCGATCAGCGCATGCACGTTGATGATGCGGCCGCTCTCGCGGACCTTCTGCGTGAGCGCATCCACCCAGACGAAGGCGTAGGGGCCGGCGTGCAGAGGCCGGTTGCGGAACGCGGCGACCTGTTCGTCCAGGTGCTTGGCCATCGCGCTGACCTGGGACTTCGACAGCTGGGTCACCCCGAGCGACTCGGCGAGCTTCTCGACCCTGCGCGTGCTGACGCCCAGCAGGTAGGCGGTGGCGACAACCGAGATCAGGGCCTGCTCGGCCCGCCGACGGCGCTCCAGCAGCCAGTGCGGGAAGTAACTGCCGGACCTGAGCTTGGGGATGGCCAGTTCGACGGTGCCGGCCCTCGTGTCCCACTCGCGCGGGCGATAGCCGTTGCGATGGTTGACTCGCTCGTCACTGACCTGCCCGTATTCGGCATTGCAGAGGGCATCGGCCTCTGCGGACATGAGCGCGTCGGCGAACGTCTTGACCATCGCGCGCAGCAGATCGGGACTCGCCGCGGCGAGGTTGTCTTCCGCGAGGACGTGCAGGGGCACACTGTCGGGTGCGGTCATCGTGCTGATCTCCTTCGTGACTCGACATCTCGAAGATCAGCCGGTGGCCGTTCTTGTATCCGGGCACTCACTCCGACGCCGGGGCAAACGCCCGGATCAGGTGGGAGCCCGTACACCACTTCTCAGGACGCAACCGCGTCAAAAAGCCGGAGTCCTCGCTCCGGGTGGCAGATGACGCGTCGCTGCGGTGGCGGGTCGGGCCAAGTACCTCGTCGGCGCTGCGCGGTTCTGTGCGCGGTTGCTGGTTGAACTTGTGGCGCAGATAAGGCTTGCGTCCAGGCCCTGCTCGTACGGCACTGCTTGCGCTGCTGGGGAAGCAGGAGTCCCGGGCCGCCGGGCAGCAGCCCGCGGTGCTGCAGGGCCTGGGCGCGGCCGCGGCACCAGGCTGAGCAGAACGCCCGGGGCCGGCGCCCGGATGCGAGGGGCTGGGTGCACACTGGGCAGTGGCCGGGAGCGGCGACGGGCGCCAGGCGCTCTGCGTCTTCGCCGGCCTCGGCATGCTCCCCCGCCGTCCGCTGCCCTCGCTCGCCCACAAACCGGAATCCGTCGCCCGAGCCGAGCAGCTGTTCGCGGACATCAAACGGAAACAGCACGAGTGGGGACGCTCCCCGCCCTCCACCCACCAGCTGCTGCGCCAGCTGCACGGCGCCTCATGAGCGGCGCGACCGCACCGCACCGGAAGGTCGCCACCGCTGCGCACCAGCGGCGCTATCGCGATCTGATGAGCTCCTTTCCCACCGGGGTCGCGGTGGTGACCAGCCTGGACGCCGAGGGCACGCCGCGGGGCATGACCTGCTCCTCGGTCACCAGCGTCACCGTGGCCCCGCCCACGCTGCTGGTGAGCCTGCGCAGAGGCAGCGCCAAGCTGGAGGCGGTGACCGCGCACGGCGGGTTCGCCGTCAACCTCCTGCACGGAGACGGGCAGCGCACCGCCGAACTGTTCGCGGGGCCCGAGCCCGACCGGTTCGCGCGGGTGTGCTGGCGCCGCGCACCCTCCGGTCTGCCGCACCTCGCGGACGACGCGTTCGCCGTCGCCGACTGCCGCGTGACCGGACTGCTCGACGTCCACGACCACACCCTGGTGCTCGGCGAAGTCCGCACCATCGTCCGCAACGCCGGCACCCCGCTCCTGTACGGGCTGGGGCGCTTCTCGACATGGCCGCACCCGTGCCCCCCGTCCGACAACGCCCCGTCCCACTGAGCCGCCGAGGACGTCCATGCCCACGAACCAGGTACCCCCTGCCCCGCTCCGTACCACGGAGATCTCAGCTTCCCGCCTACCGCGCGGCCGATCCGCCGACGAAGGACGCCGACGGCCTGCTCGACCTGGCCAACAACGAGCTGACTCTGTCTCCGCTCCCGGCGGTCGTCGACTCGCTGCGGCTCAGCGCGCGCAGCGTCCACCTGTACCCCGACCCCACGGCGCGCACGCTGCGGCACGCCGTCGCCCGGCACTTCGCTACCGACCCCGAAGAGATCGTGGTCGGCCCCGGCAGCGGCGCCGTCCTGCACCAACTGCTGCTCGCGCTGTGCGGCCCCGGCGACGAAGTCCTCTATCCACGACGGCCGGCGCCCAGGGCACACCGGTGCCGCTGACGCCCTCGGGCGAGCACGACCTGTCCTCCTTCGCGGCGAAGGCCGGCACCCGCACCCGCATCGTCATCCTGTGCTCCCTGCACAACCCCACCGGCCGCCGCATCCCGCGCACCGCCCTGGCCGCCTTCCTCGGATCGCTGCCGCCCCACGTCGTCACCGTCCTCGACCAGGCGTACGTGGAGTTCGACGAGCACGAGGAGACGCACGACCTGGACCTGCTGCGCGCAGCTCCCCGGCTCGTACTCCTGCGCAGGTTCTCCAAGGCGTACGGTCTCGCAGGGCTGCGTGCCGGATACGCCCTGGCCGCTCCCGACCTGGCCGGCCTGGCCCGCAAGACACTGCTCCCGTTCTCGGTCACCCGCACCGCCGAGCACGCCGCAGAGGTCTCCCTGGAGGAGCACGGACAGCTCGCGGCCCGGCTCGACACCGTACGGCGTGGGCGCTCCCTGCTGTCGGCCGGCCTGCGCGCCGAGGGACTCGATCCGCTGCCGTCGTACGGGAACTTCCTGTGGCTCGCGCTCGGAGCCGCGACGGAACGCTTCGCCCAGGTCGCACTCGCGGCCGGGGTGCGGGTCCGGGCCTATCCGGGAGCGGGTGTGCGCATCACGGTGGGTGGCGACGAAGCGCACCGGCGCGTGCTCGGCGCGGCCCGGCTCTTCCGTACGGCGGGCACGTGACCGGGAACGCCCAGGCGGACCTCTTCCTTGTCCTCGCGCTCGTCATCGCCGTCGCCAAGCTCCTCGGCGGCGTGCTGAGCCGCCTGGGGCAACCGCCGGTGGTGGGTGAGATCGTCGCCGGGATCCTGGCCAGCCCCATGGTCCTGTCCCCCGCGGTGAGCGGCCGGGTGCTGCCGGCCGACGCGCGCCCGGCCCTCACCGGGCTGGCTGACGTGGGCCTGGCCACGTTCATGTTCCTGGTGGGCCTCGAGACCAAAGACGCCCTCCCGCACGGCGGCAGAGGCCTTTCGTGCGGCATCGCGGCAGGCGGGCTCCTGCTGCCGCTCGTCGGTCGGATGGCGCTCGCCCTGCCGCTGGCATCCGCCCACGCTCCGGGCAGCCGTCCGGCCTTCGTCCTCTTCGTCGGGGTGGCCATGTGCGTGACGGCGGTGCCCGTGCTGGCCCGCATCCTGGCCGACCACCACCTGGGCCGCGAGCCCACGGGAACCGTCGTCCTCGTCGCGGCCGCCGTCACGGACGTGGCGGCGTGGGTGTGCCTGGCCGCCGTCATCGCGTACGCCCACGCCACCGTGCCGGTGCGGCTCGCCCTGCTTCCGCTGTACGCACTGGTCATGGCCGGCGCGGTCCGCCCCCTCCTCGCCGCGCTCATGCGCCGCGCCGCCCGTCGCGGGGCGGGCGGCGCGGACACGGCGTTCCTGGTCCTTGCCGTCGGCCTCCTAGGGTCGGCCGCCGCAACCGAATGGCTCGGCATCCACTTCATCTTCGGGGCGTTCGCGTTCGGGGCGACGGTGCCGCGCTCCGTGCCGTCACTGGTCCGCGCGGGCATCGCCACCCGGATGCGGCAGACCGGCGGGCTGCTGTTCCCGCTGTACTTCTTCATGGCGGGCGGCAAGGTGTACTTCTTCATGGCGGGCGGCAAGGTCGACATCGCCGGGTTCAGCGGCCGGACCGTCCTCACGTTCGGTCTCCTCATCACCGTGGCCACCGCCACCAAGACGCTGGGCGCCTACGCGGGCGCGCAGCTGTCCGGCGCCGAACCCCGTCAATCCCTGATCGCCGCGGTCCTCATGAACACCCGCGGCCTCACGGAGATCGTCATCCTCTCGACCGGTCTGGAACTCCACCTCATCGACCAGACCCTCTATTCCTGATGGTGCTGATGACCCTGGTCACCACGGTGATGATGGTCCCGGCCCTGAAAATACTGGCGCCGGCGGCCCAACCGCCGGAGAGAGGGCCGCGTCCGGAACAGCGCTCGCCATCGCGGGGTACGCTGCGCGCGTAGCGGGCTGTGATCGGGACGCGTCTCGGCGGCGGCGCTGATCTGCACCGCATACGGCCACCGGCTCCGGCTGGTCCACCGCCTCCACCCGACCGTGGTCCCGCCGGGCCGGGAGCCCCGTCCGCGGTGCCGCACGATCACGTCACCGGTCGGGGACGGAGCTGGAAGGGAATCCGTGCGAGCCGGCCCGACACGGCGTCCGGTCCAGGTGCGGCGGAGCTGCGCCTGAGCGCGGCCCGGATACCCTTGCTCCATGTCTGTGCGACCCGCCGGGCAGGAGCCGGACGCCCGGATGCTCACCGAGGCCGTCATCCGGCTGCATCGCGCGCTGCGCTCCTCGGCGATCCGCACCGACTACCCGCGGGAGACCCTCCCCATGGCCCAGGCCGAGCTGCTCCAGGTACTGGAGGAGCACTCTCCCGCGCACATCGGTGACCTGACCGCCCGCCGGCACCTGGCGCCCAGCACGGTCAGCGGACTGATCAGCCGGATAGTCGGCGCCGGGCTGGTCGAGCGCGACGTCGACCCGGTCAACCGCCGGTCCTCCGTCGTCACCCTCACCGCGGCCGGCCGCGAGAAGCTCGCCGCCTGGACCAGGACCCACAAGGATCCCATGGACACCGCCTACGCCGCCCTCGACGACAGCGAGCGCGCGGTGATCGCGGAGGCGCTGCCCGTGCTCTTCCGGCTCGCCGAGCACCTCGACGAGGAAGCGTACGGCACTGACCTGGGCTGAAGGCCGTGCTCCGAGCACGGCGCGGCGGGCTTGCGCCCCGCAGCCGCATGTGCGGTGGTGCCATGGCGCCCGCCGTGCGTACAGGATGCCCAGGTGACGGATGCGCCTGCTGCCGCGCTCCCCACAGGCGCGACGGGGTGAGGACCCGTACCTGACTCGCCGGCGAGGGCTGCCGGCCGTGAGTCCCTCGCACGGTCCCAGCCGGGCGGCCGACGTGGCGCGGGCTGTGGATCAGTCGGCATTCGTGTGCTGCGGCGCTGTCCCGTCGACCGGGCCGTACCCGCCTCCGCCGGGGGTGCGGACGACGAGCGTGTCCCCGGGGGCGACGTCTGCCGTGTCGCAGCCGCGCAGGGGCGTGGTCGTGCCGTCCGCGCGTGCGATGAGGTTCTCGCCGAGGGCGCCGGGGCGGCCGCC
Source organism: Streptomyces sp. NPDC046759 (assembly GCF_040645475.1). Lineage (NCBI taxonomy): Bacteria > Bacillati > Actinomycetota > Actinomycetes > Kitasatosporales > Streptomycetaceae > Streptomyces > Streptomyces sp. NPDC046759. The sequence goes on along the minus strand of NZ_JBEYYJ010000021.1, from coordinate 98,429 downwards.
GGCCATGCCGTAGGGCGGGATGCGGCGGTGGCCGGAGACGACTGCGACGGTCATCGGTTCCAGGAAGCGGATCCGGCGTTCCACGCCGCACCCGCCGTGCCAGCGGCCCGCGCCCCCGCTGCCCTCGCGGACGCGGAAGTCCTCCACCCGTACCGGGTAGCGCCATTCCAGGATCTCGGGGTCGGTGAGGCGGGAGTTGGTCATGTGCGTCTGTACGGCGTCCGCGCCGTCGAAGCCGTCGCCCGCGGCGGAGCCGGAGGCGACGGTCTCGTAGTACTGCACGTGCTCGTTGCCGAAGGACACGTTGTTCATGGTCCCGGAGCCCTCGGCCTGCGCGCCCAGCACGGCGTACAGGGCACCGGTGACGGCCTGGGACGTCTCGACGTTGCCTGCGACGGTGGCGGCCGGGTGGACCGGGGCGAGCATGCAGCCGGCGGGGACGCGGACGTCGAGTGGCTTCAGGCAGCCGCTGTTGAGGGGGATGTCGTCGGCGACCAGGGTGCGGAAGACGTACAGCACGGCCGCCATCACGACGGACGTCGGGGCGTTGGTGTTGCCGGGCTGCTGGGGCGAGGTTCCGGTGAAGTCCAGTACGGCGCTGCGGGTTTCGTGGTCGACGCGCAGGGCGACCTGGATGACGGCGCCGTTGTCCGTCTCATAGCGGTGTTCGCCGTCGCGGAGGGTGGCGATGATGCGGCGCACGGACTCCTCGGCGTTGTCCTGGACGTGCCGCATGTAGGCGTGGACGACGTCGAGCCCGAACTGGTCCGCCATCACGCGCAGTTCGCGGATGCCCTTGTTGTTGGCGGCGATCTGGGCACGCAGGTCGGCGAGGTTGGTCTCCGGGTCGCGCGACGGGTGGCGGGCGGTCAGCAGCAGCTCGCGGGTCTCGGCCTCGCGGAAGTGTCCGTCCCGCACGAGCAGCCAGTTGTCGAACAGGACGCCCTCCTCGTCGATCGTGGTGCTGAAGGCGGGCATCGATCCGGGGCTGATGCCGCCGATCTCGGCGTGGTGGCCGCGCGAGGCGACGAGGAAGAGCAGCCGCCTGCCCGTCTCGTCGAAGACCGGGGTGACGACGGTGATGTCGGGCAGATGAGTGCCGCCGTGGTAGGGGTCGTTGATGGCGTAGACGTCGCCGGGCCTCAGCGAACCGGAGTTGCGGCGCAGCACCTCCTTGATGGACTCGCCCATCGACCCCAGGTGGACGGGGATGTGGGGCGCGTTGGCGATGAGATTGCCGTCCGGGTCGAACAGGGCGCAGGAGAAGTCGAGGCGCTCCTTGATGTTGACCGAGTGGGCCGTGCTCCCGAGCCGTACACCCATCTGCTCGGCGACGGACATGAACAGGTTGTTGAAGACTTCGAGCATCACCGGGTCGACGGTGGTGCCGACCGCCCTACGGGACGGGCGGGGCCGGGAGCGGGTGAGGACGAGGTCGCCGTGCTCGTCGGCCGCGGCGCGCCACCCGGGGTCGACGACCGTGGTTCCGTCCGCCTCGGCGATGATCGCCGGGCCCTCGACCGCGTCCTGCGGGCGGATGTCCTCGCGCCGGTACAGCGGCGTGGGCTGCCAGAGGCCCTCGGTGAACATCCTGACGACAGCGGCGGGTTGGAGTGCGCCGGTCCGCGGCGGCAGCGCGGGGGTGGAGGCGGTCCGCGGGCCGGAGGAACCGGTGGCCTCGACCGCGATGGCCTCGACGACCAGCGGCTTGCTCATGGTGAAGCCGTAGCGGTCCCGGTGATCGCGTTCGAAGGCGGCCCGCATGTCCTCGGCCGGGCCCAACGGCACGGGCAGCGAGAAGTCCGTGCCCTCGTAGCGCAGCAGCGCGCGGGCGGACGTACGGACGGTGGGGTCCGGTACGCCGTCCTCGCGCAGCTGGCGGCGTGCCCGTTCCTCCAGCTCCGTGCGGACGGCTTCGACACGGGCCGCCGTCTCCGGCCGGTGGAGGGGGGCCTCGATGGAGCGTTCGCGCAGCGCGAGCGCGTCCGCCATCCCGATACCGTAGGCGGACAGCACCCCGGCGAGCGGCGGGATCAGTACGGTGTCGATGCCGAGCCGGTCGGCGACCGCGCAGGCGTGCTGGCCGCCCGCGCCACCGAACCCGACCAGCGCGTAGCGGGTGATGTCGCGGCCGCGCTGGACGGAGATCTTCTTCACCGCGTTCGCGATGTTGAGCACGGCGATGTCGAGGAAGCCCGCCGCGACCTCCTCGGGGCTGCGGCGTCTTCCCGTCGCGGTCGCGGTCTGCTCGGCGAGCTCCGTGAAGCGGTCACGGACCGCGACCTCGTCCAGCGGCTGGTCGCCGTCCTTGCCGAAGGCCCTTGGGAAATAGGCGGGTTGGACACGGCCGAGCATGACATTGGCGTCGGTGACGGTCAGCGGCCCGCCGCGTCGGTAGCAGACCGGGCCGGGGTCGGCACCGGCCGAGTCCGGCCCGACGCGGTAGCGCATCCCGTCGAAGTGCAGGACCGAGCCACCGCCCGCGGCGACGGTGTGGATGTCCGTCATCGGCGCCCGCATCCGCACCCCGGCCACCTGGGTGCCCAGTACCCGTTCGATCTCGCCCGCGTAGTGGGACACGTCGGTCGAGGTGCCGCCCATGTCGAAGCCGATCGCCCTAGTGCGGCCGGCGCGCCTCGCGGCGCGGGCCATGCCCACGACGCCGCCCGCCGGGCCGGAGAGCACGGCGTCCTTGCCCCGGAAGCGGCCCGCCTCCCGCAGACCTCCGCCGGACTGCATGAACAGCAGCCGCACACCGTGCAGTTCTGAGGCCACCCGGTCCACGTAGCGCCGCAGGATGGGCGAAAGGTAGGCGTCGACCACCGTCGTGTCGCCCCGCGGTACCAGCTTGATCAGCGGGCTCACCTCGTGCGAACAGCTCACCTGCCGATAGCCGACCGAAAGGGCCGCCTCGGCCACGGCCTCCTCGTGGTCCGGGTGGCGGTATCCGTGCAGGAAGACGACCGCAGCACTGCGGAACCCGTCCGCGTACGCCGACGCAAGCGCCTCGCGCACGGCGCCCAGGTCGAGGGAGCGGACGGGTTCGCCGCGTGCGCCCACCCGCTCCTCCACCTCGATCACCCGGTCGTACAGGGCCTGAGGAAGCAGGATGCGGCGGTCGAAGATGTGCGGGCGGTTCTGGTAGGCGATCCGCAGGGCGTCCCGGAATCCCCGAGTGATCACGAGAACGGTGGGCTCGCCGGTGTGTGTCAGCAGCGCGTTGGTGGCGACGGTGGTGCCCATCTTCACCACCTCGATCCGGCCGGCCGGAATCGGCTCGTCCGCGTCCAGGCCCAGCACCAGGCGGATCCCGGCGACCGCCGCATCCCGGTAGGCCTCCGGCCGATCCGACAGCAGCTTGCGGCTGACCACCTCGGAATCCGGCGTCACCGCCACGACATCGGTGAAAGTGCCACCGCGGTCGATCCAGAACTGCCAGCGACCAGACATGGACCCATTGTGCGCTCCCCGCCGCGACGTGCGATGTCTCCCACGCGCCGGTCGGGCGCCTCCCCATCCGGGTCCGTGGCGGTGCGGCTGGCCACGGTCTCCGGCAGCAGCCTGCGGACCGCCCGGTGCCCACCGCCCGGCACCCACCGGCCCGCCACGACCGGCGGCCCCGGAGACGGGCCCGGATGGACCTGTGGACCCGTCCGGAGGAGGACGGACGGCGGAAGCACGACGCCGGCCTCGGCCCCGTCGCGCCCCTACCCCTGCCCCAAGGTCACCGCCGGGGATGTCCGCCCGGCGCCGCGCCGGCAGGCGGTCACGCGGGGATCAGTCGATGATGGTGACCGCGCTCCGGTGCGACCGGTGCCCGCGTGGCGCGATCGCCCCGGCGCCGACCGGCTCGCTGGCCGACACTCACGGCACCGCCGGCTACCCGAACGCCGTGCGACTCACCGCAGTTCTGTTGCTGCCTGGCGGCACCGCCACTGTCGTCCCGATCGACCCCGCCCGTGACGGGCGCCTTCCGGGCGAGCGAGCCGCCCCAGTTCCTGCCCCACTTGTTCGCACCGCCAAGGAGTGACGTGAACAACGCCCCCCTCGACACCGCCGCCCTCGACCGCGCCCTGCGCGAACTGCGGGAGAACGCCGCGTCCTGGGCCGCGGCACCGCTCGCCGAGCGGATCGGCCTGCTGGAGCGGCTGATGCCGGACATCCGCGACGGAGCCGCCGAGCTGGCCGCGGCCGGCGCCCACACAAAGGGGTACAGCCCCGACTCCCCCTGGGCCACGGAGGACTGGGCGGGCGGCCCATGGGCGCTGGCCCAGAACGTCAGCGCCCGCCTGCACGTCCTGCGCCGGATCGCCGCCGGCCAGGACCCGCTGCCCACGCGGGCGATCCACGAACACGGCGGCCGTACCCGGGTGGACGTCTTCCCCGCCACGGGCTGGGACCGGCTGCTGCTCAGTGGCTACTCGGCCCAGGTCCGGATGCGCCGGGCACCACCGCCGAGCAGGTGCGCGAGCGGGCGGCCGGACAGTACCGCGGCCGTCCGGAGCCGCGGCCGGGGTGGCACTGGTGCTCGGCGCGGGCAACGTCGCCGCCCTGACCGCCGTCGACATTCTGCACAAGCTGTACGCCGAGAGTCAGGTCGTCGTCGCCAAGATGAACCCGGTCAACGCCTATCTGCGGCCCCACTTCGAGCGGATCTTCGCCGAGTTCACCGAGCGCGGCTGGCTGCGGTTCGTCGACGGCGGCCCGGCCGAGGGCGCGTACCTCACCACCCACGACGATGTGGACTCCATCCATGTGACCGGCAGCGACCGCACCCACGACGCCATCACGTGGGGCACCGACGACCGGGCCGAACAGCGCCGCCGCGACGACCAGCCGCTGGTCGACAAGCCGTTCACCAGCGAGCTGGGCGGGGTCAGCCCGTGCATTGTGGTGCCGGGAAAGTGGAGCACGGCGGACTTCCGTTTCCAGGCCGAGCACATCGTCACCAGCAAGATGAACAACTGCGGCCACAACTGCATCGCCAGCCAGGTGCTGGTGCTGCCCCGCTCCTGGGCCGGCACCGAGCGGCTGCTCGACGAGATTCGCAAGGTCCTGGCCGCGCTGCGCACCACCCGTGCTGAAGTACGCGAACACGTATGGCGGTTGGCCGGGGATGCGGCGCCGGACGCGGGGGGCAGGTGATCGTGGACATCGACGGCGTCCTCGTCCTGGCCCACTCCGAGAAGCAGGACGTAGCCGCGACCTGGAAGAAGACGTTCGGGCACCACCCGCTGATGGGGTTCGTCGACCACGGCCGCAGCGGGGCCGGCGAGCCAGTCGTGGGCATGCTGCGACCCGGCAACGCGGGCTCCCACACCGCCGCGGACCACATCGTGTGTAATCGTGAAGATTGTCGGCCGCACCGGTGCACGCCCGCGACGGGTTTGTGGCTCCCGCCCGGCCGGCCGTCTTCGACGCCAGTGGCCTGACATATGCGATCGGTGGTGCCGACGGCGGCGTGGAGCCGGTCGCCCAGTGCCTGAGCTCGCTGGCGTCATCTGGGCCCTGCTCCGTGTGCAGGGCAACTGATGGTCTGCGAGGGAGTGTCAGGTGGACCTCGCCCTCTGAGTGCCAGTGGCGCAGGTGCGGGACCTCGTTGCGAGGGGCTCGCCTCCAGGCAGCCGGGTCGTTGCCCGGCCCGGCTGCCTCGGGTCGTCTATGCCGCGCAGTCGATCTGGCGCCGCGCCGGGTGGTTGCGCTTGAGAGCCGGGAACTTTGCCACCGTGTCTGTGACGACCGGCTTGTCGGCGACCCAGTCGGGGATCTTCCGCCCGTGAACTGCGACTACACAGCCCGTTGGCGCGGGTGCGGCACGGCAGGGCTAACGAGTTGGTGCGTGATAGCGGGTGAGGCGTGTTCGGCCTGCTCTCGGCCGTTTTCAGGTCATGACAGTGCGGTCGGAGACGAGGCCGGCGATGGCTCCGTAGGTGTCGGGCAGACGATCGCGACGGTGGGTCCAGCGCATCAGTTGTTTCCAGCGTTTGTGGTCGGCGAGAGCGTGCTCGACGGTGATGCGGTCGGATGAGTGGCTGTGCCGATCGCGTTCCCACTGTTCGAGCCCGCTGGGCAGTGCACCGGGGCGGGGCTTTCTGGGCGGGGTGAGTGCTCGGCCGGGATGGTCACGGCTCAGGCCCAGGTAGCCGTCGTCGAGCAGCACTTCCACCAGGTCGAAGTGCTGGAAGCAGCCGCTGATGCCAGCGGCGCGAACTGCGGTCGCATCGTGCATCCGCCCCGGCCGCAGGCCATCGGCCCACAGGGTGCGGCCCTGGTGGTCAGCGATGACAGTGGCTTTCATCGTGTTCTGCTTCTTCTTGCCCGACACGAATGCCCGCCTGCCGCCCCGGCCGGCGGCCGGCCGTCGCACCTGCACCTCGGTGGCGTCCAACCTCAGCTCGACTCCCCCGGCCTGGGCGTAGGCGAACACGTCCTCCAGCGTTCGAAGCCGCAGGCCAGGCCTGTCGGGAACAGCAAAACCCCGCTCCGCCAGTAACCGACGCATCTCACCGACTGCCCGGGTGACAGTCGAGCGGTCGACGTTGAACAGCACACCCAAGACCGCGTGAGGCAGGTCGTGCCGCAGGTGAATCAGCGTGACCACCAGCCGGTCCACGAACACCAGTCGATAGCGGGCACCGGCACCCTGCGCGCGTCTCCTCACACCGCCTCGTTGCTGGAAACGCCGCCCCTCCACCGCGGCTGCCCACGGCCGAGCCAACTCCTCGACCAACGACGCAAGATGAGCCATCGAGACGCCCGTGAACAACGGATGCGCCAACACCGCCCGATCGACCGTGCCCCTCACCACGAAAGCATGCCCACCCGCTATCACGCACCAACTCGTAAGTGTTGTTCTGGTTGGTGGAGTTGGGGTCGGGCAAGCTGCCCTTGTCGGTTCCGTTCGGCCCGGGCAGGGGTCCGTGTCCTCACAGAAGAAGTATCCGGTTGCGTTGAGTGCCGAAGATCGTCTGGCGTTGGTGCGCGTGACGACGACGGGGGTCCGCAGCACGTCGATGATCAGGCGGGCACGGGTGCTGCTCGCGTTGGACACGTCGGTCGGCGAGGTCGATCCGCGGGCGGTGATCGCGGACCGGGTCGGGGTCTCGTGTGAGTCGGTTCGCCTGATCTCGAAGCGGTACGCGGAGACCGGCGGCGATGTGTGGGCCACGGTCGGCCGGAAGGAACGCGCATGCCCGCCGGTGCCCTCCCCGGTGACCGGCGAGGTCGAGGCGAGGCTGATCGCGCTCGCCTGCTCGGCGCCGCCCAAGGGACATGCCCGGTGGTCGCTGCGACTGCTGGAGAAGCACGTCGCGCTGGTCGAGGACATCCCAGATCTGGACCACTCCACGATCGGCCGGGTATTAAAAAAACGGAACTGCGTCGTCACGTGAAGAAGTACTGGACCATCCCGCCCGCTGCGAATGCGGCCTTCGCCGCGGCGTTGGAGGACGTCTTGGCGGTCTACCGCCGCCCCCTCGACCCCGCCCGCCCGGTCGTGTGCATGGACGAGAAGCCGTACCAGCTGCTCGGCCACGTCCGCGATCCGCTTCCCGCGCGGCCGGGCCGTGACCGGCGCGAGGACAACGAGTACGTTCGCTCGGGGACCTGCTCGATCTTCTGCTGGGTCGAGCCACTGCGCGGATGGCGGCGCGTGGACGCCCGGCACCGCCGGACCAGGGTCGACTGGGCGCACCAGGTCGAGCACCTGCTGAGCGTGGACTATCCCGACGCCGCCACGGTCGTGCTGGTGATGGACAACCTCAATACCCACACCACCGCCTCGCTCTACGAGGCGTTCGACCCGCAGAAGGCCTTCGCGCTGGCCCAGCGCCTGGAGATCCACCACACCCCCAAACACGGGTCCTGGCTCAACATCGCCGAGATCGAGCTCTTCGCCCTCCCCCGCCAGTGCCTGGACCGCCGCATCGACGACCTCGCCGTGCTCAACACCGAACTCGCCGCCTGGCAGCAGCACACCAACAGCAACCAGCGCCAAGTCGACTGGCACTTCACCACCGACGACGCACGCGTGAAACTGCGCCACCTCTACCCAAACACACAGCAAAATTGAGCCGCGACAATCTACTAGGAGCTGTCCGGCCGATCATGTGACCCCGCCGAGTTCACATCGTTGGCCGCAGCATGGGGCGGGGTGAGCGTGGTGATCTGTCAGATGCCGAGTGGGAACGGCTGCGGCCGTTCCTGCCGGTGAGCAACGGTCGGTGCGGCAGGTGGCGTGACCACCGGCAGGTAATCGACGGGATTCTGCACCGGGTACGGACCGGGGTGCAGTGGCGAGACCTACCGGAGCGGTTCGGGCCGTGGAAAACGGTCTACGAACGTCACCGGCTACGGCCCGGCGACGGCACCTGGGAACGCCTTCTGCAGCAGGTCCAGGCCGCGGCGGACGCGGCTGACGACATCGACTGGGACATCTCGGTCGACTCCACGAGCGTGCGCGCGCACCATCATGCCGCCGGTGCCCGCACCGACCCCCCTCCCGCGCCCGCCGCCTCAAAGGGGGACGAGGTGAGAGAACACCAGGCCGAGACCGTGTGGCAAAGCCTGGTCGACCGCCTGGTGGAGGTGGTGCAGGAGGCGAGGCCCTGGGCCGCTCGCGGGGCGGCATCACCAGCAAGATCCACCTGAGCGCCGACGGGCGCTGCCGACCGTTGTCCCTGATCGCCGCCCCCGGCCAACGCGCGGACTGCACCCAGTTCGTGTCAGTGCTGGAGAAGATCCGGGTCCCCCGCTTCGGGCCGGGCAGGCCCCGCAAGAAGCCGGGCAGCGTCGCCGCCGATAAGGCCTACAGCAACGGCCCTTGCCGTCAGTACCTTCGACGCCAGGGGATCCGGCACACGATCCCGGAGAAGGCGGACAGCCGGGCCGCCCGCCTACGCAAGGGCTCACGCGGTGGACGGCCACCAGGCTTCGACGAGGACCGGTACAAGAAGCGCAACACCGTCGAACGCGCCGTCAATAAGCTGAAGAACTCGCGGGCCGTGGCTACCCGCTATGACAAACGAGGCTATGTCTTCCTCGGTACCGTCACTGCCGCACCCCTGATCATCTGGCTTCGTGCCTGATCGCCGGACGGACGGGTGTTCGTGCCCAGCCGTCCTGGATCAGAAGATGGCCCAGGCTTCCCTCGGCAGCCGGTGATAGACGTCATCCATGACATCGGCGGCCAGGAAGACGGGGCGCGTGAGCAAATGATCGCCGGCTCGCTGCACGCAGAGCGCCACCCCAAGAGTCAGCGATCCGGGCTCCGCGCCAGGCAGATAGAAGAGCTCCGTGAAGGGTTCCCGGCTTTCCGCACGAGCGAACAGCCACTGTTCCAGCTCGGAGGGAACCTGGCCGACCAATACCGCCTCATCCGCATGGACTTGCGGTCCCCGACGTGCGTCGATCGAGACTCCACGCAAACCCTCACCCGCGAAGTAGAGCATCAGGCCCACGTCGGAGTAGGTGTGGCACACGACGTCCCAACGCGGGTAATGCTGGCGCGCGGCCGCAGGGACGCCGCCGAGTGCAGCGGACGCCTCGTCGGAAGTCATTCCAAACCGCAGTGGACCCACGCTCACGAACGGATCGAAGATCCACTGCTGTCGTTCACTGTCCGGCAAGACGTCCCACAGGCCCATGAGCCGAAGCCTACGAGGAGGCGTTCGGCCAGGCTCCAGGCCCCCGATTCAACGCGATCGCATGATCGACCGGACAGCTCCTAGCCGGCCTCGAGGACCAGCTTGCCGCGAGTCTTACCGCTCTGACTCAGGCGGAACGCCTCAGCGGCCTCGGCCAGCGGCAGGGCACGGTCGATGTGGACCTTAAGCTTGCCCGCGTCGGCGAGTTCGGCGAGGTCGGCGAGGTCCGCGCTGTCGGGCCGCACCCAGACGTGGTGGCCGCCCCGATGTGTCACGCCGGGGTCGACGATCGAGGCCATTCGGCTGGGGTCCTTTAGCAGGTCCTGGGTTGCGGCGACCGCGTCACCGCCGACGTAGTCCACCGCGGCGTCGACGCCCTCCGGCGCGAGCTGTCGCACCCGGTCGATCAGGCGGTGGCCGTCCCCGTAGGTGACCGGTTCGGCGCCCAGGGAGCGCAGGTAGTCGTGATTGCGCTCGCTGGCGGTGCCGACCACGCGGGCTCCCATGGCCACGGCGATCTGCACGGCGAACGACCCCACACCGCCGGCGGCCGCGTGCACCAGGACCGTGTCGCCCTTGCCGACGCCCACCCGGCGCAGTGACTGCAAGGCGGTCAGCCCCGCCAGAGGCACGCCGGCCGCCTGCCGCCAGTCCAGCGAGGCGGCCTTGCGCGCGAGGGTGCGCACCGGCGCGGCGACGAGCTCCGCGTAGGTGCCGTGCTGCACCTCGTCCTTGCGGACGTAGCCGAAGACCTCGTCGCCGACCGAGAACTCGGGGGTGTCCAGGCCGACGGCCTCCACGACGCCTGCGACGTCCCAGCCGGGCACGAGCGGGAAGTGGACGTACATGATCGGGTCGAGGTACCCGGCGACGATCTTCCAGTCGACAGGGTTGACGCCGACGGCCTTCACCCGGACGAGTACCTGGTCCGGGCCGACCTTGGGGTCATCGGTCTCCGCGAATTCAAGCGTTTCCGGACCGCCGTAGCGGTGGGTGATGATGGCTCGCATGACCGAAGTCAACAGGCCGGGGGCCGCGGTTCTTCCACGGCTGGCCGCCCGGGCCGATCCGTTCAACCCTGTTGGCGGCACCGCCGGCTGCGCTCCGGTCGGCCGACCGTGTAGTACATCAGCCAAGGCCGCGCAGACGCCGAGCGCAGCCACATCTCCCCGCGCCGGCTCGCCCGGATGCTCCTCACCAGGCCCGTCAACCTCAAAGCCGAACAACACGAGCTCCTGGCCAAGCTCACCGGCGCCTGCCCGGAGATGACCCAACTGGCCAGCATTATCGAAGACTTCGCGCAGCTCTTGATGCCTCGCGCAGAAAATGCCGACGGGCTCTAGTACTGCAACGGTGCTTGCCGTGGCCGGTGGCCAGCTGCGTCGTTGGTCTGGTTATGGGTGGGGACCTTGCTGATGTCAGGTTGTGGGCGGGTGAGCTCGAAGCGGTGCATGAGCGGTTCGTGCACCGGTTCAGCCGGGAGGAGCCGCGTCAGTCGGCGCTGGCCTATATGCGCGGGCTGGTCGCGCCGCTGGAGCGGAAGAACGGCTGGACACTGGCGGAGGGGGCCGGTCATGGCGGTCCCGATCGCATGCACCGGCTGCTGAACCGGATCGAGTGGGACGCCGACGAGGTCCTGGACGACGTACGTGACTACGTCGTGGAACACCTCGGTGACCGGGATGCAGTGCTCATCGTCGATGACACCGGCTTCCTGAAGAAGGGTGTCCGTTCGGCCGGGGTCCAGCGGCAGTACTCCGGCACCGCGGGACGCACCGAGAACTCCCAGATCGGGGTCTTCCTCGCCTACGCGACGGGCCGAGGACGCACACTGATCGACCTACGGTTGTATCTGCCCACGTCGTGGACGGATGACCGTGAGCGATGCCGGCGGGCGGGCATCGACGACAGTGTCGCCTTCGAGACGAAGGTGGCGATGGCCAAGGCGATGGTCCGCAAGGCCATCGCCGACCGGATCCCGTTCGGCTGGGTGACGGCGGACGCTGCTTACGGCTTCAGCAAGGGCTGGCGGTTCGAGCTGGAGCAGGCCGATGTCTTCCATGTCATGGCCACCACTCGCCACGACACCGTCGTCACCCGCTGGTCGATCGACCCCGTCCATGATCTGTTCCCCGCTCTGCCCCGGCAGAAGTGGAAACGCCGTTCCTGTGGCGAGGGAGCCCACGGCCGGCGGATCTATGACTGGGCCCGCGTTGAGGTGAGGCCCTGGCACCGCGAGGACCGCCGGCACTGGGTGATCGCCCGTCGCAGCGTGAGCAGGCCCGAGGAGATCTCCTACTACATCGCCTACTGTCCCGCCGACACCACGCTGGACGAGTTGATCCGCATCGCGGGCAGCCGATGGGCGGTCGAGGAGTGCTTCCAGACCGCGAAGCAGGAGTGCGGCCTGGACAACTACCAAGTCCGCCGCTATCCCGGCTGGCACCGCCACATGACTCTCGCCATGGCCGCCCATGCCTGCCTGACAGTGCTGCGGGCCCGAGAACTGGACATGGACAAAGCAGAAACGGATCCTCCCAGCTCATCCGCCTGAGCCTTGCCGAGATCCGACGACTGATCACCCGGCTCACCGACCGCTGTCCCACCCCGGTCGAGCACATCCTGCATTGGCCGACATTGCGCCGCAGACGCCAACACCAAGCCCGCCTCAGTCACTACAAACGACGGGGCCACAGTCCCTGAAAACTGCCCAGCAATCAGAACAAGCACCGTTGCAGTACTAGACCGCGGGTCACTGCGAGACGGTCTGCGGGGCTGCGGGGACGGGCGCGAGTCGGTAGGCGTTCTCGTCGGTGATCACGCGGCCGGCGGTGGGCGGCGCGAAGTGGGTGCCGAGGACCAGGGTCTCCGTGTCGGCGAGGGAGCCGAGCAGCTTGCGGCGGGAGGCCTCGGACTGCTCCGGGTCGATGTCGACGCACGCACCGATGGAAGGGTGGGCGAACTGGATCGGATGGTGGATGCAGTCGCCGGTGATCAGCGCCGTCTCACCCTGGCTGGTCAGCTCGACGGCGATATGGCCGGGGGTGTGGCCGGGCGTGGGCAGCAGACGCAGGCCCGGGGCGATCTCGACGCCCTTGGCCGGGACGTCGACGAGGTCGAGAAGCCCCGCCTCCTCGACGGGGATCACGGAGTCGCGGAACATCTGCTTGCGCGCCTCTTCCATGTCGTACGTGGCCCAGAACTCCTGCTCGATACGGGAGGTGAGGTAGCGGGCGTTGGGGAAGGTGGGGACCCACTCGCCGTCCACTTCCCGAGTGTTCCAACCGACGTGGTCGGCGTGCAGGTGGGTGAGGATCACCAGGTCGACGGAGTCCGGGGGGAAACCGGCGGCGGTGAGGCGATCGAGGAAGTCGGTCCGCAGGTTGTGCCAGGCGGGGTTGGCCCGCTCCTTGCCGTTGCCGATGCCGGTGTCGACGAGGATGCGCAGCCCGCCCAGGACGAACGCGAAGCTGTGGCTGTCGATGCGCAGGGTGCCGTCGTGGTCGGCGAAGTCGGGGCGCAGCCAGTGCTGCCGCTTGACCACATCCGTGGTGGCGTCCGGCAGCAGCCAGGGTCCGGTCGCGGGCGGCAGGGGGGCCTCGTCGATGCGGTGGATGGTGACGTCGCCCACGGTCCAGGACGGGATGGTGGTGGTCTCATCGGCCGGTGAGGCGTTCATGGTCCGTCGTTTCCTTTGTTCTTCGGGGTTTTCAGCGGAGGTGGTCGTCTGCGGCGTGGGGCGCCTTGCGCCGTGACGCGGTCAGCGCTGCCACCGCCGCGACGGCGAGAAGGGCTGCGGCTACGGCGTAGGTGTGGGAGGTGGTCCGCAGTCCGAAGTGCTGGGTCGCGGCGCCCGCGGCGATGGCGGGGACGCTCATGGACAGGTAGCTGAGGACGTAGTAGGCGGCCAGGGTCGCGGCGCGGTCCTGTTCGCCGAGCGAGGTGAGCATCATGCGCAGCGCGCCTTGGGAGACGGCGCCGAAGGCGACGCCCGCCAGGGCCGCGCCGGCGTAGACGGCGAGCAGGCCGACGCCGTGCAGACCGAGCAGACTCAGGGCCACGGACGGGATCACCACCACGGCTCCGCCGGTGGCTGCGGCGAACGGCGCTGTTCGCCGCAGCGTCCACACGGTGAGCGTGGCCGCAGCGCTGATGGTGAAGAAGACCATGCCGGCGACCGCGTACGGGGCACCGGGGGCCACGAGGCGTACGAACGCCGGGCCGAGGGAGGAGTAGAAGCCGCCCAGTGCCCAGACGGCGACGACTCCGGTGCCGGCCGCCAGCAGGGCGCGGCGGGCCGTAGGCGGCACGGCGAGCTGCGGCCGCAGGGAGCGCAACGCTCCGGCGCGTGGGCGGGCCCTCTCCAGGGTGAACGTGACCGCGATCGCCTCGGCGGCGAACAGTGCCGCCAGGAGCACGTACACGGTGCCCGTGGGGGCGGGGGCGAAGCGGACGAGGAGGGTGGCGACCAGAACGCCGGCGGCCATGCCGGCCACCGGGGCGAGGCTGTTGGTCAGGGTGGACCGGCCCGCACGCCAGGGGTCCGTCAGGTCGAGGAGGGCGGCGCCCGCGGCGCTGGTGGCCGCGCTCGTGGCCGCTCCCTGCAGGATGCGGGCGGCGATCAGCGGGCCGGCGCCGTCCGCCGAGGCCAGGACCAGCATCGAGACTGCCTCCAGAACTAGGGCGCCCACCAGGACGGGGTGCCGACCCAGGTGGTCGGAGAGCGCTCCGACGGTGAGCAGGGCCACCAGCAGCGTCAGGGAGTAGGCGCTGAAGATCACCGTGACCGTCAGGGGGGTCAGGCCCCACTCATCCTGGTGGAGGGGGTACAGGGGCGTCGGCGCGCTGGAGGCCGCCAGAAGCGAGGCCAGGATCGACGCGTCGAGGACGAAGGCCGCAGAGCGGTTCACCGTGCCGGGGCATGCGGTCGAGTAGGGGCATTGTGCGGGTGCGCCCGGTGTGGCGCTGGACATGAGACTCCTTCCGCTAAACGCAATGAGTTTGCTTTAAGTCACCGTAGGCCCTAGTGTCACTTAAAGCAAACCGTTAGCTTTTGGTGCAGGGATTGCTCCACAGCTCCAGCTCGATCAGGAGAGAACACTCATGTCCGCTGCTGAACTCACGCCGCCGGAGGCGGCCCTCTGGGCCGACCGTGCAGGGCTCCCACTGCGGGCCGACCGGCACGCCGCGGTGGCCGCCACTGCCAACCACATCCACTCCGTCGTCACGGTCCTGCGGGAACTGGACTTCGGGGACACCCCGCCTGCCGCCGCCTACCGCGCGGGAGAGGAGAAGAACGATGCAGCCGCATGAACTGTCCCTCGCCGCAGCCGCTGACGCGATCCGGGCACGGAAGCTGTCCCCCGTCGAGCTGGTGGACTCCGTCCTCGACCGGATCGAGAAGGCGGAACCGCACCTGAAGGCCTACGTCACCGTCACCGCGGAACGGGCACGCCGGGCGGCGCGCGAGGCCGAGCAGGAGGTCGCTGCCGGCCGCCTACACGGCCCGCTGCACGGTATCCCCATGGGGCTGAAGGACCTGATCGACGTCGCCGACGCGGCCACCACGGCCAGCTCCCGGGTCCGCGCGGACCACCGCGCGGAGGCCGACAGCACGGTCGCCGCGCGTCTGACCGCGGCCGGCGCGGTCCTGGTCGGCAAGACCCACACCCATGAGTTCGCCTACGGTCTGACCACCCCGCAGACCAACAACGCCTGGGACCAGGATCGAGTCGCGGGCGGCTCCAGCGGCGGATCCGCCGTCGCCGTCGCCGCGGGCACCGCGACCTTCACGCTGGGCACCGACACCGGCGGGTCGATCCGGGTGCCCTCTGCGCTCAACGGAGTCGTCGGCCTCAAGCCGACCTACGGCCTCGTCCCCCGCCACGGCATCACGTCACTGTCCTGGTCGCTGGACCACGTCGGGCCGATCACTCGCACCGTCGAGGACGCGGCCCTGGTCCTGACCGCCCTGGCCGGCCACGACCCCCGCGACCCCGCCTCCCTGGCCACGTCCGCCGCGGACTACCGGCCGAGCGCGCATACGGATCTGACAGGGCTGCGTGTCGGTGTGCCGCGCAACTACTACTTCGACCACGTCGACCCGGAGGTCGAGGCCGCCGTCCGGCGCGCCATCGCCGAACTCGAGATCCTCGGCGCGCGCCTCGTCGAGGTCGAGATCCCGATGACGCGCTACATCCAGGCCACCCAGTGGGGCCTGATGGTGCCGGAGGCCACCGGCTACCACGAGCGAACCCTGCGCGCGGTCCCCGAGCTGTACCAGGCGGACGTCCGCATCCTTCTCGAAGCCGGCGAGCTGATGCCGACCGGGGACTACCTGCGCGCCCAGCGCTCCCGCACCCTCATGCGGCAGGCCTGGGCGCGCCTGCTGGAGGAGGTCGACGTGATCGCCGCGCCGACGGTCCCGGCGACCGCGGCAAAGGCGGACCAGTCCACTCTCACCTGGCCGGACGGCACCGTCGAGGGTGTCTCCGACGCCTACGTACGCCTCTCGGCCCCCGCCAACATCACCGGGGTGCCCTCGCTGTCCGTGCCGGTCGGACACGACACGACAGGCCTGCCCATCGGCATGCAGCTGCTCGGCCGCCCCCTCGGGGAGCCGGCGTTGTTGAGGGTCGGCCACGCCTACGAGCAGACGCAGCCCACGCGCCGGCTGGCGGCGGTATAACGAACCGACCGCGTGGCCCCGGGCCGGACCGGCCGGGGCCACGGACGAGCACTTGAAGCAACATATTTGCTTTAAGGTGGTTGTATGAGCCGAAAGTCAATGGTGCGCCCCGGCGGGCGCAGCGCCAGGGTGCAGGCGTCGGTGCACGCCGCCGTGCACGAACTCGAGGCGGAGGTCGGCCGCGAAGCGCTCACGGTCCCCCTGGTGGCAGCCCGCGCCGGAGTCACCCCGTCCACGATCTACCGTCGCTGGGGCGATCTGCAGGAGCTGCTGTCGGACGTCGCGGTCGAGCGCCTGCGGCCCGAGACGGCGCCGGAGGACAAGGGAAATCTGAGGTCCGACCTCGAGGCCTGGGCCGAGCGGTTCCTCGAGGAGATGGCCGCCCCCACGGGCCGCGCCTACATCCGCGACGCCCTGCTCGGTGACCCGGACGGCAGCAACGCCGGCCAGTGCTCCGCCTACGCGGCCGAGCAGATCGACGTCATCCTCGACCGCGCGGCCGGCCGCGAGGAGACCACACTCGACGTCGATACGGTCCTCGACCGCGTCGTCGCCCCCATGATGTACCGCATCCTCTTCCGCCCCGACGGGCTCGACACCGCGTACGCGCGTCAGCTGGTGACAGGGCTGGTCGGCTCGACCGACCACTGACCGAACGCCTCCGCGAGCGGACTGTTCCCCTGAGGCCGGATGCTCAGCCGGGTGCCGTGTACTGCTCCTCGGTATGTCGTTGCAGGCACTGGCAGATGGTGCGTCGGACCAGGAGCGGGTTGCCGTGCCTCGCAGCAAGGGTGCGTGGGCGGTATGTCCGGAGTGCGGAACGCGGCGTCGATGGCCCGGCACTGCGCAGCTCCGTAGGAGCCGGTGCACTCGACTCCAGCGCGGATGACCAGGCCTGAGGAACGGGCCCAGTCCAGCAGTTGCTGGTAACCATCGGCCGTGTCAGGAAAGCTCCGGGAGTCGATCAGCTGCCCGTGGTCGAGACCACGGCTGCCACGTGGGCGTCCTTGTGGGTGTCGACACCCAGGACGACCTCACGACGGCAGTCATGGTGAAAACGGATCGGCTGGGCCATGCTGGCACTGGTCATTGGTCTCCTGCCATCGAACCGGAGCTGTGGCCGTCGCCGGGCTGGCAAGCGGTCAGGACTGTGACGGTGCCTGTCGCGAAGGCCCCTATCGGGACACACTCGCCGGCCTGGCGGCAGCAAGTGCCGTCCCGGACAGTGGCCGACAGATCAAGACTCAGGACAAGGTAGTCAGTCGTATCGCGGGTCAGGCCACTGCCGAGACGGCACAGCATCCTCACAGTCATATCTCGTGGCCACCGCGCGGTAGCGCTTGGGGTGGTTGATGCCGCATTCCACTGCGTGGCGCTCCTTGTAATCGACCTTGTCGAACTTCGGTGGACGACCTCCGCGAGAGCCGAGCTTCTTGCGGTTGCGGACCTGGTCAGCCTTCTCCGGGATGGTGCAGCTGATACCGCGTCTGCGTAGGTAGGTGCGGTTCCCGCGGGAGCCGCACGCCTTATCGGCGCGGACCTTGTCCGGTCGGGTTCGCGGCCAGCCCCGACCGATGCGGGGCACCCGGATGCCCTCCAGGACCGGCTGGAACTGCGGACTGACGTGCCGCTGGCCAGCGGTGACAAGCAGCGACAGCGGCTTTTGCCCCGGCTCGACCGCCAGGCGCAGCTTGGTGGTCAGCCCGCCGCGCGCGGCCGCCTTGGTGAATGCGTCCTGGAGATGGCGCAGCCGCTCGGCCGTCAGACCGAGGGCTTCCACGTCCGCGCGTGACTCCCGCAAGGCTCACAGCGCCGCCAGGCCGATCACCTCCCCAGGTTCGGCCTCCGGCTCCTAGTCGCCATGCCCGAGGCTGGCGACCGGGGTGGGCACGAGCAGCTGCTCGGGGATCGCCGCCTGCTGGTGCGCAACCACGTCGGACGCCCGGCCCCGCGCGACAACGGTGCGCAGCTTCTCGCGAACCACCGCGCCGGCACGGACGGCCCGCTCGTACCGCAACGGGACGCGGGATATCTCCCACCCCCGGCTCCAGGTCCGAAAGACCGGGGCACGGCCGGTGCGCCCGGAGCGGCCGGGGGCTGCACGTCCGGTGCTGCGGGCAGCGGTCGGGGGTCGGAGAGGAGGCCGGCCAGCGACCAGCGGGCGTTTAGAAGCGGTGGGCCGGCATCAGACCGCGCAGCGTCTTCGGCTCGCTGATGTCCAGGCAGTACGTGGTGATGGCGGCGTCCACGATTCGCTCGTCCAGGCCCGGCTCGCGGCGGCGGCCACGCACGACGAGAGCAACGTGACGGCAGGCCTCGGCGAGCAGGTCCCGGCGGTGGAAGAGGCCGCCGCCGTTCATCGCCAACCCCGTCGCGGCGGCATCCACGGCCGCCAGCGCGACGTCGACCACGGCAGCGACCCGGGCTCTGATTTCGGCAGCCGCGGCGCGAGCGCACTCAAGGCTGGGTTGTTCTTCCGGGATGCTCACGAGCGCTGTACGGCCACTGGTTCACCGTGATGGCCGGGCGCCGGGGCAGGTCGTCCGCTCGCGGTCGTCGCCCGGCCGGACTACGGCAGAGGGCCGACCGGGTGCGGAGGGTTCGGCGTACGCCGGGCTGCGCGAGCGGGTCAACTGGACGGCGATGCACACGGGTTGGGCAACCGGCCCGGCTCGCGCTCAGCGGCGTCCGTGGCGGCTCGGCCCGGTTGCGGGGTGGGAGCGGTCGGGCGGCCTCGGCCCGCTCCTCCTGCTCGCGCACCCGGCGCTCGTAGTCCTCCCGGGCGCCGATCTCGGCGGCGGTGCGGCGCGCGAGCGTCGGGGCGGCCCAGGTGCCGATCGCCCAGGCGACGGTGGCGGGCAGGACAGGCGCGAGGAGCAGCAGCGTCCAGCGGCCGCCTGCGGCCGAGGCGGCGTTCCTGCGCTGCCGGGAACGGTGCTCCCGCCATGCCTGTTCGGGGGTGGGGATCTCCACCGGTGCGCGCCGGGTGCGCACGAAACCCGCGAGGAGGCTGAGCAGGCAGGCGACCGCCGTCACCGCATACACCGCGGTACGTGCGGAGCGGGGCACCCCCACCGCTTCCCAGAACCCCGCGTAGAAGGCGGTGACGACGAGCCCGACGAACAGCAGCAGGGCGAGCTGTATGCAACCATGTGCGATCCGGCGCAGCCAGTACCCGGCGCCCCGGTCGAACCAGGTGGTGCCCAGGCGCGGAATCGCCGCCGGCTCCACCTGCTCCCCGGTGGCGCCGTCCGCCGCACTCTTCATGTCGTCCCCACCAACATCAGAAGATCTTGTGCCACAGCGCCTTGGACTTGTCGCTGAGCCAGTGGCCGGTGCCGGTCACCATACCCTCGCCCGCGTGCCACGCCTGGGTCCCGGAGTGGCCGATGCCGTACAGCGTGCCCACGACCGCGCCGTGGTCGTCCCAGTCCTCGCTCCAGTGCTCGTGGAACAGCTTGCCGGCGAAGGTTCCCACCCCGACGACGACCGCGCCGCCGACCGCGGCCGTGGCGACTACCCCGTCCACCGGGATCGAGGCCGCGAGAGCGACACCGGCACCCAGGGCCACCACGCCGCCGCCCACATCGACGAGCACCGAGTGGCCCCAGGACCAGCCCTCGTCGTGGTCCTGCTTGGCCTCCAGACCGCCGACGGCCACCGTGGCCGCGACATCGATGACCAGGATCTCCTTGAGGAACCGAGGAGCGCCCTCGGCGAGTTCACTGCCGCGCAGGACGTCCGCCATCTTGTAGTTGAGGTACCGGTCGTACGGCATCTGGGAGCTGCCGTTCTCCAGCCCGGCCAGCCGCCCTTCCAGGCTGTCGAGTTGGTCGGCGGCGGCCTGCCACTCCCCGCGGAGCTTGAACGCCTTGGGGAGGTTCGCGTCCGCCGTGCGGAACTTGGCCTCCTCGTCCTTCAGCGCGGACAGCGCCTTGTCGTGCTCCTCCTGGGCGTGCTTGATGTCGTCGGCCATGTCCAGGCCGAGCGCCCGGTCGCCCTCCGCCCCAGCGGTCCACAGGCCGCGCAGGTAGTCGGCGACCACGATCTTGTCGCCCTTCTGCATCGGCTCGCTGGGGTCGATCTCGGCGTAGAGCCGGCCGATGTGCTTGGCGGCGAGGAGCCGGGCACGCTGGGCCTGGTGCATCAGCTCCGTGTAGAGGGTGGTGTAGTCGTCGTTGTCCTTTATTGCCTGCACCTCCTTCGCGGAGGGCGGGTTGTTCGCCGCGAGGGGGACGGGCTCCCCCTTCGGCCCCATGGACACGCCCTTCTTCTGGGCGACATGGGCGGCGTTCTGCAGTGCCGTGTTGGCCGAGGACAGGTTGGTGGCCAGGTCAGTGAGCTCCTTTCCCATGGACCGACCAGGCAGCCGCCTCCGCCCACACCGCCGCCAAGGCCGCCGCCTCCGCCGACCGGGCCGCGAGCGACGCAGCCACCTCCGCCGTCGACGCCGCCGGCTCCGCCCAGTGGGCGCAGGCATCCGCCAGCGCCGCCTACACCGCCGGAGCGCAGGCCCGGGCCTCCGAAATAGCGGCCGGCAAGGACTCCAAGGCCGCCGACCAGGCCTTCAAGGACGCCTTCCAGGCCGCCGTGCAGAAGAAGGAAGCCGCACGCAAGGCCGTCGAGAAGGACACCGGAGCCCAGGACGAAGCACGCTATCGCTGCGGCATGCTCGGCTGCGAGCCCGTGGAACGCCCGGCCCGCTACTGCCAGCACAACGAAGTGCTGTGCGACCTCGGTTCCATGGGCCCCGGCGCCCAGGCCGCAGCCGACGAACTGTGGACGGTGGAGAAGGACTTCGGCCTCGGCAATGTGTACCCCTGCAGCAAGGGCGACATCGAAGCCTGCACACAACTCGCTGCAGACCAGACCTTCCGTTCCAAGTTCAAGCTCCTCGAACGAGGGCTAGAAGCGCTGCAGGACCTGCGCCGCCTCCGTTACATGAAGGGGTGCACCCAGTGCTTCCCGGCCGGCACCAAGGTCCTCATGTCCCACACCAGGCCGCGAAGCATCGAGACGATCCACCCGGGCGACACAGTCGTCGCAACGGACCCACTGACCGGCCGCACCGCGCCCCGCAAGGTCAGCCGTCTCATCGTCACCGACGGCGACAAACACTTCGACGAACTCACCATCACGACCCCCGACGGCCTCCGGAAACTCACCGCCACCTACGAACACCCCTTCTGGAGCCCCTCGGCGCACCAGTGGGTCAAGGCCCACGACCTCACCCCCGGCAGCACCCTGCTCAGCACCGGCGGAACCACCGTACGCGTCCAGGCGAACCGCACATTCGACCAGCACACGCGCACCTACAACCTCACCGTCGACGACCTCCACACCTACTATGTGCTGGCAGGCACCACGCCGGTGCTTGTGCACAATTCAGGGTGCCCGGCGAATCTGGATGATGTCTGGCACGAGGGAAGTTTCGAGAATCCTGGGAGAAGCTTCCAGTACCACTGGAAAAAGCACGGTGAGCCATTGAATGTTCCGCCCGACAAGTATTTGCAGGATGCGACGGACTGGGCGAAGCCACTGACCGAGCCGGGAGGCAAGAAAGGTTACAATCAAAAGCGGATGCCGTTCCCGGATGGTAATTGGGGCGTGAAATACTCAGATCCCAACGGAGGTATGGGCGGAATGATCGGGCCGGACGGACGAGTCATTTCCTTCTGGTACGACGAGAATCACTAGGAGCCGGGCAAGACATGAATCTCAGTTTCCTGGACGCCTACACCCTCTGGCTCGACTTGCCGTTCCCTGGGAAGGGATCGACGAAGGACCTGATTCTGGCACACAGCGATCTGGTGGAAGCCGATGAGTACGTGACGACCGTTATCCGATATGTGGAAAGCGGGATCTTCAAGCCGGCTACGGTCGATGTCCTGGCGATGCTTCAAGAGCTGATGCGGCGGACGGATCGACTCAGTGACACGGCATCGGACGACGACCAGGCCGTGGCCCGCTCGCAACACGCGTACGCAGCGCTGCTCGACCTCGTATATCGGCAGTTCCTCGAGGCGGGAGGTTCGCATGAATAGCAGAATCGCCTTCCTCAGCACCGGCTCGAACCGTCCGGCCGCCTGAGTAGAATCACCGGAGGGCCCTGCCCCGGCAACTGCCGGGGCAGGGCCCTCCGGACCGGGAAGTTTACCTACGCCCTGAGCGGGACCAGCACCCGAGAAACTGCTGCAGAACCTGGCGAACGACGTATGCCGGCTCCAGATAGGGTCAGCCTGCCAGCTCCACGTGACCCCGGCGCACATGCACGGCATCTCCTTCGCCGACCTGCTCGCCCTGCTCCGCTTCGTCGCGCCCTACGCCGGCTATCCCGCCGCTGCGGACGCCTTGCAGCGCCTCAAGGAGGTCGCGGCGAAATCGGCATGGACATGAATGAGCTCGGAAAACCGGCCATCGCCACCACCAAGGACCGACCGGCCCGAGAACCTCGTGAGCAGCGACGTCCGGTTCCTGAACTCGCGCACCACTCGAGCATGGTCCGAGCAGTGGCTCAGCAGACAAGAACGAGCAATCGTCGCCTTGACGACCGACGTGGGCCACCAGTCTTTGTGTCGAGTCGCGATGCCCCGCCAGGCCTTCAGCTTGTTGATCAGGCGCTCGACGGTGTTCCGTTCTTTGTAGAGATCGGTGTCGTGGTGGGTGGGGCGGCCGCCTCGGCTGCCTTTCTTCTTCCGGTTGGCGGCCTGGTCCTTCTTCTCCGGGATGACTGCCCTGATGTTGCGTTTACGCAGAGCGGTTGGCGCGGGGGGAATAGGCCTAACCTCGATCTTTCGTGACGGCCGTCGGTTCTTTCGGTGAGCCGTTCCGCTTGTTCGGGTCGGTGGTGGGCACGCTGATGGCCCGGCTGTCGCGTCGGGTGGGCGCCGGGTTCCACGGGTTCGGCGGGGGTGGTGCTGCTCGCAGGGACGGGAACGTGCTGGTCAGCCAGGGTTCGGGAGGGCTTCGAGCCGTGCCAGGGCGTCTGTGATCACGTCGGTCCAGGGCCAGTGGCGTGCGAACCTCAGGTGCCGGCGGCGGGCGGTGGTGACGATCTGGGCGGCGGCGGAGAAGAGGCGGAGCCGGAGGCGGCGGGGCTCCCACCTGCGGATTTCGCCGGTCAGAGTGAGCATGGGCATCCAGGCCAGGAGATCGAGGGCGATCTGGACGATCTCCAGCCAGATTTGGTTCTGCGCGGTGTCGTGCAGGGGCAGGTTGCGCAGGCCGGTGGCGCGGGCAGCACGGATGCGGTCCTCGGCCCTCGCGCGCTGGCGGTGCCGCAGTTCGAGTGCGGCGATCGGGACGCCGGTGGTGTTGGTGGCGAACGCGGTGAGCCGCAGGCCGTCGGCGTCGGTGAAGCGCAACTGGGCGCCGGGGTGAGGTCGTTCCTTGCGGACGATCAGCCGCATTCCCTTCGGCCAGCCCTTCAGGCAGTCGCCGGACAGCTCGGCGACCCAGGCGCCGTCGCGGATCTCGCCGCCCGGCTCGACGGCCACCGTCCATGCGGCGGTCGGGACCTTGAGAACGGCCTGGTGCATGGCGTCGGTGATGGTCATGCCGACCGAGTACGACAGCCACCGCCCTCGCTGGGCGAGCCAGGCGACGAACTCGTGGGTGCCGCCGCCGGAGTCGGTGCGGATCAGCGTCTGGCGCCCTCGCCGGTACTTCTTCGGCAGCTGGGCCAGGGCGAGTTGAGCCGTGGTGATGTGGTCGGCGGCGGTATTGCTGCCTGCGTTGCCCGGCCTGAGCAGGCCGGCCACCGGCTCGCCGCTGCCACCTCTTCCGTGGTCGACGAACCCCATCAGAGGATGGTGTCCGAAGGTCTTCTTCCAGGTCGCGGTGGCGTCCTGCTTCTCGGAGTGGGCCAGCACGAGCACCCCGTCCAGGTCCACGATCACCTGCCCTGCAACATCCGGAGCCGCGGTTTTGGCCACGTTCCAGACACGCTCGCGGGCTTCGGCCCGCGCGGCCCGTATCGCGGCCAGGGCCTTCGACCCCGCGGCGGCGAGGGTGTCGATCAGGCGGGAGACCGTCGGGTCGGAGGCCACTGGTCCGAACACGGCCGGCTCGGCCCGCAGCATTCCGACATCCGCGAGGCAGTCCCCGCCCATGGCAACCGCGAGGGCCAGGTCCAGCAGGATCTTCCCCGGATCGTGCACCGCCCGCGAACGTCGCCATGACATCAATGCCGTCGACATGGCCTGGTCCAGCCCAGCCTTGCGGGCGGTCTCGACCAGCAGCACGGTCCCGGCCTGGGACACCACCCCGTGGCCACCGCCCTCAACGCGGACACGTGGATAGGACCCGAAACGCTTCTTGACCTGGGAAGTGCCTCCGACGGTGGCAGGAACAAGGACCTCGACAATCCGCATTCTTGCTGGTCAGAGGCACTTTTTGCTTGCCTGACCATCCGTCGGACAACCCGCTTCATTAAGACGCCGTTTCATTTGGTGAGCTGGCGGTGACAGATGAGGGCTGCTGCTATACCGACGAAGGCGAGGAAGTGTTCTGACTTTCGCTCGTAGCGGCGGTGCAGGCGTCGGCAGCCGGCCAGCCAGGACACGGTCCTCTCGACGACCCAGCGGTGACGGCCCAGCCGCTGCGAGGACTCGATGCCTTTGCGGGCGATGCGGTGGCGGATGCCTCGCTTGCGGAGCCATCGGCGCAGGTGGTCGTTGTCGTAGCCCTTGTCGGCGTGGAGCTTGGCCGGTCGCCGGCGACGTGGGCCACGCCGGGAGCGGATCGGCGGGATTCCCCGGACCAGCGGCTTCAGGCCGAGGCTGTCATGCATGTTGGCGCCGGAGATGCCCAGCGACAGAGGGAGACCGTTCCGGTCCGTGATCAGGTGGATCTTCGATCCGTTCTTGCCGCGGTCGGTCGGATTCGGTCCGGTCAGTGGCCCCCTTTTGCGGCCCTGAGGCTGACGGAGTCGATGGCGCACCGCGACCAGTCCAGCTCCCCTCTGGCCCCGAGCTCGTCCAGGAGAACGCGGTGCAGCCGAGCCCAGACCCGGTCCTGGCTCCACCGGGCGAAACGCCGGTAGACCGTCGGCCAGGCAGGGCCGAACACCGGGGGCAACTGCCGCCAGGTGCACCCCGAGGTGGCCACGAAGATGATCGCCGCCAGGCATTCGCGGTCACCCGCCCGCCGTCGGCCGCCGCCCTGCGGACGTATCACCTCCGTCGGCGGAACCACCCGCCGGAACAGCGTCCATAACTCATCCGGCACCAACCGCTCAATCAGATCCGTCATGCACGGCTCAACGAATGATCACGCCAAAGGAAACGACCTCTAAAGCGCGAGGCTAGTAGCAGCAGGTGGCGATGCCATCAAAGATGGTCGGGTCCCCCGCGAACTCGACGCCCCTCAGTGGCGACGGCGAGGACTTTCACTCCCGCCGACGTTCCTCTGCGCCGCAGTCGGACGCCTGCAGGACCGTGGAGCCGAGGTACTGGGCGGCGAGCAGGGCGACTTCAAGGTCCGTATGTCCTGCCTGGATCGAGTGACCCATGATTTCCTCGGCCTTGTGGATGCGGTAGTGCACAGTGTTCTTATGCAGGGTTTGGTGGCTCGCTGTAGCGGTGTAACTGCCCCCGGTTCCCAGGAAGTCGTGCAAGGTCTCTCGCAATCTGGCGCACTGCTCGTCGTCGACGGCCAGTGGGCCGAGGACGTTCCCCACCCAGGCACACAGATCCGGGAGGTTTTTGCACATCAACGCGACCGGCGCGACCTGGGGGTAGGCAGTGAGCCGGTGACCTGGACTCGCCGCCGTAGCTAGCTCTTGTGCGCGCAGCGCCTCCCTGTTCGTGCTGCGGAACCCCTCGATGCCGCGCTTCACGCTTCCAGTGCACACCCGCACGGAGGGCTCGCCGTCTTTGACCACACTGGACAACCGTTCCCAGGAAACCTCGCTGCGTGAACCCAAGGGCAGCCAAGCCCAGGCCAGCGTCTCGTCTCGAGGTATGAACAGCGGCCTGCCAGGACAGTCGAGTTCCTTTGCGATCACGTTGGTGAGCCGGTCGAGCCGGTCCAATCCGGCACCGCCACGCGTCAGCGCCGGCAGCCAAACCGCCAGCCCAAGGTGATTTTGTCGCAGGCGGTAGCCGAGAGCGGCTTCCGCCGAGTCAAGGTCTACCTCTTGCTCGGCGAGGATGTCCCGCACCCGCGCGGCACGCATAGCGACCTGGCCCAGCAGCCAGCGGTCTCGCTCCAGGCGGTACACGTCGATGACCTGCTCGGTGATGCTGTCGATGTAACCGAAGCTCACGTTCAGCATGCGCCGGTTGACGGCGGCGGAGACAACGCCGTCGGCGCCCCGGCGAGCAAGCTCGTCCAGGCACCATTGCAAGAAACGCCAATGCCCGATCCTGTAGGCCCGGATCAGTGCAGTTACAGGAATATCCCTCTGAGCCAATCTCCTGGCGTGCTCGTGGGCCGCCGTGGGGACCTCGAGATTCTCCAGAGGAATGTCCTCCTCAAAGATGTGCAGCAAAGTAGCAACATTTTCATCGACGCTCGCCCGCAGGATTCCTTCTAGTAGGTTGTCATCGCTGATCTTCGGGATTTCAGCGAGCAGTTCTTCCCATACGTCCCTGGAGACCTCCGTGATGTGTGACTCTACGTTTGCCGCGCTCACGGACAGTTCCCGTGCGGGCTCCAGTCTTTCCACGCCCATGCTCAAAGACTACAAGGCAGGCGATCAAAGAGCCTGGCACGTGCTTAGGGATCAGTGGTGCGGGAGGCGTGGTTCGGATCCACTTCCACACCTTGGCATAAGACCAGCGCCCGTGCCGTCACTGTCCCTGTCCCTGTGTCCGCCGTACTGCGGCACAGCCGAGCGGTGAGTCATTTGTTTCGATGTCACAAACTACAACCAGGAAATGGTGCGCTGCACCTGGCGTCTGTTCCGCTTTCCACTCCTAGCCTCGTTCTTGGTCGCGATCCGGACGGCACCGCCCCGATCCCCGTGGACGCGAGGAGCGGCGGCCTCCCGTATCGACCGAGAGTCGCCGGATCGCTAGGAAAAAATCGGCGAGAGGGTAGCCCAACCATGGTCCGGTGCGACGATCGCCCTGCTCCGGTCCGAATCTTAGAAATCCACGTGATGGGAGAAATTCGGTGACCGAGATACTTCAAGGCAGCCTCTGCGAGCGACTGGACCCCCGGGAGACGCCCGACGTCGCCCTCGCGATGATCGACGCCGAGGGGACGGTGGTGGGGTGGACGACCACGGCGGAGCGGCTTGTCGGCTACCCGGCGGCGGAAGTGATGGGCCGGCCGATCTCCACCATCCTGCCCCTCACCCGCCGAACGCTGCGGGAGTGGTCGACGTCCGAACAGTGCCTCGCCCGGGGCGGCTGGTCCGGCACCTCGACCGTCCGCCACCGCGACGGCCATGCCCTCAAGGCGAGCCTGCGGATCTCGCTGCTGTGGGGCCAGGGCCGGCAAATCCATTGGCTCGTCTCCGGCACCGACATCGCCTCGCTGTCCCCGGCGGCGAGCACTGGATGGGTACGGGACTCACTTCTCACCCACACACCCATCGGCATCGTCGTTCGCGACCGGGACCTGCGCTGCGCCTGGGCCAACGACGCGATGGAGCAGCAGGACGGCGTCCCTTGGGATCAGCGGCTGGGACGCGGCCTGGCAGCCGCGCTGAGCGACCCCGAGGCCGAAAGGCTCGAAAAGGTGATGCGACAGGCGCTGGACAGCGGCATCACCACGGTCCATGAGTACCGCACGTGGCCGCCGGCAGATCCGCGCCGTGAGCACGCGATCGCCGCCTCGTACTTCCGCCTTGAGGACGCCGACGGCCAAGCCATGGGGGTGTGCTGCATGAGTGTCGACGTCACCGCCGCGCAGAGGGCGCGCGAGCGCCTGGCCATCCTCAGCGAGGCCAGCACGCGCATCGGCAACAGCCTGGACGTGATGCAGATCGGCCAGGAACTGGCCGACATCGCGGTGCCCCTCCTGGCCGACTACGTCAACGTCGACCTGGCCGAGTCGATCCAGTTCGGCGAAGCACCCTTCGCTCGCATCGGCCCATCGGACCACCGCCGCCCCGTCCTGCGGCGCGCGGGCGTGGCCTCGATCCACCCCGGGGTCCCCGAGTCCCCGTGGGCGCGCGGTGACCTGGTCGCCGTGCCACCGAACTCGCCCTTCACCAAGGTCCTGTCGTCCGGCCGCTCCCACTTGGAACCGGTCCTGGACGGTTCTCCCGGCACCTGGTTCGACCACGACCCCGACCGGGCACGGACCATGCGCGAGAGCGGCATGCACTCCCTGATGATCGTCCCCATCCGCACGCGGCACGCCTTCCTGGGGACGGCGGTCTTCATCCGGACCGAGGAACCCACGCCGTTCCAGGAGGACGACCTGCTCCTGGCCGAGGAACTAGTCAGCCGCACGGCGCTCTCCCTGGACAACGCCCGCCGGTACGCACAGGAACGCAGCGCGTCCCTCACCCTCCAACGCAACCTGCTCCCCCAGTGTCTGGTGCAGGGCACAGCCATCGAGACGGCCTCGCGCTATCTGCCGGCCGATGCGGACAACGGTGTCGGGGGCGACTGGTTCGACGTCATCCCGCTGTCCGGCGCCCGGACGGCACTGGTTGTGGGCGATGTAGTGGGACACGGCATCAACGCCGCGGCGACCATGGGCCGGCTCCGCACCGCGGTACACACGCTCGCGGAGCTCGACCTGGCCCCCGACGAGCTGCTGGCCCACCTCGACGACACGGTCCGGCGGCTGACCGAGGAGGACGCCGACTCTCACGACCCAACCCGCGTCACCGGCGCGACCTGCCTGTATGCCGTCTACGACCCCGTCAGCCGGAAATGCGCCCTGGCGCGGGCCGGGCATCCCCCGCCTGCGGTTATCGACCCCCGCGGCAAGGTCACCTTCCCCGACCTGCCCACTGGAACGCCGCTCGGCGTCGGGATGGGGGTCCCTTTCGAAGCGGTCGAGCTGGAACTGCCCGAGGGGAGCCGGCTCGCCCTGTACACCGACGGCCTGATCGAGAGCCGCGACCACGACATCGGCGCCGGCATGAAGCGCCTCGGCGATGCCCTGGCACATCCCGGCCGATCCTTGGAAGGCCTCTGCTCCTCGGTGATGGAGACACTGCCGACTCAGTCACCGTGTGACGATGTCACTCTGCTCATCGCACGGACCCATGCGCTGAGCGCGAGCCAGACCACGTGCTGGGAACTGCCGGGCGACCCGGCCGTCGTCCGCTGCGCCCGCACCTTGGTCACCCGGCAACTGGCCCGGTGGGGACTGGAGCGTCTGGAGGCATCCACTCAGCTGATCGTCAGCGAACTGGTCACCAACGCAGTCCGCCACGCCACGGGCCCGATCGGTCTCCGCATGATCCGGCACCGGGTCCTGACCTGCGAAGTGTCCGACACCAGCGACACCCTCCCCCGGCTGCGCCACGCCGGTACCAGCGACGAAGGCGGCCGGGGCCTCTACATCGTCGCGCAACTCTGCCGGCGACACGGAACCAGGTGCCTGACGCCCGGTGGCAAAACCGTATGGGCCGAACAAGAACTCGACCCGGGCATCTGAGACGGGAAGCGCGCCGAAGAAGGCCGATCATCAAGGCCGATGGCAAGGGTGACGGCGATGGCCAGGAGCAGGATGTGCACCGTCCACGCTGACGACATTGCCGTATTGGTCATCCGACGCGGAGAACGCCCAGTCCGGGGGCGTCGCCGGGCCGAATGAAGCCAGTCGACGGTTGAGGAGACCGAAGACCTCGCACGGTGGGCGCTCAAAGAAGGTGCCTGAGGACGCGGGCGCCGTCATGTGCGGCGGATGACCAGCACGGCCACGTCATCGAGGTGGTCCACCGCGTCTGCCGCGTCCAGGATGCGGCCGGCGGTCTCCTCGGCGTCCAGCCCTTCCTGAACGGCCTGGGCGGCCAGCGTTCCCACTCGCTCCAGTCCGTCCTCCAGCGTCAGGCCCGGTCCCTCCACCACGCCGTCGGTGACCATGACCAGCACGCTGTCTTCGTCCAGGGTGAAGGTCTCCTCGCCGTACTCGCTACCGGGCACGACTCCCAAAACCGGCCCGCCCGGCAGCTCACGGACCTCGTGGCTGCCGTCTCTATGGACGCACAGCACCGGCACATGGCCCGCGCTGGCGCCGGTGACCCGTCCGTCGCGCGGGTCGAGGTGCAGCATGGTGCAGCTGGCGAAGCGTGTCGGGGCCGTCGTGCTCATCAGCTCGTTGGTGCGCGTCAGTACGGTTCCCGGATCCGGTTCCTGGGCGGCGATCGCGCGCATGGACAGGCGGACCTGTCCCATGCAGGCGGCGGCGTCCGCGTCGTGCCCTTGGACGTCGCCGATCTCCAGGGCGATCACACCGTCGGGCATCACGAAGGCGTCGTACCAGTCTCCGCCGATGTCCAGCTCGTCCCGGCTGGGCCGGTAGCGGGTGGCGACCTCCAGACCCGGGAGGTGCTCGGGCAGCGTGGGCCGCATAGTCTGCTGCAGCGCCGTAGCCAACTCGACTTGAGCCTGCTGCAGACTGATACGCCGCAGTGCCTGGCCTGCCAGGTCGGCCAGCGTGCCCATGAGGGTCCGCTTGTCCAGCGACAGGCGGTGTCCGCTGCCGTAGGACACTATCCACGCCCCCAGTGGCGAATTGCCAGTCTCGCTGAGGGGCGTGATCGCGAGGGCGTAGTCGGAGCCGAGTCCGCTCTTCCACGGAATTCCGATCCCGTCTGGCCAGCGGCGGATGTAGTCCTCTCGGCCCTGGATGAACTGCGGTTTGCCGGTGCGGATCGCCTCAGGCAGCGGCCCCGGATGGTCCAGCGGCATGCCGTGCAGAGCCGGGCACTCGCCTGCATCGGTGGAGACCCGCAGGTGGCCGTCGTCGACGAGTGCGAGCAGGGCGCCAGCACCGCCGAAGGTCGCGGCGAGCCGGGTCAGGACGACCTGTCGCAGTTCCTGCTCCGTGGCTGCGGTGATCAAGGCGGAGGAGAAATCGGCGGTGTCCTTGGCGCGCTGCCGCTCGGCGGTCAGTGCAGCCAGCTCCCTCTTCCGGTGCTCCTCCTGCTTGGTGTCATCGCGGACCAGTTCGAATATCTGTTCTGGGCCGTCGTAGCCCAGCCGGATGCGACGGGTCTGAACGGCCAGGTGGTGCCAGCCGTCGTGCGGGGTGAGGTACCGCAACCTCACCCAGGGGGACTGGGCGGGGGCCGAGCGCAGAAGCTCCCGGAAGGCCTCCCGCTCGTCAGGGTGCACTGCCGAGATCACTCGGGAAACCGGCGCAGCGGCCTCCAGGGGGACCGCGACCAAGCCAGGTAGGCCCCCGAACCACTCCAGATCTTGCCGCTGGGGTGAATACCTCCACAGACCGAGGTCAGCGGCCTCGGCGGCCAGCCGGAACGGGATCAACAGGCTCGCCAGGTCGCTCCGCGCATCCAGGGCATGCACCCACACCAGCTGCTCGCCACTTGCCGGGTCCTTCACCGGCTGTGCGCCGATCAAGCAGGCAACGCACGCTCCGCCCTGCTTGGGGAACTCCAGCACCCGCATTGCGACCGTCTTCGTCCTGGCGACGGCCACCACGAGACTCTTGGCCGAGATCCGCTGGCCTGCAGGCCACAGATCACCGAAGTCATGTCCCAGGCACTGCTCCGCCGGCCTGTGCAACGCCGTGGCCATCGCCGCGTTGAGAGCGCTGATCACACCGTCCAGCGTCAGCACAGCCGACGGGTCAGCCCTCTGAAGAAGTTCGTCCGAGGTAGCCATCTGTGGCCCCCTGACACATACCGAAACATCCCGGCTACTAGTATTCGCACATTTTGCCGATACGTCTCGATGAGGCAGGTGTGACGGCCGACGGAACGGTCCACGTCAGCGGAGATGTCCTGGCCCGACTGCCCTCTCGGTAGAAGAGCCTCATGGCCGCCCGCAGGATGCGCTCGCGCGCGCCCCGGCCGCCACGGCGCCGGGTCGGTTCGGCCCTCAGCATCGCGACATCGGCGAGGCAGTCCCCGCCCAGTGCTACCGCGAGCGCGAGGTCCAGCAGGATCTTGCCCGGGTCGTGCACCGCCCGCGACTCGCACCACGGCGCCAGGGCCACGGATATCGCCTGATCCAGGCCGCTCTTGCGGACCGTCTCCACCAACAGAACCGCCCCGGACTGCGAGACCGCCGCACGGCCGTTGCCCTCGACTCGGACAGGCGGGTACGACCCGCTACGCTTCTTCACCCGGGGAGTGCTTCCTTCTTGGCGACGAACAGGACCTTCAACAAGCCCTATCGTCCCAGCTCAGAGGCACTCCCCACTTATTTGATCAACCCTCGGGCCGCCCCGTCGTGAAAGCCCGAGGCTAATAGGCGTGTGAGTTGGCCGTTGGGCCGATCCGGGCAGGGGCTGGGGAGACGTCTCGGATATACGCAGCGCCGGAGCGCTTCGACAAGAGGGACGGTGCTCCAGCCCCTGCCGTGTCGCTTCGGGGCGCCGTACGTTGCCGTGGTTCGAGCCATGTCCAGGATCACCTCCCGATCAGCCGGAGCCGTCGAGCTCTTCACGAGAGCGAGGACCCTGAGTAGGGCTGCGGCCACGGATGGCTGATGGGGTGGTGCGCCGATGAGCGCTTCTATTAGGTCGCCGGGTGGCCCTGCCGCGGCTTGACGCCAACGGATAGCCGGGGAAAGGAGCGCGTGGTGCACGCAACCTGCGGAATCGACTGGGCTGAGGACCACCACGATGTGGCGGTGGTCGACGCCGATGCCGGGCTGCTCGCCAAGCTGAGGATCAGCGACGACGCGGCGGGCTTCCAGAACCTGTTGTGCCTGCTTGCCGAGCACGGCGACACCCCCGGACGGTCCCATACCGATCGCGATCGAGACCTCCCGGGGCTTGCTGGTGGCCTGCCTGCGGGCCTCCGGACGCCGGGTCTACGCGATCAACCCGATGGCCGTTGCCCGCTACCGCGACCGGCATGCGGTTTCCCGGAAGAAGTCCGACCACCAGGACGCCGTCGTTCTAGCCAACATCCTGCGGACCGACGCCTCGTTGCACCGGCCTCTGCCCCCAGACTCCGACCTGGTCAAGGCGATCGCCGTCCTGGCCAGGGCACAGCAGGACGCAGTCTGGGACCGCACCCGCGCCCACAACCGGCTCCGCTCCCACCTGCTCGAGTACTACCCCGCGATCCTCGAGGCCTTCGCCTCCAAGCGCGAGCAGTTGCCGGCCCGGGAGGTCCGGATGATCCTGGCCATCGCGCCTACTCCAGCCGAGGCCGCCCGGCTGACCCGCGCCCGCCTGAGGACTGCGGTCGCGCAGGCCGGACGCCAGCGCCGCATCGAGGCTGAGACCGACCGGATCCAGTTCCGATCACGGTGTCCGACCAGGCGACTCCGGCACGGCCAAGGAGGTCAGTCTGGTGGATTCTCGGGAGTGTAGGTGAGGGGGTAGGTCGTGGTGTACTCCTCCACCGGCACGTTCATTTGCGCGGCGTACTCGGCCCGGGCCTGCCGGTCGGCATCCGTGATCTCTGGGTGCAGGCTGGGCGCCTGGGGAGCGCGCCAGAGCTGGACTAGGTGGCGTTCGCCGTAGTCACCGATGCCCGGTTCGGGGTCGTCGGCGTGGCTGTACAGGCGCATCCGCACCCACTGCTCGCCCTCGTCGCAGGGCGGCACCTCGAGCGGGGGTTCGCGTTCTGGCCAGGCGTCCCAGAACTCGCTCCTGATGACGGCGAGGCACAGTTCAGGGTAGTCGGCGCGCAGGCTGATCTCTTCCGGCGGCTCCCAGTCGTTGCCGCGCTCGGGTGCCGGCGGGCCGTCGTGGACCTGGATGATCATCTGCACGGGGCCGGTGTCGGTGGTGGGCATCACGATGGCGTTGCTGTCGGTGGCCAGGCCGCACCGCCAGCCGAACGGCATCTCTTTCGGCCAGTCGTAGTCGTCGTCGAATCCGATGAGGTAGCCGTTTTCTCCCACATCGATGGTGAACGTCGCTTCACGGACCAGCATGAGACGAGCCTCCTTCAGCGGAGAAGGGTGCCCCCTTGCCCCGGCACAGAGGCGGGACAAGGGGGCACCCTGACTGGCGGGGAGTCTAGCGGCGGTCAGACGATCACGTAGAACGGGTCGCCGTCCATGACGTGCATCTTGCCGCGCCAGGCGGTGATGCGGCCGCCCTGGCTGCGGTTCTCCTGGATGTGCACCCAGGTGATCTCCCGCTGGTTGGCGGGAAGGTGGGTGCCGCCTTCCTTGGTCGAGGCGAAGGGGTACTCGTCGCACGAGGTGCGGCCGGCGCGCTGCATGTCCGGCGGAGCGCTCCTCGGGCAGACCGCTTTGCGGTTTTTGTCCTCCTGCGTGGGGTTGATCATCCAGTGCAGGGGCTGGCCGCCGTAGGGGTCACCGTAGTGGCCGCCGCTGGAACGCAGCCTGCGGATCCCGTCGTCGATGTAGGGGATGCCGACCATGCTGACCGCAGTGGGCACTTCCGGAATGGCGCACCCGGACCGGTTGGCTTGCCTGCTGCCGTAGTAGTTGTCGCACCGGTAGACAGCCGAGTCGTAGGAGACGGCGCCGGGGGTGTAGCCGGGCTTGGTGAAGGTGTACGAGTAGTGCGTCTTCGCCTTGGCGTTGACACGGCCCTTGGGGATCGCCCCGGTCGTGTAGTCGACGCTGCCACTCGCCGCGCCGCTGTTGAGGACGTGGCCCTGCGGGAAGTGGACGGTGGCCTTGGTGCCGCCCCGGAAGCCGCGGCGATATCGACGTGGACGCCGTTGCCCGCGCGCGTGATGCGTGCCTTGGAGACGGTGAACTTCTACGGCCGGGCCGAGATTCTGCCTCGTCCATCCGGACCGGTCCGTCGATGCCAATGGTGTCTTCGCACTCGCCGGGCCGATCAGTGCCGAGTTGGGCGCCCCGGTGCTGGCCGCCTTCCAGTACGACGGCGACCGATTGGAGTTGGAGGTCTGGCCGAGGATGCCGACCCCGCCGCGTTCCTGGACTTCGCGGCCGGCCCCGTGGACAGCCACCGCTTGGCCTGTGCGCTCGCGGACACTCCGATCGACGTCGAGGACATGGACGTTGACGGCGAACCGCGCTACGTCTGGGCCCAGGCCCTGCACTGGGACGTGCTGTGCGCGCTCGGCCACCCGGACCAGGTGATCCTCCGCTCGCAGTGGGACTACTTCCACGTACGCCGCGAGCCGCAGGCGTTCGGGAAGGTGCTGGACAGCACCGAACTCGTCGTTCTGGGTACGGCCGATCGACCGTTCTGAAGCCCTACCAGCCCGCGCCCCCCACCTGTCGCACTTTCCCCGGGTAGCCCCGGCCGACAACGCGCCCAGCGCTCGGGAAGCTCCCCACTACGTTGAACGCCGGACCGAATGGGGCGACGAGCATGCCTGGCTGTTTTCAAGGGTCTGGTCGGAATTTCGTGAAGGTCACGATCGTGTAGTTCACGCTCCGTGCTTGATGGCGGTAATGCCCTGGTCATGGAGGTTCTGTCCGCGTTGAAGGACGTACTGTTCCCGAACGCCGTGGGGATGGTGCTGAACCGGTTGTCCGAGGTGAGCGGGGTTGTCGTGGCCGAAGCCCACAGCGCCGTAACGGAGTTGAGGTGCCCGACGCTGTCACGACATGTGGTGCGGGCACCTCCATGGACGACCTGAGCGCCATATCAGGCCTGGGCCGGGGAAGCTTGCATGGAGCGTCGCTGATCAGCTAAGCGATCCCATGCGAACCGTAAGGTCCGGTAGGGTGGTGTGCCCACCAAGGCCACCCGCTCCGCAGACGATCAGGGCCGGAGTTCGTAGCCGACAGCGGCCATCTCCTCGGGCCCGTCGCCGCCACGAAGCTGTGCCTTTCCGTACCGGCTCCTTGAACGCACCGCCGGCCCGGCTTCGCCACGCCACTCGGCGTCCCCGTGAGGACTTGCGACCATGAGGGAGCCACTCCCGCGGCCAGGGCCCGGGTGCGAGCACCCGCATGCGAACCAGGTGGTGTACAGCGCGGCGACCGTGTGCGCGAGGACGAGCAGGGCGGTCGCGGGCGCGGCGGCTCTCATCCCGTGTCGCCGCCCCTCGGGCCGGAGCGGTCGGCGTGCCAGAGTGCTCGCAGTTCCTGCCAGTCCGGCGGTGGCCCGTCGAGGCCCTGCGGCAGGTGGGGCGGTCGGGGCCGGAGTCCGTCCAGCACTATGTCGAGGTACGTCAGACGCAGTTCGCAGAACCTTGTCTCGGCCGTGGGGAGCAGGATCTTGAGGTGGACGAGCAGCAGCACTATGTCCGCCGACACCACGTCGGCGCGCAGCGCACCCTCCCGCTGTGCCCGCCCGACGACGGCTTCGACGGCTTCGTGCAGCCGGACCACGGCGGCCTCGAGGTCGTCCGTGAGCGGCAGTCGGCCGCCGAGCCGCGGCAGCAGGGAGCCCGTCCGGGTGGTCAGGGCCGTCCTCATGAACCGGACGAGAGCCTGCCAGCCGTCGGACGTCTCGAGGGCCGCCGCCCGTGCGGTGTGGGTGAGGTGATCGACGGCGGTCAGGCAGATGTGCTGCGCGAGTTCCTCCTTGCCGGCATATCGGCGGTAGATCGTATCCATGCCCACGTCGGCCCGTCGGGCGATGTCCGACACGGACGCCTTCCACCCCAGCTCCGCGAAGGCGTCGCAGGCGGCCACCAGCAGCCGTGCGTCGTTGAGTTCCGCCTCTCGCCGGCGTCCGCGTCCGGGGCCCATGCGGCCCTTGTCCGGTGCGGGATCGGGTGAGCAGGTCATGAGGGTGTCCTCCGGCGTCGATCGTCGGCGGGTGGTCACGCTCCGCAGTGGGGCAGGCCTCCGTGCAGCGCGACCATGTCCTCGAACGCGGCCTGCACATCCAGAGGTGCGGCGGGCTGCGTGCCGTACCGCTCGGCGTAGGCGCGCACTAGGTTGCCCACCAGCCTTTCGCTGTCCAGGAGTTGGCCGTACGGTCCCGGGCCCGTGGCCCGCGCCAGGTCCAGCGGAGCGAGTCCGTCGGCGATGCCTGTGCGAGCCAACTCGTGGACCCAGCAAAGGTAGTCGGCGTTCGCGTCGAGTAATTCGGGTCCGCCCAGCGGGCCGTGACCTGGGACGACGTGCAAAGGTTCCAGGGCGCGCAACTGGTCCAGCACGCGCAGCGAGCCGCTGAGCGAACCCATCAGCACAAAAGGGGTGACGCCGGAGAAGACGAGGTCTCCGGCGAACAGCACACGCTGGTCGGGCAGCCATACGACGGTGTCGCCCGCCGTGTGCCCCGGGCCGGCGTGCAGCAGCTCCACCCGCACGCCGAGGCCCGGCAGTGACAGGCGGTCCCGGTAGGTCACCTGCGGCAAGGTCGGTTCGACCTGGCCCCAGCGCACCTGCGGCCACAGGCTCCGCAGCGCCAGGCCGTGCTCAGCCATCTCGGCTGCCGCCCGCTCATGGGCCACGATGGTCGCGCTCCCGGCGAAGAGGTGGTTGCCGAAGGTGTGGTCGCCGTGGCTGTGGGTGTTGACCAAAGTGCCGACGGGACGCGGGCTGAGGGTGTGGACCGTCTCCCTCAGCATGAGCCCGCGTGCCTCGGTGGCCGCGGTGTCGATGAGGAGTGTGCCCTCGCCGCCGATCACGATGCCCGCGTTGTTCAGACACCAGCCACCGTCGGGTTGGAGGTAGGCGTATACGCCCTCCGCGAGTTGTTCGACCTCGCGGATGACGACGGGGGTCGACGTGGCGTCCATGTCGCTCTCCACAGGCAGACGGAATCGGTCTCACCCCTCACAGAACCCGACCTCGCCGCAGAATCGGTCAAGGCGGCTAGGAGCGCGGCGTCAGGTGCAACAGTCGACCAAATTTCACCGCCATTACCTTGCATACCACCAAATCCAGCTACCGGAATATGTCATTCTGATGTATTCCGGAAGGTATACAGGCCCCTGCATTTATTGCGGAGCAAACGATCCGAAGGACCTTGACGTGCCACCCGGTAACGACTGTAGCATCGGAGCGAAAAGTTTTAAGACCGTACAACCTGGCACCACAGGCCTAACGCGGTGCATTCCGAAGTGTTGCACGATTCAATCTGCGATATTGTGCAAAATTCAACGGGGAGTACGATGGACATCGCAATTCTGGGTCCCTTGGCCGTTCGATCGCGCGGTGGTGAGGCCGCGCCCACCGCACCGAAGCCACGGCAACTGCTGGCGCTGCTGGCGGCCCGGGTGGACGAAGTGATCTCGATGGATCTGCTGATCGACGAGCTGTGGGAGACCCGTCCGCCGTCGAGTGCCGTGACCACCGTGCAGACGTACATCGGGCAGTTACGCAGGGCACTGACCCAGAGTCTGCAGGTCAGCCCCTCCGAAGTGGCCGCGGACGTCCTGCAGTTCACCGGGTGGGGGTACCGTCTGACGGCCGGCGAGGGAACGCATGACGCGCAGGCGTTCCTGCGCTGCGCCGAGTTGGGGCGCGACTCGCTGGCCGCCGGTGCGAACGACCAGGCTTCGGTGCTGCTCCGCCGGGCGCTGCGCATCTGGCGCGGCCCGGCACTGGCGGGCGTACGGCTCGGACCGCATCTGCTCGCCCACCGCACCCACCTGGAGGCACACCGCCTGGCAGCCGTCGAGCAGCGAGTGGAGGCCGATCTCCGGCTCGGACATCACCATGAATTAATCGGCGAGCTGTCCGGGCTTGTACTGCAATATCCGCTGCACGAGAACCTCCATTCCCTTTTCATGATTTCACTGTATCGAGCCGGCCGCCCCGCACAGGCGCTCGATGTATTCCACAAGATCCGGAACTACCTCCGGAAAGAGCTGGGAATAGACCCGTCACCGCGTATGCGTCATCTGCAGCAGGCCATCCTGGCAGCCGATCCGCGGTTGGAGGCGGAAACCCAGTCGAGACTGTTCCGGCTGGAACTGGATCTGCCGTCCGGCGCCCCATCCGAGGTCCGAACGGATCCGAGCGGACTGCCCACGGAAATGGCCGCCGGGCGTCGCCGCGTTCTCGGACCGCCGTTCGCTCAGGGGTGACGCGGTCGACGGCCAGGACCGTGCCCGCCTCGGGCGGGCGCGGTCCCACCGGGAGTGCGGGCCCCGGCTCCCGGCCGGCCCGCCCGCGCGAAGAACAGCACGGCGACACCGATCGGAACGTCGAGCCAGAGGATCACTGCCACGAGGCGAAGTCCGTGATGAAGCGTCATGAGCAGACGCCGCCGACTGGCGCACGGGGAGCGGCAGGGGCAGCGCCGGGTACCGGCGCTCAGTCCAATCCGCGCCTGCCAGGCGTCCAGAAGGGCTTGACCAGGACGGACCGGCGAGGCCAGCCGCGCTCCCGGACGAGATGATCCCGTACGGCCTGGCAGGTGCGCGCCTCTCCGGCCAGATACGCGATGCCGGGTTCGCCGGGCAGATCGAGCTCCCGTACGGCCGCGACCAGCGAACCGGACGCGGCCGCGCCGGCGTCACCGCGAAAGCACCACCGCAGTTGCCCGGACCGGGGCAGCGGCAGCCGGTCCGGTGGCCCCGCGACCTCGACGACCCCGTGAACGCGGGCTTCATCCGGCAGGGCGCGCAGCATCGCGCCGAAGGCCACCGAGGCGGTCTCCTCCCCCGCGAAGAGGTGGTACGCGGCGGAACCGTCGACGACGAACCTTCCCTCGGGTTTACGGAAGGCGATCTCGTCCCCCACCCGAAGGGAGCGGGCCCAGCGGGCGCCGGGACCGTCCCCGTGATCCAAGGGGCACAGCTCCAGCCCCTCCCCGTCGTATGCCCAGACCGAGTACGTGCGCAGCACGTCGCGCAGCATCCCGGCCCACACCGGCGCGCCCAGGTCCTTGACGTGTACCCGCACGTGCTGGCCCGGAGTCCAGGGCAGGCCGCGCACGGCCGGCCCGGTGACGCGGATCCTGCGGACGCGCGGGGTGAGCTGTTCGAGCTGCTCGACGCGTCCGCGGGTGAAGAACAGACCGAGCAGCGGGTCGAAGAGGAGGTCGGCCGGGCGGCGTCGGCCGGCGGTCGATTCGGTGGGCATCTGCTCACTCCTGGCTGCTCACGGTCCGGTTTCAGGAACCGGCCAGAATGGCGTCCCGCAACCTGCGCACGCGGGGCGAAGGGTCGATCCCCAGTTCTTCGCGGAGGTTGTGGCACAGCGACTCGAAGGTCCCGAGGGCCTGTTCGGTGTGCCCGGCGCGGTACAGCGAAATGATGAACAGGGAATGCAGGTTCTCGTGCAGGGGATGGCGCGCCACCAGTCCGGAAAGCTCGCCGATCAGCTGATGGTGGCGGCCCAGACGCAGATCCGCCTCCAGGCGCTGTTCGACGACGCCCAGCCGGATCTCCTCCAGGGTGGTCCGATGCGCCAGCAGGTGCGGCCCGATGCGTACGTCCGCCAGCGCGGGACCGCGCCACAGTCGCAGCGCCCGGTGCAGCAGCAGGGCTGCCCGGGCGTCGTCGCCGTCCAGCAGCGCGCGTCGGCCCAGCTCGGCGTGACGGGTGAACACGCTGGCGTCGACCCTGTCGGGGTCCGCGACCAGGCGGT
Organism: Streptomyces sp. NPDC046759; assembly: GCF_040645475.1. NCBI lineage: Bacteria > Bacillati > Actinomycetota > Actinomycetes > Kitasatosporales > Streptomycetaceae > Streptomyces > Streptomyces sp. NPDC046759. The sequence goes on along the minus strand of NZ_JBEYYJ010000021.1, from coordinate 57,591 downwards.
ACCCCCAGCCGGCGAAGGGCAGTACGTTGTGGGCCACTTCGGCGGTGCTCGTCCGCAGGGTGCGGGCAATCGACTGGCGCAGTTGGACGATGTAGGTCCGCACGGCGGTCAGGGCGCTCCTGGGCGGCGCGTTCTCCCACAGTTCGTCCACCAGGAGGTCCACCGGTACCACCTTGCCCGCGCGTGCCGACAGCAGCGCGAGCAGCTGCCGCGGCTTCGGTGCGGTGGGGACGGCCTGTCGCTGTCCGCGTGCCCGCACTGTCAGAGGACCGAGAATTCCTATGTCCACGCCGTTCACCTCTGTACCGGGATCAACTGCGGGCCACCAGCGGGTCATCCACCGCCCATCACCGCGGCCACGTCGCATCCGAGGTCCCGGAGGACGGCCTTGGCACCGGCCCGTGCTCCGCCCGTGACGCCGGAGCCGGGATGGGTGGACGGTCCCACGAGGTAGAAGCCCTCACCGGGCAGCCGGTACCCCATGTTGGGCAGGGGCCGATACCCCATGAACTGGAAGAGCTGCAGCCCGAAGTGGCCCGGGTCGCCGCCCGGCCAGGCGGCGTTGAAGCGCTCGCCGTCCACCGGGCTTTCGACGACCCTGCCGAGTACCTTCTCCGAGCTCATATTCGTGGTGAGGCCGCAGAAGGTGTCGAAGACCTGATCGAAGATCTCTTGCTTGCGCTCGTCCCAGCGCCCCCGCTCCAGCGCGAGGGGCGCGTAGCTCAGCAGGTAGAGGGTGTGCCGTCCGGCGGGCGCACGGGTGGGGTCCCAGGCGCTCGCCACCGCGATGCTCGGGATGTTGCTGATCGGCACGCCGTACTTCAGGTCGTCGAAGGTCCGCAGCAGCGCGGGCAGGGGGGCGGCCGTCTCCTGGAAGCCCGCGCCGCCGACCTCGGGACCGGCCTTGAAGACCGGTGCCTCGCTCAAGGCCAGGTGCCCGGTCAGCAGGCCGAATCCGGCGGGCTTGATACGGCGCACCTTGCGCTCCCAGTCGGCTCCGAAGCGGTGGTCGACCATGCCGGGCAACTGCTTGATGTTCAGGTCGGCCACCACCGCGCGCCGGGCCTGAACATGCTCTCCCGAGGCCAGTACAACGCCGGTGGCCCGGTCGCCCTCGAAGGTGAACCGCTCGACCGGGGCGCCGGTCCTGATGGCGCCGCCCTGCTCCTGAACGGCTCTGACCAGAGCCGTCGTCAGCGCGCCGGACCCGCCGACGGCGTAGCCGAGACCGTATCGGTGGATGACCGGGACCATCATCAGCAGGAAGGCACCGGTGCCGCCCTCCTCGGGGGCGGCCAGGATCTCCGACACCCAACGGATCAGTGCCGCACGCACCTTGGGGCTGTCGAACCACTCGTTGACGACGTCGAGGTAGCTCATCATCAGCATGCGCAGCAGTTCTTGCCCGACCTCGGACCGGTCGAGCCCGGCGAAGAACTCGCCCAGCGGGGGCGGCGGTTCGAACAGGCCGGTCATCAGGGTGTCCAGCAGCTGGTCGGTGAACGCGTGGAAGCGCAGGTAGTTCTCCGCGTCCTTCGGTGAGATCCTCGCGATCGTCTCCGCCGTCCTGGTCACGTCCCGGTAGAAGGCGATGTAGTCGCCGTCGGGGAAGGTGACGGCGATGCTCGGGTCGGGGAAGACGTAGGACAAGCCGTGCCGGGAGAGCAGGCCCAGTTCGTCGTCGCGGATCAGGGGGTTGCCCTGGATGAATATGTGGGCGATGGCGTGCAGGTCGTGGTGGAAGCCCGGCAGGGTCACCTCTCGGGTGACGACACCGCCGCCGGCGTACTCCTTGGCCTCCAGGACCACGACGTCCAGGCCCGCCTTGGCCAGGTAGGCGGCCGCGGTCAGCCCGTTGTGTCCGCCGCCGACGACCACTACGTCATGCTGCGTCATGGTGCGCTCCTTCGGGACTGGTGTCGCGTGCGGGGCCGCCGCGGTCGCGCTGGAATCCGCCGTCGATGTCCCAGATCGACCCGGTCACGTACCCGCTGACATCCTCGTCCAGCAGGGTCAGCACCGGGTGGGCGATCTCGTCGGCGGTGGCGATCCGCTTGATCAGGTTCGTGCCGATCACGGCCTGTTCGAGCCCGGGCAGGTGCGCGGCACCGCTGCGCAGGCCTGGCGTGTCGGTGATGCCCGCGCAGACGGCGTTGACCCGGATGCCCCGCGGCGCCAGCTCGGTCGCCCAGGTGGGGACGAGATAGTGCAGGGCCGCCTTCGTGGCGCCGTACACGCCCATCCCGGCGGCGGGCTGCCTACCGATGGACGAGGAGATGACGACGGCCGAGGCACCGGGACGGCCGGTCAGCCCGGGCGCCGCCGCCTTCATCAGCGCGATCGTGCCGCGGAGGTTGACGCCGATCACCCGGTCGACCTCGGCCATGTCCTGTTCGATGAGGCCACCGGGGATCAGGATCCCGGCGTTGCACACGACCAGGTCCAGGCCGCCGTGGCGGGCGACGGCGTGCGCGACGGTGGCTTCGGCCGTCGCCGCGTCCGCCATGTCGCCGGCGACCCAGGAGGCCGCCGGGCCGAGCCCGTCGGCCGCCTCCTTCAGCGGCCCTTCCCTACGGGCGGTGATCACGACGCTCGCGCCCGCCGACACGAGTGCCCTGGCGATGGATGCTCCGATGCCCTCGCTGGCACCGGTGACGAGTGCAATCTTTCCCGCGATTGCCATGAGCGGGACCTTCCGGATCCAGTACGGCTGCGTGGACTAGGGCTGGGCTGCGACAGATGCGGCGTGCCGGTCACGCCGGCGGGCGGCCGCGGTCAGGAGCCTGCCGTCGCGTACGTTGAGGCTCAGGAGCGTGATGTTGACGGCGCCGCCGAGGAATTCGACGGCCTGGACGAGTGCGAACACCGTGTCGAAGCGGCCGTCGGCGGCGAAGACCCGCAGGGTGACGGCGCACGGGACGAGGACCAGCAGCCCGATCGCCGCGGCCGCCGCCATGCGCCGCTGTTTGCGGCGGATCAGGGGGGCACGGCGGCGCCGTGCGCTCAGGAGGCGACCGGTGCCGCCGGTGACCGCCATGCACGGCACCAGGACGAGCAGCGCGAAGACGATGGCGGTCTTGACGTCTCGTACGGCGGCGTCGTCGCCGAAGATCTCGACCACGGCCGAGGCCGTGAAGAAGAGACTGATCAGCGTCAGAGCGAGAACCCCGGCAACAGCGTGCACTCGGGTCTTCATGGACTTCTCCCCGTGCTGGGTTCCGGTCTTGGGTTCAGGAGCGCCCGGCGGACTCCAGGTTCTCGATGGCGTGCGCGATCATGCTCAGCAGCAGGGCGGCCTCCGACCCGTCCAGACCGCGGGTCGCCAGGCCGTTGACGTCGCGGGCGGCGGCGACCAGGGGTTCCTGGAGTTCGCGGGCCCGGTCGCTCAGCAGTACCTTCGCCTGGCGTCTGTCGTGCGGATCGGGAACGCGGTGGATCAGTCCGTCGCGCTCCATCCGCTGCAGGGTGTTGGCCATGGTCGGCTGCTCGATCTGGACGCGCTCGCACAGCTCCCGCTGGGTGAGCCCCTCCTGCTCGTACAGCGCGAGCAGCTGGGCGAACTGCCCGGGCACGACCCCGTACTCCTCGATGCGCAGCCGCAGGGCCCGCTCCAGAAGCCGCGCGAGATGGTTGACCTGGTATCCCAGTGACGCCTCCCGGGGCAGCCGGCCGACCGGCGGGATGGAGAGGTCTTCGGGCTTCGTGGTCATGATCAACCTCCGGCGCGGCTTCTGCTGCTTCGATTACTCCATAGCTTGCTATGTATGTCAACCGAAAACAGGGCGACGCACGGCGTGGACGTCAGCGGGCACGTGCCCCGAGGTGGTCGGACATCCAGTCGCAAAAGCGCGGGATGAAGTCACTGAAGTAGTTGGTGGCGACGTGGCGTTCACCCGGGTAGCGGATCAGCTGGGTCTCGCCGGCGGCCCAGTCCAGCATCCGCTCGCAGGAGTCGATGGGGATGATGGTGTCGAGCTCGCCGTGGATGGCGAGCAGGGGGATGCGCAGCGGCGGGACGTCCCTGAGGTTCAGCCTCGTCCGGGCGAGCTCGTCCATGGCATCGTCGTCCGCCTGGTCGAAGACGAAGCGGAAGTCCTCCTTCACCATGACGTTGACGTTGCGGTAGTTGTCGAAGTCGAAACCGCCGGAGAGGTTGACGCACGCCTGGAAGCCGGGGACGCTCGCGGCGGCGCGTGCGGCGAGGTAGCCACCGAAGCTCACCCCGAAGATGCCGATCCGGTCCTCGTCGACCTCGGGACGCCGTACGGCCTCCTGCAGCACGGCGGCGACCACCCGCTCGAAGTCGACCGCCATCGGCGTCCTGCCGATGTGCACTCCCTGCCCCGGGCCGTCAAAGACGACCGCAGCCATGCCGCGGGCCATGAACTCCCGGGCAAAGGCGTACAGTTCGACCTCCTTGGCCGAGTCGAGGCCGTTGACGAGCACCACGGTCGGCCACGGGCCCTCGCCGAGCGGCACCATGAGGTAGCCGGGCACGTCCAGCCCGTCGCAGCTGACGTTCAGCGCGGTGACGGTCTCGTGCAGGTACGGGATGCCGCGCTCGAAGATCTCGGTGACCCGGTCGCGGCTGTCGGTCTTGGCCCGCGCGTCGTCGAAGTAGAAGAACTCCGCGTAGTGGTGGCAGGCCGCGGCCTTGCGGTTGGCGGTACGGAACGTCTCCAGGTGGTTCGCCTCGAGTGCCTCGGCCGCGCGCTCCTCGTAGTGCACGCCGAGCGCGGACCACCTCCGGTGCCAGTCGGCCCAGTCCTCGTGGGTGCTCTCCTTGCGCAGGTCCTTGAGCACCATGGTGATGTCGCCCCAGTCGAGGCTCGCCAGGCCCAGACGGCTGAAGAACAGTTCGCAGTTCTCGAACGTCTCGGCGGAGATCCCGTTCCCGGTGTTGCGCGGCCCCCACGCGTCGCGCAGGCCGTCGTCCGCGGCGAGGTCGCGACCCGCCTCCAGCCACTCCTTGAGCGCGGCCAGCACGTTCTCGGTCGTACGGAACAGCGTGTCCCGGAGGCCGACCGCGTCCACTCCCTCGTCTCGCCGTGGCACGAAGACGTGCTCGACGGCCAGTCGCGCGCCACCGTCCGCCGGTTCGACGGTCCAGTTGCCCTCCATCGCGGCGATGGCGGGCGGCAGCGTCACCATGCGGAAGTCGATGCGGAGTTCGTCGGGCCGGTACCAGCGGTGCGAGCGGACGTCGTTGACGCCCAGTTCGTTCGCCACCGTCATGTCCATCACCACCTCGTTGGCGCCGACCTCGGTACGCCGGACCGCGCGCGTGGTGGGAAAGATGGCCGGCCAGCGCTCGATGTCGGTGCAGGACCGCCAGACCCGGTCGGCCGGGACGTCGATGACGACGGTGTTGACGACGGAGCTCTGCTCTTCGGATGCCATGTCCGTGCTTGCCGTGTGCGTGCTCAAGGAGTCCTCACATCACGTCGATGGTGCTGGTCTGGTGGGCGGATTGGGACGTTCCCGAGTTGCGCTCAAGGACGGCTCGAAGACCGGTCAAGGTCCCCTGGCCGCAGGTCGGACGCCCCTGTGCAGCCGGATCGAGGCCCGCTTGCGCCGGCCTTGAGTCGTCCTTGAGCCACGGCCAAGAGGTTCGGCGGCGGCAAGCGGATTCCTCCACGAAAGGCGACCGACATGTCAGCGACGGACCCTGCCGGGGCCGCCCGCCGCGCAGCGCAGCCGGGGCGAGCGCCCACGGCCCTGCGCCGGGTGGTGATCACCGGCGTGGGCGTGGTGGCGCCCGGCGGTACGGGCACCAAGGCGTTCTGGGATCTCATCACCTCGGGCCGCACCGCGACCGGGCGCATCTCCTTCTTCGACCCCGCCCCGTTCCGCTCCCAGGTCGCGGCGGAGTGCGCGTTCGACCCCGCTCAGCAGGGCCTGACCCCCCGTGAGATCCGGCGCATGGACCGGGCGACCCAGTTCGCGGTGGTCGGAGCGAGGGAGGCGGTGCACGACAGTGGCCTGGACTTCGGCACGCCGGACCCGGCTCGGATCGGGGTGACCGTGGGCAGCGCGGTCGGCGCCACCATGGGGCTGGAGGAGGAGTACGTCGTCCTCAGCGACAGCGGTCGCACATGGCTGGTCGACAACTCCTACGGAGTGCCGCATCTGTACGGGCACTTCGTGCCGAGCAGCATCGCCGCCGAAGTCGCCTGGGCGGTTGGCGCCGAGGGCCCGGCCGCGGTCGTCTCGGCCGGCTGCACCTCGGGCCTGGACTCGGTCGGCTACGCCCGCGATCTGATCGCCGAGGGCAGCGTCGACATCATGGTCGCCGGGGCGACCGACGCCCCGATCTCACCCATCGCGGTCGCCTGTTTCGACGCCATCAAGGCGACCACCTCCCGCAACGACGACGCCGAGCACGCCTCCCGGCCCTTCGACAAGAGCCGCAACGGCTTCGTGCTCGGCGAGGGGGCGGCCGTCTTCGTGCTGGAGGAGTACGAGCACGCCCGTCGGCGCGGCGCCCATGTCTACGCCGAGATCGCCGGGTTCGCCTCCCGGTGCAACGCCTTCCACATGACCGGACTGCGTCCGGACGGCCGGGAGATGGCGGAAGCGATCAGCACCGCCCTTGACGAGGCCCAGCTAAACCCCGAGGACGTGTCGTACATCAACGCGCACGGCTCCGGCACCAAACAGAACGACCGCCACGAGACCGCCGCCTTCAAGCGCAGCCTCGGGCAGCACGCGTACGACGTACCGGTCAGCTCCATCAAGTCGATGATCGGGCACTCGCTCGGAGCGATCGGCTCGATCGAGATCGCCGCCTGCGCCCTGGCGATCGAGCACGGCGTGGTGCCGCCCACGGCGAATCTGCACACTCCCGATCCGGAATGCGACCTCGACTACGTCCCCCTGATCGCCCGCGAGCAGGACGTGGACACGGTCCTCACGGTGGGCAGCGGCTTCGGCGGCTTCCAGAGCGCCATGGTGCTGACCCGTCCTGCCCGGAGGACGGCCGCATGACCGGGCAGACCGAGAACACGGTGGTGACCGGGATCGGCGTGGTGGCGCCGAACGGCGTGGGCACCGAGGAGTTCTGGACCGCGACCCTCAAGGGAGTCAGCGGCATCGACCGGATCAGCCGCTACGACGCGGGCGGCTATCCCTCTCCCCTGGCCGGTGAGGTCCTGAACTTCGACGCGGCCGACCACCTCTCCAGCCGCCTGCTCCCGCAGACCGACCGGATGACGCAGATGGCCCTGGCCGCCTCGGACTGGGCACTCGCCGACGCCGACGTCGACCCGGCGGCACTGCCCGAGTTCGGCATGGGCGTGGTGACCGCCAGCGCCTCGGGAGGCTTCGAGTTCGCCCAGCACGAACTGCAGAAACTGTGGAGCCAGGGCCCCGAGTACGTCAGCGCCTACCAGTCCTTCGCCTGGTTCTACGCCGTCAACACCGGCCAGATCTCCATCCGGCACGGCATGCGCGGCCCCAGCGGCGTCCTGGTGACCGATCAGGCCGGCGGGCTGGACGCGCTCGGCCACGCACGGCGGCACGTACGCAAGGGCGTCGGCCTCGTCGTCTCCGGCGGGGTCGATGCCTCCCTCTCCCCGTGGGGGCTGGTCTCCCAAATCACCAGCGGCCGCCTCAGCCGCTCCAGCAACCCCGAGCGCGCCTACGCGCCCTTCGACGTCTCGGCGGACGGCCACGTGCCCGGCGAGGGCGGCGCCATCCTCGTACTGGAAAGCGAAGCGGGCGCCCGGGAGCGCGGTGCCCGCGTCTACGGCACGGTCGCCGGTTACGGGGCGACCTTCGACCCCGCGCCCGGCTCCGACCGGGCGCCAGGACTGCGCAGGGCCGTCGAACTGGCCCTCGCGGACGCCGCGGTCGCCCCGCCGGACGTCGACGTGGTGTTCGCGGACGCGGCCGGGGTGCGCGACCTCGACCGGGTGGAGGCCGAGGCCCTGGCAGCCGTCTTCGGCCCGCACACCGTGCCGGTGAGCGCGCCCAAGACCATGACGGGCCGGCTGTACTCCGGCGCGGCCTCCCTCGACGTGGCAACAGCCGTGCTGGCCATGCGGGACGGTGTCGTCCCGCCGACCCTGCACGTGCCCGACCAGGCGCCGGACTGCCCGATCGCCCTGGTGCGGGACACCGCGCGCGAGATGACCGTGCGCACCGCGCTGGTGGTCGCCCGCGGCCACGGCGGATTCAACGCCGCGGTCGTGCTGCGCGCCGACCCCGGCAGCGACTGACCGACCACCCCACGAGCTACGAGAAGTGAGGACGTACCCCATGACAGCACGCGAACTGACCCTGACCGAGCTGACCCGCATCCTGCGCGAGAGCGCCGGCGCGGACGAGAGCGTCAACCTCGACGGCGACATCCTCGACACCCCGTTCGCCGAGCTCGGCTACGACTCGCTGGCTCTGCTGGAGGCCGCCAGCCGGGTCGAGCGCGAGGTGGGGATCAAGCTCTCCGAGGACGCCCTCGGCGACGCCGAGACCCCGCGGCTGTTCCTGGCTCTGGTCAACGAGCCGGTCACGGCCACCCCCTGAACCGCCGGGCCTTCCGGCCTCCCCCTGCCGGAAGGCCCGCGCCACGGCCCCGCCGGCCGAAGTCCCGCGGCCGCACCGGCCGCAGTTCACCGGCCGTCGCATCGGCCACAGCCCACCACAGTCCATCGGTCAAGGAGAGGACAGCATGGCGAACGACAGCGCCGACGTGGTGATCGTCACCGGCGCCACCAGCGGAATCGGTCTCGCGGTCACCGAGAGCCTGGCCCAGCGCGGCACGAAGGTGTTCATCTGCGCACGGCACGAGGAGGACCTGGCCGTCACGGTCAAGGGCCTGCGCGAGCGGGGCCTCGAGGTGGACGGGCAGCGCTGCGACGTCCGGTCCCGTGACGAGGTCCACGCCTTCGTCGAGGCCGCGGTGCGTCGCTACGGCACTATCGACGGCCTGGTCAACAACGCCGGACGCAGCGGCGGCGGGGTCACCGCCGACCTCGCCGACGAGACCTGGTACGACGTCATCGACACCAATCTCAACAGCGTCTTCCTCATGACCCGCGAGGTGCTCACCACCGGCGGGATGCGCGACACCTCACGCGGCCGCATCGTCAACATCGCCTCGACGGGCGGCAAACAGGGCGTCGTCCTGGGGGCGCCGTACTCGGCCTCCAAGCACGGCGTCGTCGGCTTCACCAAGGCACTGGGCCTGGAACTGGCGAAGACCGGAATCACCGTCAACGCCGTCTGCCCCGGCTACGTAGAGACGCCCATGGCGCAACAGGTCCGCTCCAACTACGCGCGGCTGTGGGGCAGCAACGAGCAGGAGGTCCTGGCGCGCTTCGAGACGAAGATCCCGCTCGGCCGCTACTCCACACCGCAGGAGGTGGCCGGCCTGGTCGGCTATCTGATGACAGACCTCGCCGCCTCCATCACCGCACAAGCGCTCAACGTGTGCGGCGGCCTTGGCAATTACTGACGGCAGCGACGGACAAGGACCGGTGAACCCATGAACGACGTGCAGCACACCATCGGGGTGGCGGCCGCACCCGAGACCGTCTACGACCTGCTGGCCGACGCCACCGCGTGGCCGGTGAACTTCCATCCCACCGTCCACGTGGAGCAGCTCGAACAGGACGGGGTACACGAGCGCATCCGGCTCTGGGCGGTCGCCGGCGACCGGGTCAAGGCCTGGACCTCCCGCCGGCACCGCGATCCCGACGGCCTGCGCATCGCCTTCGAGCAGGAGGTCTCCCAGCCGCCGATCGCCGCGATGTCCGGCGCGTGGCTGCTGCGCGGTCTCCCGGACGGCGGGACCGCGGTCGTCCTGGAGCACAGCTACCGGGCCGTCGACGACGACCCGGACCGCCTCGCCTGGATCGCCGAGGTCACCGACCGCAACAGCCGCGCCGAGCTGGCGAATCTCAAGGCGCTGGCCGAGCAGGCGGCCGACCGATCCGAACTGTTGCTCACCTTCGAAGACACCGTCGTCGTCGACGGCGGCATCGCCGACGTCTACGACTTCCTGTACCAGGCCCAGCAGTGGCCGGACCGGCTGCCGCACGTCGCCCGCATGGACCTGACGGAGGACGAACCGGGCGTCCAGATCATGGAGATGGACACCATCACCGCCGACGGCGCCATGCACACCACCAAATCGGTGCGGGTCTGCTTCGCCGACGAACGGATCGTCTACAAGCAGATCGTCGTGCCCCCGCTGATGACGGCCCACACCGGCGAATGGCGGGTGACCGAGGTGCGCGGCGGCGTCGCGGTGACCTCCCGGCACACCGTCGCGATCCGGCCCGAGGCCGTGCCGGGCATCCTCGGCGAGGGTGCCACGGTGGCCGACGCCCGCGAATTCGCCCGCACCGCGCTGAGCGGCAACAGCCGGATCACCCTGGAGCACGCCAAGGCGTACGCCGAGCAGATCACCGCCGGTTCGCAGGTCTGAGCGGGCGGGCACCGTGGAGCGGGCCGGGGCGGACACCGTTGAGCAGCCCGATGTGCGGGCCGTGGCGCAGACCGATGTGACCACCCTCGGAGAGGCCGGTGGGTGCGCGGTGAGCCAGTCAGTGGTAGGCACCTGCGAACCGGTCGGCGCGCACGGCGTCGCCGTCTGGTGGCAGTTCGCCGGGAGCGACCCGCGCGCGCAGGCCCGTGCGCTGCTGCGTACCACCGCTGCCGAGGCCGTGGGGGCGCCGCCGGCCGACGTCCGCATGGGCCGGGCGGCGTCCGGCGCCCCGGAGTTGTCCGGTGCGGCGTCGGGCCTGCGCGCCGGCGTGAGCCACACCCGCGGTCTGGTGGCCGTGGCACTCGCCGGCCCCGGGGCCCGACTGCTCGGGGTGGGAGTGGACGCGGAGGCCGTCCGGCCGCTGGACGCGATCGCTCTCGCCGAACGGTGGTTCACCGCCGACGAGGCGGCCTGGGTGCGCGCCCTGCCGCCGGGGCTGCGGTCCACGGGACTACTGGATCTGTGGACGCGCAAGGAGGCCGCGGGCAAAGCGCTCGGGACGGGACTGCGGGCGGGCGGTCTGTGCCGCGCAATCGGAGTGCCTCCGCCCGGCGCGCCGCCCGGGTCGTCGCGGCCGCTGGCCCCGTTGCCCGGGGCCCCGCGCCTGACCGGCGCCCTCCTGCCCGCCCCTACCGGATACGTACTGGCATGTGCCGTCAGCGGAGCCGGCACGCCCTCTCCCCCCGTTCGGGTCGCCGAAAGGAGCGCCGAACCATGCACAAGACCGCGTTCGTCTTCCCGGGCCAGGGCTCGCAGCAGGCCGGCATGGGCCGCGATCTGCTGGTGACACGGCCCGACCTGGTCGACAGCTACTACCGCCCGGCCGACGAGATCCTCAGGTTCCCTCTGTCCCGACTGTACTGGGAGGGACCCGCCGAGGCACTGCGCGACACCGCCGTCACCCAGCCCGCCGTGTTCCTGACCAGCCTGGCCGCGCTGGACGTCCTGCGGGCGCGGGGTGTCACTCCCGACGTGGTCGCGGGCCACAGCCTGGGCGAGTACGCGGCGCTCGTCTGCGCCGGCGTGCTCGATTGGGCCGACGCCCTGCGGCTGGTGCGGCTGCGCGGGCAGCTCATGGCCGGCGTCAACGAGCGGGTACCGGGGCGGATGGCCGTTGTGATGGGCCTCGACCTGGCGCACGTCGAGCGGATCTGCGCCGCCGTGGCGTCCGCCACCGGCCAGGTCGTGGAGGTCGCCAACGACAACGGCCCCGCACAGGTCGTCGTATCGGGTCAGGACGCGGCCGTGGACGAGGTCGTGCGGCGGGCCCGGGAGGCCGGCAGCAGGCGCGTCGTCGCCCTGCACGTCGGCGCACCGTTCCACTGCCGCCTGATGAGCGACGTCGAGGCGGAGTTCGCCGCCGCCCTGACCGGGGTGCGCTTCCGCCACCCGGTGATCAACGTCGTCTCGGGTGTCACCGCCGAGCCGGTGACGACCGCCGGGGATGCGGTCGCCTGCCTGCGGCGACAGCTCGCCGGCCGGGTGCGCTGGACCGGTGCGGTGACCCGCATGACCGACATGGGCGTGGTCCGGTTCGTCGAGGTGGGGCCGGGCCGGGTCCTCGGCGGACTGCGCCGCCGGATCGCACCGGGCACGCGAGTCCACTCCACCCATGACGCGAGCGCGCTCGCCCTGGCCGTCGACGCCGCCCGGGCGGAAGCGGACACCGCGGCCTGAGCAGTACATCAGCGCCCGACCAACGGATCACACGGACTCATCGCGGAGAGAGTGGACCACCATGCGCACTGCTGAGCAATCCGCCGCCGGCGTCCCCGAAGAGACCGGCGGACCGCCGACCCTGCACGAGCGGCTGACCGAACTGGACCGGCTGAAGGATTCGGCCAGGCAAGGCCCCGATCCCGCAGCTACCGAGCGGCAGCACGCCAAGGGCAAGCTGACGGCCCACGAACGCATCGAACTGCTTCTGGACAAGGGCTCGTTCACCGAGGTCGAGGCCCTGCGACGGCACCGGGCCACCGGCTTCGGGCTGGAACGGCGACGACCGTACTCGGACGGCGTGGTCACCGGCTGGGGCACCGTGCACGGCCGCACGGTCTTCGTGTACGCCCATGACTTCCGCATCTTCGGCGGGGCGCTGGGCGAGGCCCACGCCGAGAAGATCCACAAGCTGATGGACTTGGCGGAGGCCGCCGGAGCCCCGCTGGTCTCGCTGAACGACGGCGCCGGCGCCCGCATCCAGGAGGGCGTCTCAGCACTGGCCGGCTACGGCGGCATCTTCCAGCGCAACACCCGCGCCTCCGGGGTCATCCCGCAGATCAGCGTCATGCTCGGCCCCTGCGCCGGCGGCGCCGCCTACGCCCCCGCGCTGACCGACTTCGTCTTCATGATCCGCGAGACCTCGCAGATGTTCATCACCGGCCCCGATGTCGTCCAGGCCGTCACCGGCGAGGACATCACCCAGAACGGGCTCGGCGGTGCCGACGTCCACGCGTCCACCTCCGGCGTCGCGCACTTCGCCCATGACGACGAGGAGTCCTGCCTGGAGGACGTACGGTTCCTCCTGTCGCTGCTGCCCGCCAACAACCGCGAACTCCCGCCCGCCGCCCCGTGCGACGACCCCGCCGACCGGCGCACCGACGCACTGCTGGACCTGGTCCCCCACGACCCCAACCGTGCCTATGACATGCGCGCGGTCGTCGAGGAAGTAGTTGACGACGGCGAGGTGTTCGAGGTGCACCCCGACTGGGCGCCGAACATCGTGTGTGCCCTGGCCCGGCTCGACGGCCATGTGGTGGGGATCGTGGCCAATCAGCCCTCGGCGTTCGCCGGTGTGCTCGACATCAAGGCGTCCGAGAAGGCGGCACGCTTCGTTCAGCTCTGCGACGCCTTCAACATTCCGCTCGTGACGCTGGTCGACGTCCCCGGCTTCCTGCCGGGCATCGACCAGGAGCACGGCGGCATCATCCGGCACGGCGCCAAGCTGCTGTACGCGTACTGCAACGCCACCGTGCCGCGTGTCCAGCTCATCCTGCGCAAGGCCTACGGCGGCGCGTACATCGTCATGGACTCCCGGTCCATCGGTGCGGACCTCTCCCTGGCCTGGCCGACGAACGAGATAGCGGTGATGGGTGCGGAGGGTGCGGCCAATGTCATCTTCCGTCGCGAGATCGCGGCGTCCGACGATCCCGAGGGGGTGCGGCAGCAGCGGATCAAGGAGTACAAGTCGGAGCTGATGCACCCTTATTACGCGGCCGAGCGGGGGCTCGTCGACGACGTGATCGACCCGCGAGACACCAGGTCGGCGCTGATTCGTTCGCTGGCGATGCTGCGCCGCAAACACGCCGACCTGCCGTCCCGCAAGCACGGAAACCCCCCGATGTGATGAACGGTGACACGCACGAGGTGCGCGTGCTGCACGGCTGTCCGAACGCCGAGGAACTCGCCGCCGTCCTGGCCGTCCTGTTCGGCGCGGTCCGGAACCCCGGGCCCCCGTCGTTCTCGGGCACGGCAGTCGGCGCCGCCGTAGCCTCCTTTGCCGCGACCGCCACGTCACGCGCCGCCATGCCGGTTCCTGGAAGTCCGAGCCCATCTGAACCCGAGGGGAGTTGAGCCATCGTGCGCAAAGTGCTCATCGCCAACCGTGGCGAAATCGCTGTCCGCGTGGCTCGGGCGTGCCGGGACGCCGGGATCGCGAGCGTGGCCGTGTACGCCGACCCGGACCGGGACGCTCTGCATGTCCGCGCGGCGGATGAGGCGTTCGCCCTGGGCGGTGACACCCCGGCCACCAGCTACCTGGACATCGCCAAGGTACTGAACGCGGCACGCGAGTCCGGCGCGGACGCCATCCACCCCGGCTACGGCTTCCTGTCCGAGAACGCCGACTTCGCCCAGGCCGTCCTGGAGGCCGGCCTGATCTGGATCGGCCCCCCGCCGCAGGCCATCCGCGACCTGGGCGACAAGGTCGCCGCCCGCCACATCGCCCAGCGCGCCGGCGCCCCCCTGGTGGCCGGCACCTCCGACTCGGTCAGCGGCGCCGACGAGGTCGTCGTCTTCGCCCGGCAGCACGGCCTGCCCATCGCCATCAAGGCCGCCTTCGGCGGCGGCGGCCGCGGCCTGAAGGTCGCCCGCACCCTCGACGAGGTCCCCGAACTGTACGAGTCGGCCGTCCGCGAGGCCGTCGCCGCCTTCGGCCGCGGCGAATGCTTCGTCGAGCGCTACCTGGACAAGCCCCGCCACGTGGAGACCCAGTGCCTGGCCGACAGCCACGGCAACGTCGTCGTCGTCTCCACCCGCGACTGCTCCCTGCAGCGCCGCCACCAAAAACTCGTCGAGGAGGCCCCCGCCCCCTTCCTCACCGACGAACAGACCGCCCAGCTGTACCAGGCCTCCAAGGCCATCCTCAAGGAGGCCGGCTACATCGGCGCCGGCACCGTCGAGTTCCTCGTCGGCAACGACGGCACCATCTCCTTCCTCGAGGTCAACACCCGCCTGCAGGTCGAGCACCCGGTCACCGAGGAGGTCGCCGGCATCGACCTGGTACGGGAGATGTTCCGCATCGCCGACGGCGAACCCCTCGGCTACGACGACCCCGAACTGCGCGGGCACTGCCTGGAGTTCCGCATCAACGGCGAGGACCCCGGCCGGGGCTTCCTGCCCGCCCCGGGCACCGTCACCCGCTTCGACGCACCCACCGGCCCCGGCGTCCGCCTCGACGCGGGCGTGGAGTCCGGCAGCGTGATCGGCCCGGCCTGGGACTCCCTGCTCGCCAAACTGATCGTCACCGGCGCCACCCGCCAACAGGCCCTGCACCGGGCCGCCCGCGCCCTGGCCGAGTTCCACATCGAGGGCATGGCCACCGCGATCCCCTTCCACCGCGCGGTGGTCACCGATCCCGCCTTCGCCCCTGAAATCCACGGCCGACAAGACCCCTTCACGGTCCACACCCGCTGGATCGAGACCGAGTTCGTCAACGACATCACGCCCCACGCCGCCCCCGCCGACACCGAGGCGGAGGAGGAGGCGGGCCGCGAGACCGTCGTGGTCGAGGTCGGCGGCAAACGCCTGGAGGTCTCCCTGCCGGTCTCCCTGGGCATGTCACTGGCCCGCACCGGCCTCGCCGCCGGCGCCAAGCCCAAGCGCCGCGCCGCCAAGAAGTCCGGCCCCGTCGCCTCCGGCGACACCCTCGCCTCCCCGATGCAGGGCACCATCGTCAAGGTCGCCGTCGAGGAAGGCCAGGAAGTCAAGGAAGGCGACCTGGTCGTCGTCCTGGAGGCCATGAAGATGGAACAGCCCCTCAACGCCCACAAGGCCGGCACCATCAAGGGCCTGTCCGCCGACGTCGGCGCCTCCGTCACCTCCGGCGCCACCATCTGCGAAATCAAGGACTGACGTCACCCATGAGTGAGATCCTCAGCCCCGTCTCGCGGCGCGTGCGCGAGATCACCGTCGACGCCGACGGCGTCCAGCTGTCCGGCCTGCTCGGCGAACCAGCGCATGCGCCACCCCGGGCCGTCGTAGTGGCCGTCCACGGCGGTGGCATGCGAGCCGGGTATTTCCACGGCCAGGCCCACCCGGGCCTCTCCCTGCTGGAACTCGGGGCCGGGCTCGGTTTCACAGTGCTGGCTCTGGACCGTCCCGGCTACGGCCTGTCGGCCGCCCAGCTTCCCACCGGCCAGACGCTCGCCGAACAGTCGGTGACGCTGCACGCGGCCCTCGGCGCCTTCGCCCGCCGGTATCAAACAGGCGTGGGTTTCTTCCTGTTGGCCCACTCCTTCGGCGGCAAGCTCGCGTTGACCGCCGCCGCCGACGACATCGGTGACCGCCTCATCGGCCTGGACATCTCCGGTTGCGGGCACCGCTACGCCGTGGACACGGACGAGTTGCCGGACCCGCACAGCCTCACCACCCGTCGGTTGAGCTGGGGTCCCCTCCAGCTGTATCCGCCGAACACCTTCGCGGGCAGCCGCTCGCTGCTGGTTCCCATGCCGGAGCGGGAGTGGAGAGAGGCGGCAAACTGGCCGGGGCTGCTCCCGGGCATCGCCCGGCGCGTCCGGGTCCCGGTCCGTCTCACCTTCGCCGAGCACGAGGCGTGGTGGCGCCACGACGAGGAAGCGGTGGCCACGATGACCGGCATGCTCAGCGGGACGCGCGTCATCGTCGACCGTCAGCCGGATGCCGGGCACAACATCAGTCTCGGCTGGGCGGCGCGTGCGTATCATCTGCGCGCCCTTGCGTTCCTGGAGGAGTGCATGTTGCGTCGCGCCGGGACGGTGACATGACGGCGCAGTTCCGGTGATGAGGGTGCCGACCGGGCTCCGTCGGACCTTCCGGTCGCGACCCCGACCGGCTACACCTGGTGGTGCCGCCGCCCGGCCACAGTCATGGACGCTGAGGCAGCCCTAGTCGGATAAGGACGTGGCTCGCATGGGCGAGTTTGTTGCTATCGCCCACCCGACACAGCAGCCGGATTACTCACCTCGCTGCCAACGCCCCGACAAGCCGAAACGGTCCGACGGCCCCGAACAACCGGACCGCCGGACCGCCGGACCGCCGGACCGCTATGAAAGATCAAGATCCGAAGGTGATGATGTACACCGGGCTGTTGGAGCTGCCCTCGTTGTGCACTACCGGACAGGACGTCTTCTGCTCGGTGTCCTTGGTCTTGACCTGAACTCCGCAGAAGGGCGAATCGTCCCAGTTCATCGTGTTGATGTTGCTGAGTAGGGGGATGTTGTCCCCCCGCCGTTGTCCTGGGGGTCAGCGCTGGCCATCCCGATGCCGGCGAAGAGGATTCCGCAGATGGCCGCGGCCACCGCTGCAATCTTCTGGACGGTCCTCATGGGCCCGATCCGGGGTGCAGCAGCGGAGGCACGCCTGGGTGCGCGGGTCGTGGCGCAGCCGGGTGAAGACGATGCGGTGCAGGGCCGCATTGGCCTCGATGGGGCTGACTCCGCAAAGGGCGGCAAAGGACGCGTCGGTGTTCAGCCGGTCGGGATTGTCTCCCATGGTGATCAGGAGAGTGACGGCGCTGTCCGGGCCGATGCCCACGGGTAAGAGCAGTTGCGGGGCGTGGTGTTCGACGAGCCGGGTCAGGCGTTGGTTCAGCTCATTGATCTGCGCGGAGAGTTGTTCGATACGCTGGGCGAGCATGCTCAGGGTCATGTGGGTGGCCTCGGTCACCGCGTCTTCGTCGCCCTTGCCGTCGTGCGGGCTGAGGCGCGCGGAGGTGCGGAACAGCTCGGCGTTGCCGAGGCTGGTCAGCCGTCCCGCAGGGCGGGGTCGGCGATGACCAGGAGGGCCTTGAGTTGGTTGATCGCCTGGGTGCGGGCTTTGACCGCGGAGTCTTTGGCGAGTTTGAAGATCCTGGCACTGTGCATCGGACCGTCGCCGGAATTTGCCCGCGCCCGGGCGCGACCATTGAGCACGGCCCGCGCGGCGGCCTGCGCATCGAGCGGGTCCCAGCAGCCGGCGGGCCGAGGGGTCTGGCCGGTTCATCTCGTACACCTGGACGTGCTGAGTCAGCAGGTAGCGGGACAGACCCGCGCCGAAGGTGCCGGTGCCCTCCACACCGGCCCGGCGCACCGTCCCTCGCTTGCGAGCCCGGACGAGCAGCCGACGGTAACCGGCCGCCGTGGCCGGAAAGGATTCGGTGCCCAGAACCTTCCCCAGCGGGGATACCACGGCGGCAACATGAACCTCCCCGTGCGTGTCCACCCCCAGGACGACCTCCCCCCGACTGGGAGAATCCGTGCTGGACGAGATGCTGCGCTGTCTGATCGTCATGGTGGTTCGCCTCCCGCATGGTGACGCGCTAGGTGGGTGGCACCGGCTGCTCGGGCGGTCTGAACCGTGATGGCGCCTGACTCGGCAAGGCCCCTATCGGGACACGCCCCTTGACTCGGTACCAGCAGTCGCCATCCCGCAACGACAGTCGACATGCCTGTGACTGGACACCTCGGTCATAGATCTCATGAGTCAGGCGCCCGTCCGGGACGGCACTGTGCAGCCGTCCCATCGATCCCGGCACAAGCGCATGACGCGACCACAGTCGCATGGCTTCATCCGAACCGGCGCTCAACGTGGCCTGAGCGGGCTAACAATGAGTCAACTCTTCGTCCGCTCGCGACCGGCACCCGGGTTCGGTGGCGAACCTACTAGGCGACCTCGACGATCCTTCGCGCGGGGACCCCCGCCCCGTCGTGGTGGATCGGGATGTGGGCTCCTCGCAGCGACAAACAGGAGCCGCCGCGCCGGGCGGCCACGATCTCGGCCGTCATCGGCAGCACCGTCTCCTCCGGGGTCCGCGCCCCTAGATCGAGCCCGAGGGTGACTGCGGGCGGGCCAGTTCGAGTTCGGAGACGCCGACCTGGCGCAGCCGCTCCTTGTGTTCCAGGTGGGTGTGGCGGGAACCCATCGCGCCGACGTACGTCACGGGCAATTTCAGCGCCTTCTCCAGCAGGGGTACGTCGAACTTGGCGTCGTGGGTGAGGACGCAGAGCACCGCCCGCAAGTCGAGTTGCGTCGCCTCCAGGTAGCGGAGCGGCCAGTCGACGACAACCTCGTCCGCCTCGGGGAATCGTTGCTTCGTCGCGAAGACGGGGCGGGCGTCGCACACTGTCACACGCCGTTCCGAACGACTTCGGCCAGGCCAAGGCCCGGATCGACGCGCTGCGCGCGGCGATCCCGGAGACGGTCACCATCGGTGTGAGCGGCGACTGGGCCGGCGTGCGCGGTCTGAATGCCGGGTGCGACGTCCGGTACTCGGCCGTGGGCGGTCTGTTCCCCCGGACCGCGCTCGCCCTCGCCCGCGCAGCCCTGGCCGGTGACGCGGGCCGGGCCACCGAGGCGCTCGAACCGTTGTGGGCCCTGCTCCGTCAGCACGGTGGTCTGCGCGTCCTGTCCGCCGCGGCGTGCCTGACGTCGGAGCCGAACGTGCCGCGTCCCCTGCGCGGCCTGGACGAGGCCGCGCGCCGGGACGTCACCGCCGTACTGGACGCCCTCCAGCTCACGACCTGAACAGGCTCAGCGTATCCGCATCCGCATCCGGGCTTCGGCAGGGGTGCGGGTGAGGTGATCGGTCGGTGATCCTGGTGTCATGCGTGCCGCCCGCCTGATCCGTATGGCTCTCCTCGTCCAGTCGAGTCCCGGTCTGACCGTCGCTGCCCTTGCCCGGAACCTGGACGTCTCGGAGCGTACGGTGATCCGTGGCGCCCAGGCTCTGCAGAGAGCCGGCAGGACGAAGCCCACGCCACCGGGCATTGCCGCGACGTCGCCGCACCGCAAACTACTTCCGCCGAAGAGGAAGGGGCTGCGGCTTCACGTCCCGTAGTCCGCCGGCACACGAAATACCGGTCCTCGAGTGCCCAGCAGCCCGGGTACGCCCTGCCACAGGGCTGCCCCGTTCACTTGTTCCCAGTCCGCGGTAGCCCGGGATCGCGCCCAATGGGTCATGGCCATCGGCACCAGCATGACGGGCGGCATCACCTCATGGAACACCAGGCCGATCAGCATCATCCAGCAGGCTGCCGCGCCAACCAATCCTGCCGTGCGCCGGAGCAACCGGCGCCGCGCCGCGCCCTCGTCGGCGTGCGGTGCGGCGAGGTGGTCCACCTGCGCGGCATGCTCGTACTTACGTCGAAGCCGGGCGGGGAGTTGGAAACCGAGCGGCAGCAGCACCAGGCACACCAGAGTGACCGCAACTGTTCCCCCAAGCAGAGTCTCCAGCCGGTGAGCCGCACCGATCAGAGCCAGCAGCAACCCTTCGGACAGCACCGCGCCCACGCCCATCATCAGCGCGGACGACTGCTCGACGTACACCACCCGTACCAGCCCGGGTCCGGCCTCGTCAGCCATCGCACCAGCCCTCCCCTGCCCGGATACCCGCACGGGCCGGAAAGATCAAACGCCCTGCGGAACACGGGGTCAACAGGCCCCGCGTCAGAACATCGCCAAGGCTTCCTGGTTGCCGGGCGGTGAGATCCCTGACCAGTAGACCGGCACGACAGAACGCCGCCTTGAACTGCCCGCAGCTTGGACCGACGGCAACGTTGCCGGTTACATCTTCACTTCGGCGACGGCGCGCAGGGCAAGCAGTCGCTGGTCGAGCGCCGGGAAGTCGGGGTGGGCCACGGTCCGGCTCATCTGTCCGGTGAAGAGGAGAATGGCGATGGTGCTGTTGTCGGCCCAGATGCAGACGGGCGTCTCCGCGGGGCCCGCCGTGGCGACGGCGCACTGAGCCGTGCCGCCGAGCCGCCCGCTGGACTCGTCCGTCTCGTCCTTGACGGAACCGCCGCTCCGGTCGATCCCGCCCCACGCGGCCGCCACCTCGGTCCTGGGGCTCAGGAATGTGCCGTACCCGCCCATCAGAACGATCTGTGGTGTGCGGTCGCCGAGTTTGGTGGAGTATGCCGCCAGCGCGGGAGTGGCGCCTGCCTTGGCGATCTCGTCGTTGCTCGCTGTGAGACTTTCGGCCAGCACGTTGGACGGGTCCGACGAAAGCCCCTGGAAGCTGTCCGGCGGAGCCAGTTTGTACTGGCCGGCCTTGGCGGCTGTGGTCATGCCGATGTAGGCGAGTACGCCGCCGCTCCCGACGATCAGGGCAGCGACGACACCGAGACACCCCAGCAGTCGTCTTCGTCTGCGTGGTTTCTCAGGGGCCGCGTAAGGGGCGACCGGGTAAGCCGTGGCCGCGCTCGGCGTCTCGGAAGGTGACGCGTAGTCCTCGTCGAGGCGCCCGAGTTCGGCGTAGGGATTGGGTCGACGCGGTGGCTCGGGCTCCGGGTACAGCTCGTCGCGCCGGCCGAGTTCGACGTACGGGTCAGGCTGCGGCGGTCGCTCCGGTTGCCTGCGCGGATTCGCGTACGGCTGGGCGTGCGGCATCTGGCCCAATTGCCCGTCCGGACTCGGGTACGGCTGCCCCATGTCGTACGGCTGGTTCTCGGATTGCCTGTACGGGTGCTGCTCAGGACTCTGGTACGGCTGCCCGTACGGCCCCGGGTACTCCTGGCCATACGGGATTTGGTACGGCTGATCCCGGGGCTGCCCGTACGGACTCGGGTACGGCTGCCCGTACGGATCAGCGGATTCTTCCCACGGCGAGGGCGGGTGCGTCGACATGATGGGCATCAGAACGTGTACATAGGTGAATGATCAACTGTGTGCAGGTGAAATCTCAACTACGGCCACACCCGTCAGCGGAGTTTGGGCTGGTGAGGGGGGACCGCCCTCCTAGGCCCGTCCGCGGCGACCGGCCACACGGCCCGACCGGCCGTGGTTCGCCCGCACCACCAGCGGCCTGGACATCGCCGATCTGTGCGACCGGTTCCTGCACCACTCCCGCCCACGCGGGTTCGCTCCTGTTGGCGTGCTATCTACGCGCATCGAATAAAGGCCCGTTAAAGACTTTTCCCTTAAAGGAAGCGAAACGTTCAAGAAATAGTGCGGCGTGACTCTTCCGTGCAATCACCCGGGGTCGCCCGGGTCGTCCCCAGTGCTGGGAAGAGGGAATGTCGTGACGGAGATCGTCGACAAGGAAGCACCGCCGGCGAGTACGGGCGGACGGACGTACAACAACTGGGCGCAGAACGACACGTTGGAGGACTACTCCCTGCGCTACGCGCCGAAGTCCTTCCGCCGCTGGACCCCCTACGTGGTGGCCACGACGGCACTCGGTGGCATCGCCTACCTCGCCGACTTCGCCATCGGCGGCTCGATCGCCATCTCCAACGGCTTCTCCTCCGCGATGATCGCGATCCTCGCCGCCGCGGTCGTCATCTTCCTGACCGGCATCCCGATCTCGTACTACTCGGCGAAGTACTCCATCGACATGGACCTGCTGACCCGGGGCGCCGGCTTCGGCTACCTCGGATCCACACTCACCTCGGTCATCTACGCCAGCTTCACCTTCATCTTCTTCGCCCTCGAAGGCTCGATCATGGCCCAGGCCCTGGAACTGGGGCTGCACATCCCGCTCGCCGTCGGCTATCTGATCTGCTCGCTGATCATCCTGCCGCTGGTCGTCTACGGCATGACGGCGCTGTCGAAGATGCAGGTGTGGACGCAGCCGGTGTGGCTGGTGCTGATGGTCGCGCCGTTCGTGTCCATCGCCATCCAGGAGCCGGACGAGTTCTCGCAGTTCACGCACTTCGCCGGCAACTCCCCCACCGGTTCGAGCATCAGCATGCTCGGCGTCGGCGCGGGCGCGGGCGTGGCTCTGTCGCTGATCGCGCAGATCGGCGAGCAGGTCGACTACCTGCGCTTCATGCCCGACAAGACGCCCGAGAACAGCAGGAAGTGGTGGGGGGCCGTCCTGTCCGCCGGCCCGGGCTGGGTGGTGCTCGGCGCGGCCAAGCAGATCGGCGGGGCCTTCCTCGCCTTCTACATCGCCGGCAGCGTGGGCCTGTCCAAGGCCAACGAGCCCATCCAGCAGTACGTCCACGGTTTCAAGACCTTCGCCGCACCCGTCGCCCTGGGCCTGGCCACGTTCTTCGTGATCCTGTCCCAGATAAAGATCAACTCGACGAACGCGTACTCCGGTTCGCTGTCCTGGTCGAACTTCTTCTCCCGCCTCACCCACCGCCACCCCGGCCGGGTCGTCTACATCTTCCTCAACGTCGGCGTCGCGCTGGCCCTGATGGAGGGCGGCGTCTTCGGCTTCCTCAACACCGTCCTCGGCTTCTACTCCAACGTCGCCATCGCCTGGATCGGCGCGGTCGTCGCCGACCTCGTCATCAACAAACCGCTGAAGCTCAGTCCCTCGTACATCGAGTTCAAGCGCGCGCACCTGTACAACTTCAACCCGGTCGGCTTCGGATCGATGCTCATTGCCTCGGCCGTCTCCATCGCGGCCTACTTCGAGGCGTTCGGAGACTACGGCAAGGCATACTCCCCCTTCATCGCCCTGTTCCTCGCGGTGGTCCTCTCACCGCTGTTCGCGGTGCTCACGAAGGGCAAGTACTACATCGCCCGCGTCGACGACCTGGAGGAGCCGCTGCTCGGGGCGGACGGCCTGCCCTCCGCGGCCATGCTGATCTGCACCGTGTGCACGACCGACTTCGAGCGGCCGGACGTGGCGAACTGCCTCTTCCACGCCGGGGCGATCTGCTCACTGTGCTGCAGCCTGGAGAAGGACTGCCACGACTCCTGCAAGAGCGGCTCCGGCACGGGACCGGTCGCCCTCGCCATGCCCACCGTGCGGTCCGTGGACTGACCACCATCACCTTCCCGTGTCCCGTTTGGCTCCGGCTCGCGTTATTCGACGTGGGCCGGAGCCGACGTCGTCAGTCGGTCAGGTCTGCTTTACACCATGTCCTACATGGTCAGTTGGTCGTTGGTCGTTGGTTGGGTCATGGGGAGTGGGCGGTGGGGATGGATCGCGCCGGAAGGGCTCTGGGTGATACCCACCCCGCCACCCTGCCGCCGGCGCGGGTGCGGCCGCAGAGTGGCGGGGTGGCTGACATCGATGGCGAGGCAGTATTCGCGGCGATCGTCTACGTCCTGGTCAGCGGCTGTGCCTGGCGGGCTCTGCCGCCCTGTTTTGGAGCATCGAAGGCAACGGTGCATCGACAGTTCCCGATCTGGTCCCGGGCGGGCGTCTGGGGACGGCTGCACCAGAAGGTGCTCGAGATGCTCGCCGACCGGGGCCTGGTCGACCTGTCCAGGGCGGTACTCGACTCCGCTCACCTCCGCGCCAAAAAAAGGTGCGAACTTGCAGGTCCGTCGCCCGTGGACCGGGGCAAGCCGGGTTCCAAGATGCACTTCCTGTCCGACGCGAACGGACTGCCCTACGCGTCGGAGTCTCCGCCGCCAACACCCACGACAGCCTAGGGCTGAAGCCGATGGTTGCCCATTTCCGCATAGGACACGAATCCCACAGTGACCATTACAAGCCCCGGCGACTGCACGCCGACAAAGCTTACGACCTTCCTGACCAGCGGCAATGGCTGCACAGCCACAACATCGGCGTCCGTATCGCCCGCAAGGGGATCGATTCAAGCGAACGGTTGGGCCGTCGTCGATGGGTCATCGAGCGCACGATCTCCTGGCTGACCGGCTACCGGCGTCTGTCACCCCCCTACGAGCGACATCCCCGCAATTACCTGGCTTTCCTCGGCCTTGCTGCAGCCCTCTGCTGCTATAAACGCCTCCTCAAACTGACCATGTAGGACACGGTGTAAGCCGGCAGTTGGAACACGGTCATGAAGATCGAGAATGGGTGCAGATCCGCCTGCCCGCGAAGCCATCGCCTACCCCGAAACCATCGCCCTCGCCCAGCTCTTCACCCGCCGCACACTCCCGTTTCCAGGGCCTGTCGCACAGCGGGTGCAATCCGCGTCCTGGCCGGCCCAGCAGATCCGGGAGCCGACATGGATACCGCGCGAGACGGACCGCCAGGCAGAAGCCTCGACGCAAGAGTGGGCTGCGGCGGGCTCCGTGGGCACGTTTATTGGGATGGCTCCCGAGAGGGCCGGGACGGCCAGTGTCGAGTTCGACCCGGTGACCGCGGCGATCAGCCAGGCCCTGTATCCGGAAGCGCCGGATGCCAGCCCCGTCTGCGTCCAGCCGGACTCCGAGGGAATCCTCTGGGTAACTCAGGACGGATCGGCACGGCGCCCGGGCATCTGGGCGGATCTGCAAGCCAAACGGCAGTTTCTCGCGGCCCGGCACACCGGCACAGCCCAAGACCAGCGAGCCGGCACGGCCGCGGATCAGACGCACCCGGAATCGGCATCGGGGGACTCCCACGCGCGCGCCATCCGAGACAATATGGCACACCTGACGGAGCAGGCCCGCGCGCGCCGGAACGAGTCCGTACAGGCCCTCGCTACGCCCCTCCACCGATCGCCATGTGATCGCTTCCGGGCCGCCCAGCGGGCACGAGCACCTCCGGTCCTGGACCGCACCCGCGAGAAGATCGCCGAACTCGGCTGGAACGCGGACCCGGAACTGTGGAGCGCTCCGTCGGACGAGATGCTCGTCTCGGTGGCCGCGAAGTGCCAGCATGCCCCGGAGTGCACGATCCGTCCCATGCCGACCCCTCAGCCTCCCGTAGCCTGACGGCGGAGGTGACGCATGACCGAGTGGATCGATCCGCGGTACGCGAAGCTGGTCGCGGCGTGGAAGCGCACGCAGCAGCCGGACTCGCGTGACCCGGAAGAGCCCAGGCCAGCGAGGGGCTTCATCGTCCCGAGCGAGGGCTGACAAGTAGGGCGGCCCCGGCAGGCGCAACCGGCGGACGGGAACGAAGAAGCCCCAGCCGGGATGTACCCACCAGCTGGGGCCGCTCTTGCGTGTGGCGTTACAGGGGGCGGATGTTCTCCGCCTGCGGGCCCTTCTGGCCTTGCGTAACGTCGAACTCGACCTTCTGGCCCTCCTGCAGCTCGCGGAAGCCTTGGGCGACGATGTTCGAGTAGTGGGCGAAGACGTCGGGGCCGCCACCCTCCTGCTCGATGAAGCCGAAGCCCTTTTCCGCGTTGAACCACTTCACAGTGCCCTTGGCCATGTGTCTGTCTCCTTCGAGGGGACTGGTATCGGGTCCCGCACCGTGCGGGTCCCGGAGGTGATCGCCCTGGTCCGGAGAGGCGTTGAACAGCAAAAACGCCCGCGATGCGATCACGGGCGAACGGGACTTCGGAACCACGACTGCTGATTACGACGCTACACCGGCTGGTGTAGTTCGGCCACAAGACACCACGACGACAACGCGGCCCCCGGGGGGACAACCGCCGCCACTGACAGCCGTCCCCCGAATGCGCCTCACCTGCCGTTGGGCGAGGCTGAGGCTATGGCTGAGCGTCGCGTGATCGTGTTCCCGCCCGGAGAGGGTGGCGGCCGTCGCATCCAGGTCGGCAGCGAGACGCTGGGAACCGCAGACAGCCTGCATGACCTGAGCGTGTTCCTGGAGCGTGCCGGCCTGGAGGGGTGGGACGTGGTGGACCTGGTGAACTCGCCGCTGATCGAGTGGCACGGTGGCGGCCCGGAGGTATGGGAGCGCTGAACGCCCGTCGGTGGGCTGGCGGCCGTCGTCACCCGTTCGACGCACAGCGGTGGCTGACGCACGCGGGTTCGCGTTCGCTGGGAGCGAGCCCGGCATGCGACCGGAGCTTGCCCCCCATCAAGCCAAGGAGACACAGCCATGGACCAAGGCAAGATCCATGAGTGGAACGCGGACCCGGGCGAGGGAAGCATCAAGAACGACCAAGGTGGTCCCGTGCTGTACTTCACGGTGGACGACCTCGTGATCGACCCCGACGAGATCCATCCCGGGGACACCGTCTCGTTCCAGATCCAAGGACCGGGACGCGCGGCCAAGGTCAACAAGGCCTGAGTCTCGACAGCAGCGCGCGGCAGGCACCACCCGAAGGTGAACGGGTGGTGCCTGCGTGGGTTTCTGGGCCGTGCAGATCGGCCGCGGCCCGGTCGTGAAGGAGCTAGGCACCTCCAGCAAGCCCGCTGGGTGATACCGCCTAGCCCTGCCGTGCCGCACCCGTGCCAACAGGCTGTGTAGTCGCAGGTCACCGGCAGCGAACCGCATCTCTTATGCGATTGGTAGTTCGTCGCGATGTTGCCCCGCCTACGCTGCGGCCATGAGCGCGATCAACTGGGGAGATGTCCCGACCTGGCTCGGGGCCATATTCGCCGCCGCAGCGGCCGGCGCCGCCGTCTGGACGCTGAAGAGCCAGCGCGACCAGATCGGCGAGCAGCGGGCGTTCATCGCCGAGCAGGCAGCGAACCTACGACGCGAGCGTCAGCAACTGCAGGTCTCCTCTCACGAGACCCATCTGACCCTCTGTCACCCCTCCCCGCATCTCGGGGGAACCTCAACATCGCCCAGCAAGCCGGCGTCGCCGCGTCCACAGGGCGGCGACGCGATGCCCCCGCCTTCCGCCAGCGCGTAGCAAGCCTCTTTCCCCACAGCCGCATCCTGATCTACGACCTCGCACAAGCCCGCGCCTACCTCAAAAGCAAACTCATCCCCGAGCTGCCCGCCGGAGAACACCCCGACGACCTCCTCAACGACGAAGAGACGGCCGCCCTACTCGGCGTTACGGCCAGCACCGTCCGCGCCTACGCGACCCAGGGCTACCTCCCAGCAGGCAACACCCTCTACAGCCTCCGCGTCTGGCCCGCCATGACATCGAGGAACGCCGGAACAACCCGCCCGGACAAGGAAAGGGAGGCGGCCGCCCACCAGGCACAGGAACAGGCCCGCGCAAGGCACACGCCTACGAGCGTGACCCCCGCCTGCGCACCGCGATCGCAGCCCTCAGCACTGCCGGCGACACCCCCCGCCACCACCTCGCAGCATCCCTCGCCCAACAGCACGGCGGCTCAACACGCACCTGGGAACGCCTCCTCACCCAGGCCAGCCAGACCTCCCCACCCGGCTGATCCGAACGGGGAAGGGGCGCCCGCGCCGGGCTCGACATCCGGCCCACCGAGAACAGCCTCCGCCGAGGACTGGTCACCGGGTCCTCCCGTGCCGGCAACCCCGACGCCGTGGCGGAGCCCGGAGGGAAGTCCTCAGTCCTGCGAGCGTCGAGGCGGTGCAGGCATCTCCCCACCCTGTCCCGCGTCACGAGAGGGGGCGGCCGCACTGCGATGCGCGACGCGCAGACTTTCCTGAGGCCACCAGTACGTCCGCGTTACCACGGTGGTGTCGGGCCCGTGTCGACAACGATCACCCGCCGGTTTCTGTCACTGGCCGAAGCCGTCGGCGAGGTAGTCGTCAACGCGGGACGACAGGTCCGCCGGCGGCTCGGTCAGGATGCCGACCGAGCGCGGGTACGGCGGCTCGGCAACGCTGACCGAGGGGACGTACTGGCGCAGCGCGGCGGCCGCCTCGCTGGCTCGGTGCGTCGGTCGGGGCTGCGGCCGCCACCGGGTGCCAACGCTTGACCGCAGCGGACAGCCCCAGACCCATGCGCGGATCGCAGAAGAGGACGATCCAGTCGTCGCCTCAGTGTCCGTCGCGGACCACCGCTACCCCACCGACCCGGGTCGTGATGCCCGCCGGCCCGCGTCGGGCCGAAGCGAGCACGCTGGCCGGTCGAGCGAGGGTGTCGCCCTGCTCCACCTCGATCGCGACCGTCTGCGCCCCTGTCGTGTCGAGCAGGTGGGCGGCCAGGCAGGTTGTGCTGTTGGCGTTGGCGATCTCCTCGGGGACGCCGTTCGACGGGGCGAACATCCGAGCGACTGCCCGGCCGTGCCCGTCCGGGATCGAGTAGGCGTAGCAACCCAACAGGCCGTAGCCGTCGCAGGCGGCACGTAGCAGGGCGAAGTCTGGGGAGAGGTCGGCCAATGCGGCACGCGATCGAACTGGCAAGAGAAGCCTCGGCCGCCCATTCGAGGCCACGCAGGCGTTGCCGACGACGGCTTCGTCAGCCAGGCCGAGGCCGGCTGTGACCGCCCTTAGCTCGGGTGCCTGGGCGACGCGCAGGTTCACGGGCCCGGGTCGGAAGACCGCTGGCGATGCCGCATTGCCGGGCGCGGATCTCGGCCACGGCCGCCAGGCCTTCGGGAACGCTCCACGCGGTGGTGATGTCCTGACCCGCCACAACTAGTGCTGGATTCCTCAAACGGAGTACATGTATCGGCGGCGTAGGACACGGGTTGAAGGTGCGGGTCTTCCCCATACCCAGGGCCGGGCTCGTGTGTTGAGCTGGGCTGTTGCCAGGCGGGTGGCTTGGTCGATCTCGGGTGGTCCGGCGAAGGACTGGCCGGCGAGGGCAGCCTTGCGGAAGATGCGCCACCAGCCTTCTTGGAGGTTGAGCCAGCAGGCGCCGACAGGGATGAAGACGTGCCGGATTCTGGGGTGGTCCTCAAGCCATGTGCGGGTGGACAGGCTGTTGTGCGAGGACAGGTTGTCGGTGACCACGTAGATGTCGCCAGCCGGATTGGCCGCCTCGACCCTTTGAAGAAACTGCTGGTAGAAGGCGCTGTTCCGGGAAGAGGCGGTCATGGTGACTTCGTGTCCGTCCCGTACCCGCAGAGCGCCGTAGACCCAAGTCCTCTCTGGCCCGCGGCCGTAGTCGACCTCGGACTTGATGCGGTGGCCGTCCGGCGACCAGCCCGGCGCCGGCGGGAAGGTACGAGGGATCACCGGTCCGAGCTCGTCGGCGCAGACGACCGTCGCGCCTTCGGGCGGGCAGGTGTAGAGCTCGATGATCCTGGTCCTTTTCCCTCGAAGTCCGCGTCCTTCGACCGGGTCCAGGAACGGGTGCGGCGCCAGCGCACGCCCTCAGCCAACAGGATCCGGCGGACCTGGCTGCGACCGACCTCGATGCCCAACCGTCCGGCCTCGGCGGCCAGCGCGTCGAGGGTCCACTCCGGCGGCCCGGACTCATCCGTCGCGGCCAGCTCGCCGTCGGCCTGCACGGTCAGCCGACCTGGGGGCGGCTGTTTGACCAGGCCGATGATTCTTGAGCGTTCCGTTTCGGTGATCCGCCGCTTCCGGCCCTGTCCACCCAGATCCTCCAGTCCGTCCACACCGAAGCGGTTGAAGCGGTGCAGCCACCGGCGAACTGTCCTGGGATTGCACCTCAACTCGTCCGCGATGGCCGGCACTCGCTGTCCAGACCAGCTCAGCTCGATCATCCGGGCCCGCATCATCAGATCACGAGGCGCCTTGCGCGCCCGCGCCAGCCGATGCACGAGCCGTTCCTCGCTCTTGCCACGGCTCGACCGTGCCCGTAACACCACCGTCCAGCACCCGCCCCCGAGGCCGAACCACCCCGCCACCAGGACACATACCCAGTGAAAGAGGAATCCAGCACTAGTGCGTCGCCGAGCGGACTACGTCGTTGATGCTTCCCTGACGTCGCCCCCAGCCAGACCCGAAGCACGGAAAGTGCGCCGGTACGCCGACGGGGCCACCCCCGCCTCGGCCGCCAGGTGCCGCCGAAGCGAGGTGGCGGTGGCGAAGCCGACCTCGTGGGCGACCCGTTCGACCGGCAGGTCGCTGGACTCCAGCAGGTAGCGCGCCCGCCGCAGCCGCTGCTGGGTCAGCCAACGGCCGGGGCTCAGCCCGGTCTCCTCCCGGAAGCGCCGGGCGAAGGTACGGGTGCTCATCGCCGCATGTGCGGCCAGCTCGTCTAGCGACAGAGGCAGTTCCAGCCGCTGCAGCGCCCAGTCGCGGGTCGGCCCGGTGCCGGTTCCGCTCGCCGGCGGCAGCGGCCGCTCGATGTACTGCGCCTGCCCGCCGTCCCGATACGGCGGCACGACGCAGCAACGGGCGACCTGGTTGGCCACCTCGCTGCCGTGATCCTGGCGCACCAGGTGCAGGCAGACGTCGACACCGCTCGCCGCCCCCGCGGACGTCAGCACGTCACCGTGGTCGACGAAGAGTACGCCGGCGTCAAGCTCGACCCGGGGAAACAGCTCCTGGAAGTAGTCGCTGAGCGCCCAGTGGGTGGTGGCCCGGCGCCCGTCCAGGAGACCGCCTACGGCCAGCAGGAAGGCGCCGGTGCAGATGGACACCAGACGGGTCCCGGGGCGAACGCGGGACAGGGCGGTGAGAGCCTGCGGGTCCGGGGTCGGCGAGATGGTGTACGGAGGGATGACCACGGTGTCCGCCTCGGCCAGCACCTCGGGACCGTGCCCGGGGATGACGGTCAGGTCCGCGTTGGTACGAACGGGCTGCCCGTCCACGCTCGCGGACAGCACCTCGTAGCGGCCATCAGCGGAACCCAGGACCCGGTGCGGGATGCCGAGTTCGAAGGGGTAGACGCCGTCGAGGGCAAGTACGACGACCTTGTGGGCGCCGGGCCGCGGGTCCGGGCTCATCCGGTGACCCAGTTCGGCCGCGCGGTCGGCGAGGTCGCGGGCCCGTGAGGGTGCGGCGGAGGGGCGGACGGTGGGAGTGCTGGAGGCGCCGGGAACGCAGCGGTCGGCAGGGGTGACGAGCATGGCAAGAATGTATCGGAGGCTGACCTTCTCGCCATGGCCCCGGGCCGGACCGAATGGCCAGGATCGAGGCATGACTTCGACGGACACTCCTGAGAATCTCAACTCCCCGGACCCTGCGGCCGCCACGGACTCATCGCAAACCGCCGCCCTGGACGGCGCCCCCATGATGCTCGCGCTGCACCAGACGGCCCTCGGCGGCCCCGAGGTCCTGCAGCTGACCGAGCTTCCTCGGCCCGCTCCCGGCCCCGGGGAGATCCTCGTCGCCGTGCACGCGGCCGGACTCAACCCCACGGACTTCAAGCACCGCGCCCTGAGTATTTTCCTGCCGCCCCCGCCGCTGACCCTCGGTTGGGATGTCTCCGGCACCGTGGTGGAGACCGGCTTCGGCGTCACCCTCTTCAAGCCCGGTGACGAGGTGTTCGGCATGCTGCCCTACCCGTACGGGGCCGGCTCCCACGCCGAGTACGTGACCGGCCCCACCCGCGCCTTCGTCGCCAAGCCCGCCGGGATCGACCACGTCCAGGCAGCCGCTTTGCCTCTGGCCGCGCTCACCGGCTGGCAGGCGCTCGTCGAGACCGCGGGCCTGAGGGCCGGGCAGCGCGTGTTGATCCACGCCGCAGCCGGCGGGGTCGGTCATCTAGCCGTACAGATCGCCAAGGAGCGCGGCGCGCATGTCACCGGG
The DNA here is from genome assembly GCF_040645475.1 of Streptomyces sp. NPDC046759. Classification (NCBI taxonomy): domain Bacteria; kingdom Bacillati; phylum Actinomycetota; class Actinomycetes; order Kitasatosporales; family Streptomycetaceae; genus Streptomyces; species Streptomyces sp. NPDC046759. The sequence continues at coordinate 25,555 of NZ_JBEYYJ010000021.1, read as the reverse complement.
ACGGCGAGGGCCCCCAAACACGACTTCCTGCGCGAGCTCGGCGCGGATGCCTGCATCGACTACCGATCTGAGGACTTCACCGATACCGAGGAACGCTACGACGTCGTCCTTGACGCCCTCGGCGGGGAGCACGCCACCCGTTCCGTGGGCGTGCTCCGCCCCGGCGGCGTCCTCGTCTCCCTGCTGCCGGGTGACGAGGACACCCCGGCCGCGGCGGAGAAGGCACAGGTCCGCGCCGTCACCCTGCTCGTTGAGCACGACCAGGCCGGGATGCGCTCTGTCGCCGAGCTTGTCCACCGGGGCAGGCTCCGCGCCCACGTCTCCGGCACCTTCCCCCTCGCCGAAGGCGCCCGGGCCCACGTCCTGGCGGAAACGGGCCGCACCATGGGGAAGCTGGTCATCACCGTGCGCTGAGGCGGGATGGCTCGGGGGTTCGTCCCAGGCCGCGGCACAGGGGGCCGGGTACGGCTTGGGTCAAGGGGCCGAGGTCGCCGTAGAGGGCTGCGTGGAGTGCGGCGGCTAGTTCGCGGGCCCTGTCTTCGTGCTCCAGTCGAACGGGACGTGGCTGGATCGACAGCGGTACCTCAGTTCTTCCAAAGCGTGCCGCGCGCGGTGGTTTACCTGCATCGTTCGGCGGCATCCCGGTGCCCACTGGTGCCGTGCCGAATCAGTCGGTCGGAGTTCTCCCCGCACGTGGTGTTGTCGGATTCGGCCTTATGCTCAAGTGCTGACCTGTACGTGCCAAAGTGCCGTGGCATTCACCGCGAAGGCTGCAGTCCAGCAGTCTTGTCGGAAGAGACCGGCTGCGGATGCGCGGTCGAGTCAGGTCGCCTTCAGAATGCCCTGCAGTGCCTCCGCAGCGTCCGCAGAGGGAGGGCCGGCCGGCCACCACACGCCGGACTCTTTGCGGAACGGGTACCAGTGACCGTCCCGCCCGTATCGCAACTCGATCTCTTCTCCGACCAATTGAAGGCGACCACCGGTCCGGCGCAGTGTCGGGGGGCCGGTCCGTCCAGGGAGCCGCAGGGCAAGGAGTCGTTCGCGTGCTGCGACCTCGGTGGCCCGCGGTGGCGCCTGCCCGCCGTCGAGAACGGCCAGTGCGGGTTCGCCACCGTGCTTCCAGGCCACGCTTGTCCGAGCGAGCTGGGCGCGGGCCTGGTCGGAGCTGTTCAGCAGACGGCCGTGAAGGCTAGGATCGTCGTCCGCCTGGGCCGCGCGTCGAACGGTGTCCAGCCATGGGTCGGCGTCGAGCCAGAGCCGCTCCCCCGCACCGCGTCCTGCGTCGACCGCGTGGGCGTAGGCCTCGGCCGCGCGGTGGGCGGCGTCGTCGGCCAGCATGCGCAGCCGGCCGGGGGCAGCGAGGCTGTCTTCGTGGCCGGTCTCCGGAAATGGCCCCGTGCGAGCGGGCGTGGCTATCGGGGAGGGCAGTGGTGGCAGGGGAGGCAGTCCACCTTCCTTCCTGATGCGGATGAACGCCTCACCTGCAGGTACTCCCCGGCCTGCTGCCGCCCTGGCCAGTTCCGCTTCCTCGGCCGCCTGTTCGGCAGCGGCGACCTCACGGTCGGCGCGCCGGACCGCTGCTTGGTCGCACACTTCGTTCAGGTGTTGGCCGCGGAGCAGCAGGAGGGCGTCGGGGCGGGCGTCAATGGCACGGGCGAACTGGTAGGAGACCGCGGCCGCGTGTTTGCAGGGGAATCCCCAGTCGGGGCAGGTGCATTCGTAGTGGGTGAGGCCGGGTTTCGGTACCAGGGCCACGTCTTCGGCGACAGCGAGGCGCGCGGTGGCCTCTCCGAGCCTTCCGAGGGACAGTTCTGCGACGGCTTCGAGGTCGTCTGTCCAGGCTTCGAGGAGCCGGTCTCCCTCCGCCTCGGGCAGTTCGGGAATGCGGAGAGTGACCTTGTACGGTCGGTGGCCGCTGCCGGTGACACGTGCGGTCACCTCGCCCTTGCGTACGATGATGTCGCTGACCGCACCACGTCGGGCGTAGGTACGGGCGCGGTTGAGTCTGGCTTCGTGCCCGGAGTCCCGGCTACCGGGATTCTCCAGGGCCGCGATCCACAGCGCTCCCCACGGCCCGTCAACCAACTGCCGCTGTCCTGGCGCCGGTAGCGGGCTTGGAAGAACCAGATCCCCTGGCCGCTTGTCTTTGCCGCTGTGACTCATCGGCTGCTCCGGTCGGTAGTGGTGTGCAGGGCGACCAGATCGGTGAGTTCGTCATCGGTCAAGTCGGTGATGGCGGCCTCTCTCCGGTTCTCGCTGAGCACAGAGCTGGCCAAGTCGCGTTTGGAGGAGATGAGTTGCGCAATGCGTTCTTCGACGGTGCCTTCGGTCACCAGTCGGTGCACCTGGACCGGCTGGGTCTGGCCGATGCGGTAGGCGCGGTCGGTGGCCTGGTCCTCGACAGCGGGGTTCCACCAGCGGTCGTAGTGGACGACATGGGAGGCCCGGGTGAGGTTGAGGCCGGTGCCGGCTGCCTTCAAGGAGAGCAGGAACACTGGGACCTCACCACGCTGAAAGGCGTCGACCATCTCCTCACGACGGGGCACTGGCGTTCCGCCGTGCAGAAAGAGCGTTTCCACCCCGCGCCCTGACAAGTGCGCCTCCAGCAGCCGGGCCATCTGTGTGTACTGCGTGAACAACAGCACAGACGCTTTCTCCGTAAACAGCACGTCGAGGAGTTCGTCGAGGAGTTCCAGTTTTCCGCTGCGGCCGGTGAGGCGCGTCTTGGCACCCTCCTTGAGGTAATGGGCGGGATGGTTGCAGATCTGCTTGAGCGCGGTAAGCAGTTTCAAGACCAGAGCGTGCCGGGTGATGCCCTGTGCCCTGCGGATCTCATCCATCGACTCCCGTACCTGTGCCTCGTACAGCACGGTCTGCTCGCGGGTGAGCCGGAGCAGGTGATCGGTCTCCGTCTTGGGCGGCAGTTCGGGTGCGATACCAGGATCGGTCTTGCGGCGGCGTAATACGAAGGGACCGATCAGCCGGCCCAGTCGTCCGGCAGCTGTGGCATCCGCCGGTAACTGACTCCCGCGGGCAGCTCGCTCGGCAGCCCGTCCGTAACGTTCCCGAAAGGCAGGAAGCGAGCCGAGCAGTCCGGGGGTGGTCCAGTCCAGGAGCGCCCACAGCTCGGTGAGGTTGTTCTCCACAGGGGTGCCGGAGAGTGCCACCCGGGCGGCTGCGGGGAGAGCGCGCAACGCCCTGGCGGTGGCCGATGCGGGATTCTTGGCGTGCTGTGCCTCGTCCGCGACAAGCAGTCCCCAAGAGCCGATCGCACAAAGACCCGGCAGGTCACGGCGGAGTGTGCCGTAGGTGGTCAGGACAATCTCCCCGGGCCGGATGCCGGCGAGGTCGCGGGCGGGGCCGTGATGGCGACGCCATGGAGTGCCAGGGGTGAATCTGTCGATCTCCCGCGCCCAGTTGCCGAGGAGCGAGGCGGGACACACCACCAGTGTGGGAGCACAGGCAGTCTGTGGGTTCTCCTGACGACGCAGGTGCAGGGCAAGGGTGGTGACGGTCTTGCCGAGGCCCATGTCGTCGGCGAGGCAGGCACCCAGACCCAGACGAGTGAGCCGGTCCAGCCAGGCCAGTCCGCGCAGTTGGTACTCGCGGAGGGTGGCCTCCAGTCCGGCGGGCGGGATCAGTTCCTCATCGACGGCGTGCTCCGGCGCGGCCAGTCGGTCGCGGAGGGAGATGAGCCAGCCGTTGGCCCGGACCGGCGTAAGGAAGCCATCGCTGTCCTCGACGGCACCGGTGAGGGCGGCGGTCAGTGCCTCCATGGCACCCAGTTCGCGTGGCTGGCTACGGGCCTTGCGTAGGAGAGCCTCATCGACGACGACCCATTGATCTCGCAGACGCACCAACGGGCGCCGAGCCTGAGCAAGCCGGTTCAGCTCAGCTTGAGTAAGCGCGCTGTCGCCGACCGCCAGTTCCCAGCGGAAGGAGAGTAGCGCCTCGGGTGTGAAGAACGCGGGGCCGTCCTGCTCCTCATCCGGCGATCGACTTCGGTCGGGTTCGACGACGGCGTGGGCAACCAGGTCAAGAGCCAGATCCTTCGGTAGGTGTACCACCACGTCGACCTCGGCCAGGGCGCTGATGCCGTTGCCCAGCAGATCGAGGAACGCCTGGTCGTCGAGGGCAAGGGCGTCCAGTTCAGGGTGGTCGAGGAGGCCGGCGAGTGCGGGCCAGGCATCGGCAGCCGCCCGCAGCCCCGCCTCGGTCCCGGCGCGGTCGCGGGGACCAAATCCCTCCGCGGTGCCACGCCGCACCTTCGCCGCGTCGGCGAACAGCGACGGGTCGGCCAGGGAGTGGACCTGCGGAACACAGCGTGCCGCCGCACCCGGACTCTCCAGAGTGTCGGTATGCGTGCCCTCATCGTCGTAGCCGTAGTGGTGGACTTCCTGGAAGTCCTCTTCGTGGGGCGGCAGTTCGATGCGCAGGGAGAGACGCACCCCGGCGTCCCGGCCGTCCGCGACCCGGGCTGACCAACCCCACAGTCCGGGCAGATGCCTGGGTCCCCGCCCGGCGAAGGCCGTTTGGCCAGCTGCAGGGACAGCGGCAGGCGTGCGCGGCAGCAGGTCAGCCACCGCGTCCATGAACATGCGCAGTCGGTCGTATGGATCCTGCACAAGCAACGGGGAGCGTCGTCCGCAGTCAGGCTGCTCGAACGGTGTGGCGTATGCCGAGGGATCCAGAGCTAGGGCCAGGGCCCGCACCCAGACGGCATCCTCCTGGGTGAAGGGCCCGAGACGCCATGCGTCGTAGCCGCTAGCACTCAGCCCTGGCAGCAGAAGTCCTCGGCTGGCCATGTATAGGGCGTAGAGCGCCGCGTGCCGCCACGCGGCGGATGTCGGGGCGAGTCGCTCCGCCGACTCGTCCAGCAACAGCGGAAGAATGTCGGCGAGCGGGCACACCACAGCGCGGACGGCTCGTCGTCGCGCACCGCGACCGTGCGGTACGACCACCAGGAGCTCTTCGGTGGGAGCGTCGGCCGGGAGCCGCCCCCCGCCGGCGTAGAAGGCCATCCGTCCCAGGCGTGGGGGATCACTCGGCAAAAACATCGACGCGCAGCCCCTCAGCTCCTCCCACCAAACCGGGTTGAAGGGGGCGATTGCGGGAGATGGCAGCACTGATAAAAAACCGGAATCAGGTGATATAGGCGGATTCACCTGCTCCCGGCGCCGGGCAGGAACGCACGCCCCGGGCACACGGGGATCGTCGACCTCCCGACCGTCCGCATCTAAGTACTGGACACTCCGCTCCTGGCCATCATCGTCCAGGGTCGCCACACGGTAGACCGTGGCCATCGCCTGATTCCCTTGCCGGAGTTCCCAGCCGCTCTTGCCGCGATCCACGTTGCTCAATTGCCCCGGCCCGGAACTCCAATTGCGCCGAAGCGAGTCCACACTACTGGACCACCTCGCCTGCCAGCGTGTCGTTCCCATGACCGCGGACCCCACCCGCGATCGACACCCCCGAGGCGCGCTTCGGGCCCCTGAGTCAGTTCACCATCACCAACTCCAACCATCCCAACCACCCGGTGCAGACGTGAGCCCTGCACACCTACCTGCTGCCGCCGTAAGCGACGAGGCTCGGTAGGTGCGGTCGAGGTGACCCCTCGTCAATTGGCTCCAGGCCTACTTGGCTGGCTCCAGGCCTACTCGGCAGCGCAGGTCGTGGCCTCGGATCCAGTCGGTTCCGTAGACCTCGTGCCCGTGCTCTCGTCCTTCTTGCGTGCCTCGATGGGGGCGTAGCGCCGCCGTTGAAGCGCATCGCGTTCACTGTCCGGGATCGCCATCGACTCGGCAAGCACGGCGGCGAGCGCGTCCACCTGGGTGTTGTCGATGTCAGCGTGGAAGTGCCACCGGATGTTCTCGTCGCGCGTGATGAGGTCGATCGCCGAGCGCGCTTTGTTCTCCTGTGCGGTTGCTGCTCGGACGTATCGGACCTGGTTGATCGGGATGACTTGACGGATCTCGCCTTGCTCAAGGAAGGCGTTCGTCTCGGCTGTGATGATGCGTCGATCCGTGACGGCGACCAGTGTCTTTGCCGGGGCCTTGTCCATCGCTGCCGCCAACATCTCCTTCGCTCCACCGAGGATCGCGGAAAGGGGTACGGCTCGAGAGTCAGCGATTTGGGTGCGCAGACGACGCCCGGAGCCTCGATTGGAGGGGCCGGCGGATGGAGAGCGTCGGCAAGAGGCTCGATCGCCTCCAGAAGACGGGCGGAGACTTGGCGCGCTGCGTTTGAGTCCCTCCGCTTCCCCAGCAGTGGCAGTGTGTCGCGTCCGGGGAGCTCGGCAATGATGCGTAGCTCCCGCGTCAGCGAGTCGACGAGGCTCGTCGTCTCGACGAGAGCGGAGTCGAGCTCTTTGCGAGTGTCACGCGCAATGATGTCGACGAGCCGCGCCTCGCCGGCGTCGTCGGGTCCAGCGGCGCGCGCCCGCGCGGCGTGGAGCGCCTGATATCCGGTCCATGCCTTGAGGGAAGACAGCAGGGCGTTGGCGTCGAAGAAGATCGCCGCGGCGTTCGTCTGGAGATACTCACGGCGGGCATGTAGGTCGAGCTCATGGATCTGCCCGATGTGGTCGCGGACGTTGAGTCGGTACAGCTCGAGCTGCTTTTCCAGGTCCGCCTCCTTGTCCGCGACCTTGTGCCACAAGGTGGTGGGGACCGATTCGACCTCTCGGGCGTGGGCGACTGCGCGATCGACGGTGGCGACGAGGCCCGTCAGTTCGGCCCACTGCTCGTTGCGGATGGTGGTGAGTACCTGGCTGGTCAGCGCAATGTTGGTTCTGACAAGGCCGGTGACCTCGCTCAGCTGCATCTGAAGGCCGATCATGGCCAGCGTCGGCCCGATCGCGGCCGCGGTCTGCGCCGCGCTCACCGCGGTCACGGGGATGAAGCGGGCCTGAGCGATGAAGCGGCTGGAGGAGATCACCGTTCCGAGGTTCGCGCCGTCCTTGACGGCGAGCGTTGCGCCGGCCTGCAGTAGAGCTCGTGTGGCGTCGCTGATCCTATAGAGCCCCTGGGCGCTGGCGAATGCGTTTGCGAGGTTGCCGGCTACGGTCGCCGTGTTTCCGGTCGAGGCGAGGACCGTGGAGATCTGCTTGCGGTCGGTGGCCGGCACGAGCCCGAAGTCGAGCAGATCAGGCCTGAGTTCCGCCGGGACCTCACCGAAGACGACAGCAACCCCTGGGAGCACCTCCGCCAGGACCGTCGATGGCGTCGTTGAGTCGATGTCCGAGTCGGGTGTCGGATCATCCACGACAGGTGAGTCGGCGGTATTGCTCTGGCCGTTCTCCTCAGGCTCGGCGATCTCCGTCGAGTCCGAAGGGTCCTGCATGCGATCTCCTCCCCGCGGGGCGCGCAACGGCCAGACGTCGTCGGCGTTCACTGCCGGAGTCTACGGCTCGGCGCCCTGCGGTTCAGCCAGAATCCACCGGACTGATCCCGGACTTGCTGGTGCCGAGCATGGGTGCACCCGGCGGCGCAGAGCCGCTCCCAGTGCGCTTGTCGGCCACTCCACGTAGGGCTATCAGCAGCCGAAATGCCCTCGCTCGCCTTGCGGCAGATGATGGTGGATCACCGGACGGCAACATGCCGGGTCTCAGGTCATTCGGTTTTGGTGGATTTCGTCCCGCCGCCGTCTTTAGTTGGTGGCTCGTAGGCTTTCGCCAGGCCCTTCCCGATGGTGTCGTTGAGCTGCCCTGCCACCTCCTTGTTCGCGGTAACCAGGGAGACCAGGGCGAAGAGTACAAGCGTGGCGGTGATGCTGTTCGCAACTGCCTTGCTATGCCGCAATACGGGCGCCTGCGGCGCCAGTACGCCAAATACCAGAAGAACAGCGGCTGGTACCACTCGCGTCCTGAGGAATTCTTTGACCCGCTGGCTTTGCGGAGGTGCAGGCGGCGCATGCTCGAGCAAGGCTTCCCGGTCGCCGGCGAGCATGGCTTCGATGCCGTAGACGAGCGAGGCGACTACCGAATCGATGTCTTCTGGTCCCGCCGCCGTCGCAATGGGGTGCTGATGGAGGCGGATGAGAGTTGCTAGCCGGCGTGCTTCCTCGGTCAGGGTTTGGCGAACTTGGCGGCTGCTGGTGCGGTCGAGACGCTCAGTGAGGCGGAACGAGAGCTCGGCATAGGCCGCCAGGTTGTCGAGGTCTCTCTGCCAGCTGCGTGATTGTCTGGGGGACGACCACTGACCGCGTCCGGTGTGCAGCGATTCCGCGCAACGCAGGGTCTGCAACGCGAGGTTGTCCAGGGAGTGGCTACCCGGGACGTGGGCTCTTGCCATCCTGAGGCTGACGAATTCCAGCCCCCGTGTCGGATGTGAGGCGGAGGTTAATGCGTGTGTGGTGAGCACCGTTAGCACGAGTACAGCTCCGCGCCAGTCTATGATATGTAGGGCGCCAACGCTGAATGGTGTAGGTCTGTCTGAGGCAATGGCGATGATGGGCATCCCCATCAAAATTGTCGTACGAGGCGGCCACTTAAGGCGGATAAGCATGAGTGTTACAAAGAAGGCGGGACCCAACAGCCCTGCTATCTGCGTCTCCCCGTTCGGATTGTGCCATTCGAAGCTCGCAAGGACGATCGCACCCACGAGTATTGTCTGGACCAGCAACGCAACGAACTCGACCGCGTCCACCGCTCGGGTGTGGGAATAGTGGACTCGAACTGCTGCTGCTCGCACCCGGGAGCGGAGAAGAACCGCTCGTGCTGGCGGCTGCACCCCGAGGGTAGCGAGCCGGGCGATGTCTTGCATGACGAGATCTCTGGCCGGCGCTCCCGACTCGAACCATCGGAGCATCGATCCCCCCTGTGACGATTCTCCAGGCAAAGGCCTATCGTCCAAGCTCCGCTGCGGTCTGGCGGCGGAATTTCTGCATCTCACTGAAGCAGGTTCATCGCGGACAGGACAGGCCCGTGCCCTTCTGCGCTGGCTGAAGGAATGTTTCGAACAAGGTTCCAACTTGACCGCAGGGCCCGCTTTTTCCAACCTTCCTCGGACTTGGGCCGGCGGGCCCCGGTCCCATGTGACGCTGGCGGCCGCCGCGCGGCGCGGACGCGTGTCCTCCTTGCCCATAGTACGGGCGGGTTGCCTGGTGTCGTGAGAGCCCCTCACACTGCGTTGGGCGCCGGGCCGGCCTCATCTGAGTAATCGTCAAGTCCTGTGGATCGGTTGATTGCTTCAGGCTGCGTTGGCGGCGCGGCCTGAAGGTGCTGGACGGCCTCGGCTGCGGTGTAGGAGGAGGCGAAGGTGAACGCGCGGGGGGACGGCCCGTGCGACCGCAGGTCCGCCAGCCGCTCCAGGGCCTCGTCGATGGTCGGGAGGTGACCGGCGGGGACCCACCAGAGCACCAGGTGCGCCTCGACGTGCCGTTCAAACCATTCGCGGCGCCGCTGCATCGCCCCTAGGTGCCCGCTGCGGTAGGTGAAGTGCCACAGGGCTTCCTGGGTCTCCCACACCGACAGGGTGACGATGACGTTCTCGCCCGCGGGGCGCAGGCCGGTGGCGTCGGCCGCCCCGTCCTCCACGAGTCGCCACACGAAGCCGGGCGCGGCGTCGGCGGAGGCGTTGACCGGGCCGAGCATCTCGACGAACGGCGCCGTGCGCGGGTCGTCGAGGGGGTGGCGGAGCGTGGCGACGTTGAGGTGGGCGAGATGGGCGGCATGCGTGGATGCGGTCATGGCCTCATCCCAGCACGGCCGACTTTTCTATGTCAATCACCATCGTTTTTAGAAGTCTCGACCACCACGCAGCAGTCACCCGGCCGGGCGTCCATGCGGGCGTGGACGGGACCGTCCGTGCCGAGCAACCCCTCCAGCAGCGCGAGATTCATGCCGCAGACGAGCGGTGGGAAGCGTTCGGCGACTGCATGGAAGGGGCAGTTGCGCATACGGACAACGCGTGCGGCTGCCCCGGTCGCCCCCTCGGCGCCTTCCAGGTGCGGTTCGTAGCCGCGGGCGGCCAGCATCTCCACGGCCTGTTCGAGGCCGCCGCAGGGCGCAGCCGAACCGCGCAGGGCCTCGCCCCGGCGCCGCGCGGCCGCGCAGAGCTCGGCGTCCAACCCGGCCTGCTCGGCGGCCTCGGCCAGCAGCTCGGCGGCGGTGCGGTAATCGCGGGCGGGCAGCGAAACCGACCGCTCGGCCCGCGCCCGCGTATACACCTTGGCCGGACGGCCCGCCCCCGGCCCCGAGCGGCCCGTCAGGCGGCGGCTGCCGCTCTCCAGCAGCCCGGCCTCGGCCAGCCTGTCCAGATGGTGCGCAGCGAGCGTGCGCGCCACCCCGGCCGCCTCGGCGGCCTCGTTGCGGCCGACCTCACGGCCCTGCGCCGCCACGTACTCGTACAGACGGCGCCGCACCGGATCCTGCAACGCCGCAATCGCGTCGATGTCCTCCACCCAGCCATTCTAGGAACAACACAGGTTGGAGATAGAACGGCGGGACCCGACCCCGGCCAGTGTGCCCGACTCCATCAGGTACTGGCGCAGGCAGAACAAAGCCAGCGCCTCCAGCAGCCTGCCGAGCGAGGCGAGCGCGCGATGGAGGTCCGGCACCCACAGCTCGGCGTGATGCAGCGTGCCGTGCGACGGCCGGCTCATGCGGCCCCCGCCTCGGCACGTTCGACGAGCCGGCCGCGTTCGAAGCGGGCTCCGGCCCGGACGAGGGCGACGAGGTGGGGTGCGTTCACGGCCCGCCAGCGGGCCTGGGCAGACTCGACGAGCTTGAAGACCATCGCGAGCGCAGCGGCGCGGGAGCCGGCGCCGCGGGTGACCCTGGTCCGCAGCCGGACGGTGGAAAACACGGACTCGATCGGGTTTGTGGTCCTCAGGTGGATCCAGCGCTCGGCGGGGAAGTCGTAGAACACCAGCAGCTCCTCCTGATCGTCGGTGATCTTCTTGACCGCCTTGGGGAACTTCGCCCCGTAGAGCTTGGCGAACGTCCTGATCGCCGCCTGGGCGTGACCGCGGTCCTCGGCGTTGTAGATGTCCTGGATCGCCTTCTTCGCGCCCGGCTGCGCGGACTTCGGCATGGCGTCCAGGACATTGGCCATTTTGTGAACCCAGCACCTCTGCTCGCGGGATATGCACGGCAGTCGCCACGATCACCCCATCGGGACCCCGTCGTGGCCCTCAAGATGGGCACGACGACAGCCAGTCAGGCAACGGCGCGGGCCGACACCGGGTCTGCATTCCTCCGGCTACCTGCCGTCCGCTGCCCTGGAGCCAGCCTCCGACTGCCCCTGGCCCGCCGCGGCCACAGGTTCGTGCCTGGCATCGCCCGGTGCCGTGACCGGCTCCGGGTGCTCCCATGCCTCGGGCAGCAGCAGCACGGCCAGGTTCGCCGCTGCCACGAGCACCGCACCTGCCAGCAGTGGTGCCGAGGTGCCGAGAAGGGTGGCAACCGGAACGGCCACGGCCAGGCCCAACGGGCGGGCGGCAAACGAGATCAGCGCGTCGAAGGAGCCTACCCGCCCGAGCACCTCCTGCGGGATGCGGCGCTGGATGGCGGTCTCCCACAGCGGGCTGAGCACTCCTAGACCGAACATCGCCAGGAAGTACGCAGACGCCGCCCAGGGCAGCGCCAGTCCCAGCCCGAAGGCCGCCAGCGGCAGCGCGAAGACGGCCGCGCCCACGGCCACGCCGACCAGCGGGCGGCGCATCGGCATCCGTCCTGCGGCAAAAGCACCGACCAGCATGCCGACGGTCCCCAGCTGGGCCACCAGGACCCACGCGCCGTCACCGCCCATGCTCCGGACAGCGATCAGCGGTCCCAGGGTGAGCAGGAAGCCAGCCGCCAGATGCCATACTCCATGGCCCAGCACATTGGTGAGGAACCAGCGGTGGCGCCGGGTCTCGGTCCAGCCTTCGCGCAACTGCGCCCGGAACCCCGCGTGGCCGCCGTCGGCCGGCCTGGTGGCCCGGCGGGTGTGCAGGCCGCCCAGGGTGGTCGCAGAGCCGATGAAGAGCGCGCCGGTCAGGAGCGAGGACCAGCCGGCGCCGAGCATGAGCATCATGCCGCCCGCCGTAGCAGGGCCGGCGGTCTGGGCCAGGCCGGTGGCGACGTCCAGCCGCGAGTTCAGCCGCAGCCGCTGGTCGGCGTCGACGGTCGCCGCGACCAGGGTGCGGACCGCTGGGGTGCCGACGGCGACCGCGGCGCCGGTGACCGCGGCGAGCACGGCGAGGTCGGGCACCCGGACCAGGCCGCACAGCAGCTCCGCGCCGATCGCGGTCTGCGCCGCGCCCCTGAGTAGATCGGCAGCGAGCACGACCCGCTGTGGCGGGAAGCGGTCCGCCAGCACGCCGGCGACCGGCAGTAGCACCAGCATGGGCAGCAGTTCGCATGCCAGCACCAGGCCCAGATCCCCTGCCGAACCCGTCGAGCCTGCGGCGTGTCCTCGAAGCAGCGCGAGCGTGAGCGTGGTGGGTATCAGCGCGGTGGCCAGCGCCGCGCAGGTACGGCCGACCAGCAGTCGGCGCATGGGTTGCGTCATGCACGCATAGTATTTCGTCAGCTAATCGTTTGGCAACGAAATATAAGTTGGCGTAGCATACTGAGGGCATGGACACCGAGACTCAGGGCCGGGAGCGGCCCGCAGAAGGGGACGACTCCGTCGACGTGCACCTTGCACGCTGGCGCGGCAAGGCCCCGTTCGACGCGCGGGTGGAGGGGATCATCACCCGCATTCAGCTCCTGGCCAAGCATGTCGGCCAAGCCAAAGACCGCGCCCTGGCCGAGGTTGGCCTGCACGAGTTTGAGTTCGCCACACTGCACCGGCTCGGCGCACGCGAGGCCCCGGGGCGAGCCACCCCCTCCGAGCTAGCGGCTGAACTCATGCTCTCCCCTGCCGGCATGACAGGCCGCCTGGACACCCTGGAGCAGTCAGGGCTGGTGCGGCGTGTGCGCAGCAGTCAGGACCGACGCCGGGTGGACGTGGAGCTCACCGAGGCGGGGCGCACCCGCTGGCTGGCCGCGATGGAGCTGCGCGGGCAGGCGGAGGACTCGATGGTCGCCCCGCTCGACCCGGCAGAGCAGGACGCACTCAGCGCCCTGCTCAAGCGGATGCTGATCCAGGCGGAGGCGGACAGCCGCCACCGGTGAACCCCGAGTCGATGGTGTTGCTTCTCCCCGTCAGGCCTCAGTATCTCGCCGGCCGCCGCCACAGCTACCCAAGCACACTCACGTTCGACCGACACCCCGCAAGATCGGATCGAAAACAGCGGCTGAAGCCTACCACCACCAGGCCGACAGAGCCCGCCCCGGCCGCGTAGGGCAACAGCTCAAAGCTTCTGCCCGTCCAGCAGGTAATCGGGCACCTGCTGCTCTCCCATCACCGACGAAACGCCGTTTGTGACATCGTCCGACCGGCCCTCGAACACCTTCCACCCCTGAGAACGGGGAAGGACCATTTCGACCTCCCCAGGTCACAGCCCTTCCCCGGCCAGCGCCCACGCGCCCACCCCGTCAGTTCGGACCCATACGCGGTCACTGACCTTCGCGCCACCGCGGCCTTCAGGAGCTCCCGCAGATCCCGCGGAAAAGGCTCCTTGCCCATCACGGCCGCCAACATCACCTCGACCACCGCGCGCACCCGGATATTGCTGCGCTGGGACACCTCCACCAAGATCTCCCACGACTCCTCCATCGAGCAACCGAGTTGAGCCCACAGGATCCCGCGGGCCACACCTATCCGGGGCCAGCTCTCCAAGCACGCTTGAGCTGCTCGTTCTCTGTCCGAAGCCGCATGATCTGCTCAGTATCGGACTCCAAGGGACCCACGTCGGTGTGCTGCGGAGCATCGGCAGGCGACGGGTCTGCACTGGCATGCTTCTCTTGTATTTCCTGGGGAGGCTGCATGCCAGAGGCCTGCCCTCAGCGCCCACCGACACACGAAAGCCCTCACAAAGCCTTCCGTGACCCCTCTTACTGATCGTTTCAAAAAGAGGTCCATCAAGAGGGTCTCGAAGGCTGAAGGCAGGCGCCCTTGACCTGCCCCGTGGTAGGCATGTGCGGTGATTGGTCGCCTCCCGCTCGACGAGCAGCTCGCTGCCCTAAGGTCTGTGCTGTCCCGTAACGAGGTGCTGGTGGAGGTGTTGAACCGCACGGCTCGATTGCGGCTGCCGGGCTGGTACCTGACGGCAGGCTGCCTGTTCCAGACCGTTTGGAACGTGGCCACGAACAGGCACCCCACCAGCGGGATCAAGGACTACGACGTCTTCTACTTCGACGATCACGATCTGTCGTGGGAGGCGGAGGACGCTGTCATCAAGGCCGCCGACCATGCCTTCGCCGACTTGCCGGCACAGGTCGAGGTCCGCAACGAGGCCCGCGTCCACCTCTGGTACGAGCAGAAGTTCGGCGTCGCGTGTGCTCCCCATACCTCCACCGAGGCTGCCATCGACAGCTTCGCTGCTACTACCTGCTGCTTGGGCGTTCGCCTGGAACGGGATGGGCACTGGCGCGTCTATGCACCGCATGGGCTTGCCGACGTGTTCAATCTCGTCGTCCGGCCCAATCCAGTGCTTGCTCCGCGCGAGGTGTACGAGACCAAAACCGCCCGCTGGCGGCAGCAGTGGCCCGAGCTGACCGTGCTCGACTGGCCTTCCGCTCCCACCACCCTGACGCCTGCCTCAACATGATGCGTGGAGTCGACGCAGACAGATGATGCTGCACGCGAGTTGAAGCAGGCCGACGTGGAGGTCAGAGCGTCGTTCACAGCGGACACGGATGCGCTTGAACTGGTGCAGCCAGGCGAAGCAGTCGGCGCCAGGCCGTCACACCGGAGCAACCCACGGGACTCCGTCGGAACATCGCGCCAGGCGACACCAGTTCGCAGCACGTACATCACGCCAGCGAGTGCCACTCGATCGGGAACGCGCAGGCGCCCGGGGTGGCGACGGCGCCGTTCGGGAGTGGGTGGCAGCAGCGGGACCACGCGATCCCACAGATCGTCCGGAACAAGATCAGCACGCACTCGGACACCCTGCCCACCGGGACCGTCAACGGCAGACCTGCAGCTCTACTTGGCCCAGAAAGTGTCTGGTCGTGAGGTGGCGGGCACGAACCGGATCAGTTCAGCGACGGCGGAACCCAGGCGTGATGACGCAGGATCATACGTGTGGCGACCCGGGATGGAGTCAGTCGCATCGCCGTATTCCGCAGGGGGACGGCCAGTGGGTGAGAAAGCTGTTGGCCCATCCTGCCGGCCTGCCGGGCAGCCCGTGCGACGGCCTGGCTGCGGGGCCGGCGCTCGGCGTCGTAGCGGGCGAGCGCGGCCTCGACGGTGGGCTCGGTGGCGAGGGCGGCGGCGAGGGTGACCGCGTCCTCCAGTGCCTGGCAGGCACCCTGTCCGAGGTTGGGGGTCATCGCATGGGCCGCGTCGCCGAGCAGCGTGATCCGACCGACAGCGTATGAGGGGAGCGGCGTGCGCAGTTCGTTCACGTCGTGATGCAACACGGCCTCGGACCGGGTCGCGGCGAGCAGGGCGGGGATCGGGTCGTGCCAGGTGTGGAACCGTCGGCGCAGTTCGGCCAGCGGGTCGGCGAACCGCGTGCCGGCGGGGTGGCTGAGGACGGCGTGCCACTCGGCCCGCCTGTCCCGGAAGGCGATGTGCCCGAATTCCGCGCCGCGGCCCCAGGTCAGCTCGAAGTCGGTCCGCAGATCGACCGCGCGCTCGGTGATGGCACGCAGTACCGTCGAGCCGCTGTAGACCGGGCCGGGATGGTCTGGGAAGAGACGGCTGCGAATTTTGCTGCCGATGCCGTCGGCCGCGACCACCAGATCGGCGTTCAGGACCGTGGTGGCGCAGTCGACTTGAACCGTCCCAGGGCCGGTCTGCTCGACCCCGGCCGCCTCCGAGCCGGTCACCAGTGACTCGGCGGGCAGGGCGTCGCGGAGCAGTCGGTGCAGGGCGGAGCGGGGGATGCCCATGATCGGTGTGCCCACCTTCTTCTCCAGCGTCGAGCCGTCCATCCGGGCCAGCCAGCCGCCCCGGGGCGTCCGGGTGCCGCCGCTGTACTGGCCTCGCGATGCTTCCCGAACCGCGTCGCCGACCCCGAGTTCGTCCAGTGCCCGCAGGGCGTTGGCGGCCAGTGAGATGCCTGCCCCCGCGTCCTCAAGCATGGACGCGCGCTCGAGGACCGTCACGTCCCATCCGATGCGGTCCAGGCCGATCGCGGCGGCCAGCCCGCCGATGCCCCCTCCGACCACCACTGCCGTGTTCCCCATGCCGGAGCCCCCTGCTTCTACATCTGTAGAAGCGCACCTTATCCCGAGTCTCTACGGGTGTAGAAAGGGGCCATGGCTTCGGATCGGCGCACTCTTCTGGCGGACGCGGCTCTCGACGTGCTCGTCGACGAAGGGATACGCGGCCTGACCCACCGCGCGGTCGATCGGAAATCCGCCATGCCGCCCGGCACCACCTCGGCCTATTTCCGCACCCGTGCCGCGCTGCTGACCGGACTCGTAACCCGCCTGGTCCACCTCGACCAGGCGGAACTTCAAACGATGACCGAAGAGCTTCCACCCCTGCGCACCGTCGAGGAACTGGCGGACGCCATGGTGCTGCTCACCCGACAGCGACTCACCGGCGAGGGCCGCCGACGCTCGCTCGCCCGCCATGCCTGCGCCGTCGAGAGCGTGCGCGACCCTGAACTGCGGGAGATCCTCGTGCCCCGCGAGAACGCCGGCCGCGAGGCCGTCCGGCTGTTCCTCACCGCACACGGCGTCACGGACGTCGAGAACCGCACTCACACTCTGCTGACCTGCATCGACGGACTGGTCTTCCACCGACTGGTGAACGGCGGCGAAGTACCGCGCGAGGCTCTCGACGGCCTGGTCGCCGCCGCGCTGCGTTGAGGACCCAGGCGTCCACGGTCCTACTCGAACCGGCCGACAGCCTCAGCTGCCTCCACCGCCTGCGGACCTCATTCTGAAACGATCGGTTAAGCACGCCCGTCTGGCCGCGGAGCAGTATCCCCATCTTTCCGAGCGACCGACCGTGTTCCTGGTGCAGAGCGCCCCGCTGTACGGAGTGATCGGTACCCCCTACCAATACAGCACCGGAGGGCTCCAGGTGCTGCCGGCCACCGACCAGCCACTGCCCTACGGACATCCGGGACTGCGCTGCTACCTCGCCTCACAGATGGTCCGCAGGCTCCGTGCCCACACCGTCATCGCCCTCGGCGACCTCCCCGATCCCTGACCCGCAACTCCCCAAGCCCCGCCCCCTTGCCTCCACACTCCCCGACGCAAAGGCAAGGACGGCTTCCCACCCTGGTGCCGCCCTGGCCTCCCCCCTCCCCCCTCCCCCCCCAGGAAACATGAGCCCACAGCCTGCACAGCCCGTCATCGACACCCACGTCATCCTCCGCGACGGCGACAAAATCCTCCTCTCCCAGCGCGGCGGCCCCTACGGCTACGGGCGGTGGCACATGCCCCCAGGGAAGCTCGACCAGGGCGAACCCCTGTCCGTCGGTGCCGCCCGCGAGCTCTTCGAGGAGACCGGCATCACCGTCAATCCTGCCGAACTCGAGCTGGTACAGGTCGTACACCACCGCCAGGACGACGAGGTGCAGCGGATCGGCTTCTTCTTCGAAGCCGTGAAATGGCGGGCGAGCCCGTCAACAAGGAACCGTCGAAGTGCCTGGCGCTCACCTGGTTCACCACGCACGAGTTGCCTGACGACATCATCGAGTACCCGCGAGCCGGCCTGCTGGGCTACCTCAACGGCACCGGGCCGCTCGTGGAGCACGCCTGGCACTAGATGCCACCGTTTGGGCGTCGAGTGCATGCGGATCGCAGAACATCTCACCGGCACGGACCACGTCGCGGAGTGCGCTGCCTGCGCGCCGACGCGTACGTCAACCTCCAGCGTCCAGCGTCCAGCGTCTAACCAAGCGTGCGACCTGCGACTTTTCTCGATGACACGGTCGACGGCCGTTTTCTGCGTCCGGGCTCTGCTCGCGCCCTTCCGCTCGTTCGCGTCCCGGCCCCGTGCACCGGAGCAGCGGCACGCTCGGCGTTTCGGCCATCGCCGCTCCCACCCTTGGCCCATGCGCCGCAAGGGGCGACGCAGCCCACAAGCTCCGGCGCGTGCTCAATCCCAGGGCTGCCAACACGACTGAAACACGTGTGTTCGAAATTCCGGCTGGCTCGTTGAACCACAGCAGGAGCCGCACAACCTCAAGGGGGACCACGTTGAGTTCGGCCAAGACCCAAGCACACACGACTCCTCCTCACGTGGCACGGGGCAAGGAGTACTCGTACCGCGACACCTTCCACTGCGGGGCTCCTGCGCGGATGGGCACGGTCACGATGGCGGGGCGATTGCCCGCGCCGGCTTTCCGGGCGCTGAGCTGGTGCAGGTCGGGAGGGGCCTGGTGAAGAGGTTTTTCGGGCGGGTGCGGATGGCCGAGCCGGAGGTCTCCGACGCCGAGCAGGAACTCTTCGGCGGTCCTTTGCGCTACGACCTCGGCTGGTCGGAACACGAGCGTGCCCGGCTGGACCTGACGATGCTGTCGGCGCTGCGCTCTATGCCGAGGCTGGTCGGGGCGACCTTGCGGATGGCGTGGCAGGCGGACCGGCGCGCTCTGCTCACGGTCGCCATCAGCGAGGTGGGGCAGGGTGTCGCTGCGGCGGTCGGGTTGCTCGCCATCAACGCCGTCATGCACGCGCTGCTCGGCTCGGGCACTCCTGAGCATCGGTTGCACGCGGTCCTGCCGGGCCTGCTCGCCGCCGCAGCAGCGGCCGTGGCCAACTCGGCCCTGGCCGGATGGTCCACTTCGCGGGCGGGCCGGCTGGAGCCGCTGGTCGAGCGGATCGCCACCACCCAGTACCTGGCCGCCGCCGCCTCGGTGGAACTGGAGGCCATCGAGGACCCGGAGTTCAGGCGGCTGATCGACGTCGCCCAGTACGGCACCGCCTCCGCCCGCCGCATGATCAGCGCCTGCGTGGCCGCGCTGAACGGGACCATCTCCTTGATCTCCACGGCCGGCGTCCTCACCATCCTCCACCCGGTCCTGCTGCCGATGCTGATCCTGATCGCGGCGCCGCGCGGCTGGGGAGCGATGCGGGTGGCGCAGGAACGGTACGTGTCGGTGATGACCTGGGTCGAGCACGTACGGGCCAGCCGCCTGATCGGCAACCTGCTCACCGAGCGCTCCGCCGCGCAGGAGGTACGCATCCACGCCGTCGGCCCGTTCCTGCTCAGCCGCTACGAGCGGATGGCCGAGAGCGCCGAGGCCGAGCAGGAGCGGCTGGCCGCCGGCAAGGCCGTCACCGAGTGGGTGGCCGCCGCGCTGTCCGGTCTGGCCATGGCGGCGACGTACGCGGCCATGTTCGTGCTGATCACGAGCGGGCACATGAGTCTGGCCGTGGCCGGGACCGCCGTCATCGCCGTCCGCTCCGGCTCAGCCAGCCTGGGCGCGCTGGTGATGAACATCAACCAGCTGCACGAGGAGTCCCTCTACGTCCGCGACCACGCCCGCTTCCTCAACGAGGCGGCACACCGCACTATCCCCAGCGGGGGCGATCTCATCCCGGCACAGGTCAAGCAGGTCGTCCTCGACCAGGTGAGCTACCGCTACCCGGACCGGGACACCCCCGCCCTGGACGGCGTGACCCTCACCCTGCCCATGGGCACGGTCACCGCCGTCGTCGGCGAGAACGGCTCCGGCAAAAGCACCCTGATGAAGGTGCTGTCAGGCCTGCTGCTACCGCAGAGCGGGACAGTGTTGTGGGGTGATGCCGACGTGGCTTCCCTGGACCGCTTCCAGGTCTTCGACCGCGTCGCACTGCTCACCCAGGACTTCCAACGCTGGCCCGTCACCGCCGCGTTGAACATCCGCATCGGACGACCCACCCGGGAAGCCGACCCCGACACCCTGCAGCCGTCCGTCGACTACGCAGGAGCCGGACCGGTCATCGCGAAACTCCCCCACGGCCTGCACAGCCTGCTGGCCCGCATGTTCCGCGGCGCCAACGAACTCTCCGGCGGCGAATGGCAGAAGATCGGCCTCGCGCGGACCCACTGGCGCAACTCCACCTCACACCACGACGGCGTCCTCATCGTGGACGAACCCACCTCCGCCCTCGACCCGGAAGCCGAAATCGCCGCCTTCGACCGCATCCGCCGACTCGCCGCCCCGAACCGCGCCGTCGTCCTCGTCACCCACCGCATGTCCGGCGTCCGCCACGCCGACCACATCTACGTCCTCCACCACGGACGACTTATCGAACACGGCACCCACGACGAACTCATGACCACCAACGGACGCTACGCCTCCATGTTCAACGCCCAAGCCGCCCAGTACACGGCCGCCGGCACCATCCCCCACCCCACCACCCCCGCCATCACAGACCCCGCATGACCCGCCCGAAAGACCCAGCTGTAACGGCTGCACCCATCGAGGTCGCAAGCTCAGATCACAGCCACGCCTGACCGGCGAGGACTTGGCCGAGGAGGGGCCTGTCCATTTCCAGTGCCTTGGCAATCTGGTCCTGCCCGACGGCCGTGGCGGTGCTCGAGGCGGCGATAAGCCCCTCGGCCCACAACTGCCGTAGGGCCACGCCGATGTGCTGTTGAACCCTTTGAAGGGGGATTGCGTCGTCCGGCCAATCCTCCCGCAGCTTACTGAGTCCGTGGCTGGCGGCCTTAACGACCGCGGAGGGGTAGGTGTCGACTCGCTCCAGGGCGTAGTCGCACTCGCCCCGTTCGATCAGGACGTAGCAGGCGCCGGTGTAGGCGCTCACTCGCACGTGGGCGTCGCCGAATGTCCAGGCCCGCTCGCCCGGATCGCTGAGCATGTCGTCAGCGATCCAGAGATTGAAGCAGTCGGTGGCCCACCATTCGTCGGGCGCGATCACGACCCGGTCTTCTCCTGGATACCGGATGACGACGGCGGAAGCGCCGTCCTCTTTGGTCGTACCGCGGCCGTAGACGGTGTCACCCCACTTCTCCACCGGCTCCCAGATGACGTCCTCTATGGAAAGGTTCTCGTCTATATACCAGTCGGGATCGTCCATCGGTGACCTCCTTGCCGTGCCGGTGGGGAGTCGTGGGCGTAAGTCTGCCGACACCAACCCGGCAGGGTACGCCCGGTCCGCCATGCTATGGCGGTGAGCGCGTTGGCGCGGATCCCATTTCGCGGTGCGGTAGCTGCTGGTCCCGCGCCGGGGCCAGTCGCACGGCGCCGCCTCGTCATCGGTTTCGCGGTCCTGCAAGGCGGCCGCTGGCCTCCAGGCCCGGCATGACCGTTGCCCCCGTCGATCGGATGACCTGGGGTGGTGTCGCCGGGCCCGAGGGGTGCCGTCGAAGACGCTGATCAGAGGTTCGGCCACTGCCCGGCCCGGCGCATGCCGGGCAACTCGCGGGCGGCAGGCCTGCATGACCTGGAGGCGCGCGAACGGCCCCACCGCCGAGGCCGGCACGCATCGAAACATGGGGGCACGGTGATCGACACGACGCCACGGGCGTCTTCCTCGGCCTCGACGTCGGCAAGAGCAACCATCACGACCACGGACTCTTGCCGTCACGCTCACCGGCGGCAACCGCCACGACGTCACCCAGCTCCTGCCACTGATCGACGTCATCCCACCGATCCGGGGTCAACAGGGACGTCCCCACCGCAAACCCCGGCCCATCTACGCCCACAGGGGCTACGACTTCGACAAGTACCGCCGCCTGCTAGGGAAACGCGGCATCAAGCCGGTGATCGCCCGACGCGGCGTCCCCCACGGTTCGGGGCTTGGCAAGGTGCGCTGGGTGGTCGAGCGTGCCTTCGGCTGGCTGCACCAGTTCAAACGGCTCCGTGTCCGCTACGAACGACGCCGACATCCACCAGGGTTGTTGACCCTGGCGTGCAGCATCATCTGCCTTCGAAAGCTCCGGTCAGCCTCATGAAACCGTCAGTCGGGAAGGAGATCCCGGGCATGGTCGTGGGCCCACTGGGCGAACGTACGGGCCGGGACCCCGGTGGCCTCCTCGGCTGTGGGCGCCGGGCCCGCCGCGGTCGGATCGAATTCCTTGAGTGCCTGCAGGTCTGCCTCGCCGCCTGAATAGTCCTCGAAACCGAGGAGGAAATCTGCGTTCGCTGCTGCGAAGCCACCTTGCTTGCGGTAACTCTCCAGTGCCTCGTCCCGGCTCACGACTTCAAAACGGATCGGGTGCCCGACAGCCTCGGCGATGAGTTCAACCTGTCGACGATGCGACAACATTTCGGGTCCGTTGAGGGTGTACGCCCGTCCGCAGTGTCCATCCTCCAGCAGAGCCAGGGCCGCGACATCAGCGATGTCCTGCTCGTGCACAGGGCACCAGGCCGCGTCGGGATTGGGGTCACGCACCACGTCCTCAGCACGGATGGACGGACCCCACAGGGCCAGCTTGTTCATCGCGAACTCGCCGGGGCGCACGTAAGTCCACTCCAACCCTGACGCCTCTACGGCCTGTTCGACCGGCAAGTGGAAGTCGCTGTCGAAGCCTGTCGTGACAGCCCCAGAGGACAGCACCACAATCCGGCGCATGCTGGCCTGCCGTGCCAAGGCAACCACTTCCCATGCCGTTTCGGCGACCGGGAAGAGATACATCCGGTCGACGCCCTTCAACGCTTCGGCGAGTGATTCCGGTTGCATGAGATCTCCCCCAATCACGCGCACTGATTCCGGGAACGCGGCCGCGCGTGGGCTGCGGGTCAGAGCCCGCACCTCCGCGCCGGCCTCGACGAGTCGCCGGACCACGTTCCGGCCGACATTACCGGTGGCTCCGGTTACCAAGATCGCCATGATGCTCCTTCTGACCGCGACTGCTCACGGGAACGCCTCACCACGAGAGGGCAGCCCCATCCCACGTTGAGTCGACCGACGAACGCAGGTGTCCAACGAGAGGCTGTCGGCCACGGCGGCGAGGATGGCAGGCAGCGTGGAAGCGCCTCTAGTCTCCCGCCGAACGCATTTTGAAACCGTCAGTAAAAGCGCCGAGAAGGAACGGGAGGCCCGTCGCCGGGCGCCCGGTGATGAGACGTACGCCGCCGAGGCTCTCGCTGCCGCCACCCAGAAGCACTCGGACGCCGTCCGGCACGTCAGGGAGCCCGAAAGGGAGCGGCAGACGCTGCTGACCGCTCTGGGTAACCGGCGGCCGCGGCCGGGCCTCCGTGCGGCGGAGGAGGACGGCGAGCCGAGGGCGGCGCTGACGCTCACCCCGCAAGGCGTCGCCGAGGCGATGTGGCAGGGCCTGGCCGCGTACGGTTTCGACGGTGGGAGGTCCTGGAGGCCGGGTGCGGGTCCGGCGCATTCTTCGGGGTGGCCCCACAGGCCGTGCGTCTGACGGGCATCGAGCTGGACCCCACCACCGCGGCGATCGCGGCCCGGATCTACCCGCACGCCAATGTGCTGCCCGAGTCGTTCACCGCTACCGACGCCCCGGTCGGCACGTTCGATGCGGTGATCGGGAACGTGCCGTTCGCGCAGGCCCCGTTCGGGGAGCGCCGCTACGGCGCGACCGGACACTCTCTGCACAACGGGTTCATCATCAAGCAGCTCGCGCTGCTGCGGCCGGGCGGCTACATGGCCGTGATCACCTCACGGTGGACCCTGGACGGCGAGGACACCTCCGGCCACCGGGCCATCTCCCGCTGGGGCCGACCTGGCGGCCGCCTACCGGCTGCCGGCGAGCACCTTCGGGGAGACCGCCGACACCGACGTCGTCGCCGATGTGCTGGTCTTCCGCCGCCGCGCCGAGGGCGAGGAGCCGGGCGACCAAAGGGGGACCGAGGCGCCGGAGCGAGAGCTGGGAGGCAACACCCTATCCGTGAACGCCTACTTCAGCTTGTGGGGTGGGACGGTCCCCGCGGGCGCGGGGAGCACCGCCGCTCGGAGGAGCTGACGGAGGAGATCGAGGGACCATCCCCGGCAGGCGCGGGGAGCACCAGGCTGAGGACCCGAACGCCAAGGTCGGCCAGGGACCATCCCCGCAGGCGCGGGGAGCACTGGCCGACGATTCTCGCGAACTGCAGGCCGTTGGGACCATCCCCGCGGGCGCGGGGAGTGTCCCGTCTCGGTCGACCTGGACCCAATCTCACATGATCTGGTCCGGGTCGCTTGTGATCTCAGATGGTCGCGTCCCGGGCATGGAGGAGGAATCGGGCCTCATGGAGGAGCCTCGGTGTGCGATACCCACCGGGCGTGGACGCCTGAACAAGGCGCCTGGCTCGGTCGGGGCTATGATCCAAATCTTCGAGCGATTGGGGACCTGGTGGGGATATTTCGGCGCGGAGAGCGTCGTGAGGGGATGGACCAACCGCGCGACGGAGAATTCGCGTTCCTGTCCGAGGGAGAGGCTGCCCGGTTGCGCACCTTCGTCCGCGAAGCTTTCGCGGAGCGCGGCATCGAGGTGACGGTCGGACCGGGACGCGCGACCGCGGACGCGGGTTGGCGCTTCGGTCTCTCCAATCTCGCGGCGGTGTGCCACAACGACAGCCGGGGCCCTCGGAGCTGGCGGACGCTGGTAGACGAGCATGTCGACCGGGCCATCCGTTCGATGAATGGACCGCAGGCTCTCAAGACCCTGCCGCACGAACAACTCCTGGCCCAGCTCTACCCCCGCTTCATCCCCGGCGATCCCGCGAGCCTGAAGGCCTTCGGGTACGCTCCCCAGTCGGTCCCGGGACTCCTGGAGGTGCTGGCGCTCGACCTCCCGGAAACCGTCGACATGCTGACCGCAGACTCCCTTGCCGAGCTGGGTGATCTCACAGCCCTTCGGGATCGTGCATTCCAGAACCTCCGGACCGTCCGCGTTGACAAGCACAAAGTGGTCAAGGACAAGGACGGCACTCACTTCGACGTGCTGATGGGCGGCTCATACTTCATCGCGAGCCTCGGCCTGGTCCTCGACGAGGTCGTCCGCCGCTACACCAAGGACGCGCTGGTGCCGAACGGGATCCTGGTCGCACTGCCACACCGGCACCAACTCGCCTTCCACGTCATCCGCGACAAAAGCGTGGCCCCATCGCTCCAGACCATGGCCCGGTTCGCCGCCGCGGGGTTCGAGGAGTCACCGGGCGCACTGAGCCCCTCAGTGTTCTGGTGGCACGAGGGCAGCTTCACCCAGGTCGCCACGCAGGACAGCACCGGCCTGCACATCAAACTCACCCAGGAAGCCATGGACCTGGTGACACGCCTTACGGACGGATAACCAGTCCTGCCTCAACCTGCAGCCCTGGTGTCACTTTCGAAACACCACCGGCGGACCACATCGACTGAGACAACGGACCAGATCACATGAGATTCGAAGAAACTCACCGTCTCGAGTGATCTGGTCCTCGCAGGTCACAACCTCGACTACGAACCAGATCAGATGAGACGGGCCCGGGAGCACACGCAGGCCTCGCGCACGGACCGGTTGTGGGTGGAACCATCCCCGCGGGCGCGGGGAGCAGTTGGTGAGTCGGCGGTAGCCGATGAGAGCTGCGGCGATGCCGACGAAGGCCAGGAAGTGCACGGCCTTGCGCTCGTAGCGGCGGTGCAGGCGGCGGCAGCCGGCCAGCCAGGAGACCGTCCTCT
>NZ_JBEYYJ010000020.1:0-178872 GCF_040645475.1 Streptomyces sp. NPDC046759 | reverse complement strand
GAGGAGACGACCAGCTGCTTGATGTTGAGGATCAGGTCGGTGACGTCCTCCTTGACGCCCGGCACGGTGGTGAACTCGTGCAGGACACCGTCGATGCGGATCGAGGTGACGGCGGCACCCGGGATCGAGGACAGGAGGGTACGGCGGAGGGAGTTGCCGAGGGTGTAGCCGAAGCCCGGCTCCAGCGGCTCGATCACGAACCGGGAGCGGAACTCGTCGACGACCTCTTCGGTCAACGAGGGTCGCTGAGCGATCAGCATGTGTGGATCAGATCCTTCAGTCGTGGGCGCCCGCTATATGACGCCCGACAAGACCCGTGCGCGAAAAACACGGGGGTACTGCAAGGGTACGGGCGGTACGACTCTTTGGAGCCGTACCGCCCGGAGACCTGAGCGGCCGTGCCTCAGACGCGGCGGCGCTTCGGCGGGCGGCAGCCGTTGTGCGGGGTCGGGGTGACGTCCTGGATGGAGCCGACCTCGAGGCCCGTGGCCTGCAGGGAGCGGATCGCGGTCTCACGACCGGAGCCCGGGCCCTTGACGAACACGTCGACCTTGCGCATGCCGTGCTCCTGAGCGCGGCGGGCAGCCGACTCGGCGGCCATCTGCGCGGCGAACGGCGTGGACTTCCGGGAGCCCTTGAAGCCGACGTGGCCGGCGGAGGCCCAGGAGATCACGTTGCCGGACGGGTCCGTGATCGAGACGATCGTGTTGTTGAACGTGCTCTTGATGTGCGCGTGGCCGTGAGCGACGTTCTTCTTTTCCTTGCGGCGCACCTTCTTGGCAGCGCCCTGACGACCCTTGGGGGGCATCTACTAACTCCTACGGGAGGTGGTCGGTCCTACAGCGAAGACCGTGGACAGGTGTCCGCTGCGGACTACTTCTTGCCCGGCTTCTTCTTGCCGGCGATGGCGCGACGCGGGCCCTTGCGGGTGCGGGCGTTGGTGCTGGTGCGCTGACCGCGGACAGGCAGACCGCGACGGTGACGGAGACCCTGGTAGGTGCCGATCTCGACCTTGCGGCGGATGTCGGCCTGGATCTCGCGACGGAGGTCACCCTCGGTCTTGATGTTGTTGTCGACGTACTCGCGGATCGCGACCAGCTGCTCTTCGGTCAGGTCACGAACGCGGGTGTTCGGGTCGACGCCGGTCGCAGCCAGCGTCTCCTTCGAGAGGGTCCGGCCGATGCCGAACACGTAGGTGAGGGCGATCTCCACGCGCTTGTCGCGCGGGATGTCGACACCGGAAACGCGTGCCATTCAATGGCTCCTGGTGAATCGTCGGAGGTCTTCCACAGAACCGGATCCCGGCCGCCGTACCAGGTACGAACCGGGTCCCCGGCCTCCGAACCGGGGGTGTCAAGCCTTGAGCAGACTTGGGCTCTGCGTATGAACATATTCAGCTCGCGTCGCGCGAATCTCTGCGATGGAGGTGCAGAGGGTGATGGTCGTGCGTCAGCCCTGGCGCTGCTTGTGGCGCGGGTTCTCGCAGATGACCATGACCCGGCCGTGACGGCGGATCACCCTGCACTTGTCGCAGATCTTCTTGACGCTCGGCTTGACCTTCATGGGATTGAGGTTCTCCGGGTCAGTGCCACCACCCCACCTACGGCGGGATGCGGGCAAGATCTACTTGTAGCGGTAGACGATCCGGCCACGCGTCAGGTCGTACGGAGACAGCTCCACCACGACCCGGTCGTCAGGGAGGATGCGGATGTAGTGCATACGCATCTTGCCGCTGATGTGTGCCAGGACCTGGTGGCCGTTCTGGAGCTCGACCTTGAACATGGCGTTCGGAAGAGACTCGACGACAGTGCCCTCGATCTCGATGGCACCTTGCTTCTTGGCCACGCTTCGCCCTTCGAATCGACTACCTTGATCGGCTCACGAGGGGCATGCGGACATGCGGGTGCACGAGAGCCGACGAGTCAGTCTACGTCGGCGCACCTGGAAACGCGAATCGAGGAAGTCTGCCCCATGCGGGTGATCGCTATGCGAGGGGATCGGGAGCGGCCGTGATGCCGTACTCGGCGAGCTTCGCCCTGCCCCCGTCCGGGGCCGTCAGCACCAGCGGGCCCTCGGCCGTCAGGGCCACCGAGTGCTCCCAGTGCGAGGACCAGGTGCCGTCGGTGGTGATGACCGTCCAGTCGTCCGGCAGGACCTCCGTGCGCGGGGTGCCGAGGGAGACCATCGGCTCGATCGCGAGGCAGAAGCCGGGCACCAGCTTGGGGCCCTTCCCGCGGCGCCGGTCGACGTAGTTCAGCAGGTGCGGGTCCATGTGCATCTCGGTGCCGATGCCGTGGCCGCCGTAGTCCTCGATGATCCCGTACCTGCCGCCGCCCGGCTTCGGCTGGCGGCGGATGTAGGTCTCGATCGCCCGGGAGACGTCGACCAGCCGGCTGCCCTGCTTCATGGTGGCGATACCGGCCCACATCGACTCCTCGGTGACCCGGGAGAGCTCGATCAGCTCCGGAGCGTGACCGGAGCCCACGAACGCCGTGTAGGCCGCGTCGCCGTGCCAGCCGTCCACGATCGCGCCGCAGTCGATGGAGATGATGTCGCCGTCCTTGAGGACGACCTCGTCGGACGGGATGCCGTGGACGACGACCTCGTTCACGGAGGTGCAGATGGTCGCGGGGAAACCGCCGTACCCCAGGAAGTTCGACTTCGCGCCGTGCTCGGCCAGGACCTTGCGGGCGACCTCGTCCAGGTCCTTGGTGGAGGCGCCGGGCACCGCGGCCTCACGGGTGGCCGCGTGGATGGCGGCTACGACCAGGCCCGCCGCACGCATCTTCGCGATCTGCTCGGGCGTCTTGATCTGCACCATGAGGGCCTGCGCTCTCCGTCACTCACATCGGCTGGGGATATCTGTACAACAGTACGGCCGCGGCGCCCTGGGAGACCCCTGGACGAAGCCCGGGGAAGGGCACCGCGGCCGCAGGAGCCGGGCTGTTACTGCTCGGCCTTCTCGCGCTTGAGGGCCTCCATCGACCGCCGCGTGATCTCGTCCACGGGGCCCAGGGCGGAGATCGTCACGACCAGGCCCTGCGCCTTGTAGTAGTCGATGATCGGCTCGGTCTGCGAGTGGTAGACCTCGAGCCGCGTGCGGACGGTGTCCTCGGAGTCGTCGTCGCGCTGGTACAGCTCACCACCGCAGACGTCGCACACGCCCTCCTTCTTCGGCGGGCTGTACGTCACGTGGAAGACGTGGGAGGAGTCGTTGCGGCAGATGCGCCGGCCGGCGATCCGCTTGACGACCTCGTCCTCGGGGACCTCCAGGTCGAGGACGGCGTCCAGCTTGATGCCCTCGGTCTCCAGGAGCTGGTCCAGCGCCTCCGCCTGCTTCACGTTGCGCGGGAAGCCGTCCAACAGGAAGCCGTTCACCGCGTCCGGCTGCTCCATGCGGTCCTTGGCCATCGCGATGGTGACCTCGTCCGGGACGAGGTTGCCGGCGTCCATGTAGGACTTCGCGAGCTTGCCCAGCTCGGTCTGCTGGCTGATGTTGGCCCGGAACAGGTCGCCCGTGGAGATGTGCGGGATGCCCAGCTTCTCGGCGAGGCGGACGGCTTGCGTTCCCTTACCGGCACCCGGCGGCCCGACGAGGACGATACGCATCAGCGGAGGAACCCTTCGTAATTGCGCTGCTGGAGCTGGCTCTCGATCTGCTTCACCGTCTCGAGACCGACACCCACGATGATCAGGATGCTGGTCCCGCCGAACGGGAAGTTGTTCGTCGCCCCGAACCCGACCAACGCCATTGTTGGCACGAGAGCAATCAGACCCAGATACAGCGAACCCGGCCAGGTGATCCGGTTGAGCACGTAGCTGAGGTACTCAGCGGTCGGTCGGCCAGCCCGGATGCCCGGGATGAAGCCACCATACTTCTTCATGTTGTCGGCGACTTCCTCGGGGTTGAAGGAGATCGCCACGTAGAAGAACGCGAAGAAAACGATGAGCAAGAAGTACAGAGTGATGTAAATCGGGTGGTCGCCCTTGGTCAGATTGTTCTTGACCCAGTCCGCCCAGTTCGACTTGCCCCCCGCGAACTGCGCGACCAACGCCGGGATGTAGAGCAGCGAGGAGGCGAAGATGACGGGAATCACACCCGCCTGGTTCACCTTGAGCGGGATGTACGTGGACGTACCGCCGTAGGAACGACGGCCGATCATGCGCTTGGCGTACTGCACCGGGATGCGGCGCTGGGCCTGCTCCACGAAGACGACGAGCGCGACCATGACCAGGCCGACCAGGATCACCGTGCCGAACTCGATCCAGCCACCGGCCAGGGTGCCCTGCTTCTTGATGGCCCAGACGGCGGACGGGAACGTCGCGGCGATCGAGATGAACATCAGGATCGACATGCCGTTGCCGATGCCGCGGTCGGTGATCAGCTCACCGAGCCACATCACGACGGCCGTACCGGCCGTCATGCAGATGACCATCGTGATCGTCGTGAAGATCGCCTGGTCGGGGACGATGCTCGAGGCGACCGAGCAGCCGTTGAAGAGCGCGCCGCTGCGGGCGGTGGCGACCAGGCCGGTGCCCTGCAGGATGGCGAGGGCCACCGTCAGGTAGCGGGTGTACTGGGTGATCTTCGCCGTACCGGCCTGGCCCTCCTTCTTCAGGGATTCCAGGCGCGGGATGACCACGGTCAGCAGCTGAAGGATGATGCTGGCCGTGATGTACGGCATGATGCCGAGCGCGAAGACCGTGATCTGCAGCAGCGCACCGCCGCTGAACATGTTCACGAGACCGAACAGGCCCTGGTTGGCCCCCGCCTCGGTCACGCACTGCTGGACGGCCTTGTAGTTGACGCCGGGGATCGGAATGTGGGTACCGACCCGGTAGACCACGATGATGGCCAGCGTGAAGAGCAGCTTCTTGCGCAGGTCGGGCGTCCTGAACGCCCGGGCGAACGCGGTGAGCACGGTGCCTCCTGCGACCCCCGCGCAACTGCGTCAAGGGTGACGGTCTTGAGGTTCGACGGATACAGACGAATAGCTAACGGTCAACTGCCGCTCAGGGTGCCCCATGGGAAGCACCCGGTGAAAGTAGGCAGTGCTGGCCACCTTACCGGCGAGAGCACCGCCCTAGGAACGACCGACCGGGGATACCCCTTTTGTGGAGTATCCCCGGTCGGGATCGTTCACGTCATCGAGGGACCCGAAAAACTCAGATCAGCTCGGTGACCGTACCGCCGGCGGCGGTGATCTTCTCCTTGGCGGAGCCGGAGACGGCGTCGACCGTCACCTGCAGCGCCACCGAGACCTCGCCCTGGCCGAGGACCTTGACGAGGCTGTTCTTGCGAACGGCACCCTTGGCCACCAGACCCTCGACCGTGACCTCGCCACCCTCGGGGTAGAGCGCGGCCAGCTTGTCGAGGTTCACGACCTGGTACTCGGTCTTGAACGGGTTCTTGAAGCCCTTCAGCTTCGGGAGGCGCATGTGCAGCGGCATCTGGCCACCCTCGAAGCGCTCCGGAACCTGGTAGCGGGCCTTGGTGCCCTTGGTACCACGACCGGCCGTCTTACCCTTCGACGCCTCACCACGACCCACACGGGTCTTGGCGGTCTTGGCGCCCGGGGCGGGACGGAGGTTGTGGATCTTGAGCGGGTTCTGCTCCGCCATGATCAGTCGACCTCCTCGACCGTCACGAGGTGGCGGACGGTGTGCACCATGCCGCGGAACTCGGGGCGGTCCTCCTTGACGACCTGCGTGTTGATGCCCTTGAGACCAAGGGAGCGCAGGGTGTCACGGTGGTTCTGCTTGCTGCCGATGTAGGACTTGACCTGCGTGATCTTGAGCTGCGCCATGATTACGCACCCGCCCCGGCACGCGCACGGAGAAGAGCCGCGGGGGCGACGTCCTCGAGCGGCAGACCACGGCGGGCCGCGATCTCCTCGGGACGCTGCAGGCCCTTCAGGGCCTCCACGGTCGCGTGCACGATGTTGATGGCGTTGTCGGAGCCGAGCGACTTCGACAGCACGTCGTGGATACCGGCGCACTCGAGCACGGCACGCACCGGACCACCGGCGATAACACCGGTACCCGGGGACGCGGGCTTGAGCAGCACGACGCCGGCAGCCTTCTCACCCTGGATCGGGTGCGGGATGGTGCCCTGGATACGGGGGACCTTGAAGAAGTGCTTCTTGGCCTCCTCAACGCCCTTGGCGATGGCGGCCGGCACCTCCTTGGCCTTGCCGTAACCGACACCCACGGTGCCGTCACCGTCGCCCACCACGACCAGCGCGGTGAAGCTGAAGCGACGACCACCCTTCACAACCTTGGCGACGCGGTTGATCGCGACGACGCGCTCAACGTACGCGGTCTTCTCGGCGGCAGCAGCGCCGCCGTCACGGCCCTTCCGGTCCCGCCGCTCGCCGCCACCGGCACCGCCACCGCGGCGCTGGGGTCCAGCCATTGGAATTACCTCTCTCTGTTTCCGCTAGCTACGGCAGGCTCAGAACTTGAGCCCGGCTTCGCGGGCGGCGTCCGCCAGGGCGGCGATGCGCCCGGCGTACTGGTTGCCACCACGGTCGAACACGACAGCCTCGACACCGGCGGCCTTGGCGCGCTCGGCGACCAGGGCGCCGACCTGCTTGGCCTGCGCGGACTTGTCGCCCTCGCCACCACGGACCGACGCGTCGAGCGTGGACGCGGAAGCCAGGGTGTGGCCCTTGAGGTCGTCGATCACCTGCGCCACGATGTGGCGGTTGGAGCGGGTCACGACCAGACGGGGACGCTCCGCCGTACCGGAGATCCGCTTGCGGATCCGGATGTGACGGCGCTTGATCGCGGCGCGCTTGTAGGCGTCGCCCTTGAGGATCTTCTGCCCGTATGCCATGGCTTACTTACCCGCCTTTCCGACCTTGCGGCGGATGACTTCGCCCTCGTACTTGACGCCCTTGGCCTTGTACGGGTCAGGCTTGCGCAGCTTGCGGATGTTGGCCGCAACCTCGCCGACCTTCTGCTTGTCGATGCCCTCGACCTGGAAGCGGGTCGGGGTCTCCACCTTGAAGGTGATGCCCTCGGGCGCCTCGACCGTGATCGGGTGGCTGTAGCCGAGCGCGAACTCGAGGTTCGAACCCTTGGCCGTCACGCGGTAACCGACACCGCTGATCTCGAGCTTCTTCACGTAACCCTGGGTCACGCCGGTGATCATGTTCGCCACCAGCGTGCGGGACAGGCCGTGCAGGGCCTTGTTCTGACGCTCGTCGTTCGGGCGGGTCACCTGCAGGGTGCCGTCCTCGCCCTTGACGATGTCGATCGGCGCGACAACGGTGTGGGTCAGCGTGCCCTTGGGGCCCTTGACCGAGACCGTACGGCCGTCGATGGTGACGTCCACGCCGGCGGGAACCGTGATGGGGAGCTTGCCAATACGCGACATAGCTGTTTCCTCCGTTCCCTTCCGTTACCAGACGTAGGCGAGGACTTCCCCACCCACGCCCTTCTTGCCGGCCTGCTTGTCGGTGAGGAGCCCGTGCGACGTGGAGATGATCGCCACGCCGAGGCCGCCCAGCACCTTGGGCAGGTTGGTGGACTTCGCGTACACCCGGAGACCGGGCTTGGAGATCCGCTTGATGCCCGCGATGGAGCGCTCACGGTTCGGGCCGAACTTCAGCTCGAGGACGAGGTTCTTGCCGACCTCGGCGTCCTCGACGCGCCAGCCCGTGATGAAGCCCTCCTGCTGGAGGATCTCCGCGATGTGCGACTTGATCTTCGATGCCGGCATCGTCACGGAGTCGTGGTATGCCGAGTTCGCGTTCCGCAGACGCGTAAGCATGTCTGCGATCGGATCAGTCATGGTCATGAATTGGCCTTCGGCCTCTCTCGCCGGGGTTTCCTGGTGCGCCATCCCTCTCCCCGATCCGAGACGGGACGGGTGCGGCGCGGTGGACCTACGGCGTAGTAAGTCGTACGGGCGCGGCAGACGCCCAACCCCACAAGCCTACGGCATGCGGAGAAGGGCCCCTGCCGACCCAGATGCTTACCGAGAGCTTCAGGAATCCCTGAAAGCAGGGATTACCAGGAGCTCTTGGTCACGCCCGGCAGCTCGCCACGGTGAGCCATCTCACGAAGGCACACGCGGCACAGGCCGAACTTGCGGTACACGGAGTGCGGACGGCCGCAGCGCTGGCAGCGCGTGTAGCCACGCACACCGAACTTGGGCTTGCGAGCAGCCTTAGCGATCAGAGCCTTCTTCGCCATCTCGCTCACGCCTCCTTGAACGGGAAGCCGAGGTGACGAAGGAGCGCGCGGCCCTCAGCGTCGTTGGTCGCCGTGGTGACCACGGTGATGTCCATGCCCCGGGTACGGTCGATCTTGTCCTGGTCGATCTCGTGGAACATGACCTGCTCCGTGAGACCGAAGGTGTAGTTGCCACGGCCGTCGAACTGCTTGGGGGACAGGCCGCGGAAGTCGCGGATGCGCGGCAGCGCGAGCGACAGGGTGCGGTCCAGGAACTCCCACATGCGGTCGCCACGGAGCGTGACGTGGGCACCGATCGGCTGACCCTCGCGCAGCTTGAACTGCGCGATGGACTTGCGGGCCTTGGTGACGGCCGGCTTCTGACCGGTGATGGTGGTCAGGTCGCGGATCGCGCCCTCGATCAGCTTCGAGTCACGGGCGGCGTCGCCGACACCCATGTTGACCACGATCTTGACGAGGCCGGGAACCTGCATGACGTTCTCGTACTTGAACTCGTCACGCAGCTTGCCCGCGATCTCCTCGCGGTACTTCTGCTTCAGACGCGGAGTGGTGGTGGTAGCCATCAGATGTCCTCACCCGTCCGCTTGGCAACGCGGATCTTGTTGCCCTCTTCGTCGAAGCGGTAGCCGACACGCGTGACGACCTTCTGACCGTCCTTCTCCACGACCAGCTGGACGTTGGAGACGTGGATCGGCGCCTCGGTGGTCACGATGCCGCCGGCCTGGGAACCGCGAGCGGTCGGACCGGCCTTGGTGTGCTTCTTGACCCGGTTGACACCCTCGACCAGGACACGGTCCTCGCGCGGGTAAGCGGCAATGACCTTGCCCTGCTTGCCCTTGTCCTTGCCGGTGATGACCTGGACCAGGTCGCCCTTCTTGATCTTCATGCTTACAGCACCTCCGGCGCGAGCGAGATGATCTTCATGAACTTCTTCTCGCGCAGCTCACGGCCGACCGGGCCGAAGATGCGGGTGCCGCGAGGGTCGCCGTCGTTCTTCAGAATGACGGCGGCGTTCTCGTCGAAGCGGATGTACGAGCCGTCCGGACGGCGGCGCTCCTTGACGGTGCGAACGATGACCGCCTTGACGACGTCACCTTTCTTCACGTTGCCACCGGGGATCGCGTCCTTGACGGTGGCGACGATGACGTCACCGATGCCCGCGTAGCGGCGACCGGAGCCACCGAGCACACGGATGCAAAGGATCTCCTTCGCACCAGTGTTGTCGGCGACACGCAGTCGCGACTCCTGCTGGATCACGTCTATCTCCTGATCGTCTGCCGGTTCCCGGCAGGGGCCTCAGTGCGAGGACCCCTGCCGAGCCTGGCGGAACTGACCTGCGGGTGTGTCCCGCAGGAAATTACTTGGCCTTCTCGAGGATCTCGACGACGCGCCAGCGCTTCGTCGCGGACAGCGGCCGGGTCTCCATGAGGAGGACGCGGTCGCCGACACCCGCGGCGTTCTGCTCGTCGTGCGCCTTGAGCTTGTTGGTACGGCGGATGACCTTGCCGTACAGCGCGTGCTTGACGCGGTCCTCGACGGCGACGACGACGGTCTTGTCCATCTTGTCGCTGACGACGAGACCCTCACGGGTCTTGCGGAAACCGCGGGCTTCCTGGTTCTCAGTCACGTTGCTCTCGCTCATCAGGCGTTCTCCACCGTCTCGATGCCGAGCTCACGCTCACGCATGAGGGTGTAGATCCGGGCGATGTCCTTGCGGACCGCCTTGAGACGGCCGTGGTTCTCGAGCTGCCCGGTCGCCGCCTGGAAGCGGAGGTTGAACAGCTCTTCCTTGGCCTCGCGGAGCTTCGCCAGAAGCTCCTCGTTGTCCAGCTCGCGCAGCTCGGACGCCTTGGTACCGGCCGACATCACGCTTCACCTGCCTCGCGCTTGACGATCCGGCACTTCATCGGCAGCTTGTGGGCCGCACGGGTCAGCGCCTCACGGGCGATCTTCTCGTTGGGGTACGACAGCTCGAACATGACCCGGCCCGGGTGCACGTTCGCGATCCACCACTCCGGAGAACCCTTACCGGAACCCATGCGGGTCTCGGCAGGCTTCTTGGTGAGGGGACGGTCCGGGTAGATGTTGATCCAGACCTTGCCGCCACGCTTGATGTGGCGGGTCATCGCGATACGGGCCGCCTCGATCTGACGGTTGGTCACGTATGCCGGCGTGAGGGCCTGGATGCCGTACTCGCCGAACGCAACCGTCGTACCGCCCTTGGCCTCACCGCGGCGCTTCGGGTGGTGCTGCTTGCGGTGCTTGACCCTACGGGGGATCAGCATGTCGGTCAGGCCTCCGTTCCGGTGCTCTCAGCCGGAGCGGCGGGGGCCTCGGCCTTGGGGGCCTCGGCGCCGGCAGCCTGCTGCGGCTTGCGACCGCGCCGCTCGCCACCGCGGCCACCACGGGCCGGGCGGTCTGCACCGCCACGGGCCGGGCGGTTACCCGCACGGGCCGCAGCGTTCTCGGCGCGGACCTCGGCGATGTTCTTGACGTCGCCCTTGTAGATCCAGACCTTCACACCGATGCGGCCGAAGGTCGTCTTGGCCTCGAAGAAGCCGTAGTCCACGTTCGCGCGGAGCGTGTGCAGGGGCACGCGGCCCTCGCGGTAGAACTCCGAGCGGGACATCTCGGCGCCGCCGAGGCGGCCACCGCACTGGATCTTGATGCCCTTGGCGCCGGCCTTCATCGCCGACTGCATGCTCTTACGCATGGCGCGGCGGAAGGAGACGCGGGAGGAGAGCTGCTCGGCGACGGCCTGGGCAACCAGCTGAGCGTCGGTCTCGGGGTTCTTGACCTCGAGGATGTTCAGCTGGACCTGCTTGCCCGTGAGCTTCTCGAGGTCACCGCGGATGCGGTCGGCCTCGGCGCCACGGCGGCCGATGACGATGCCCGGACGAGCGGTGTGGATGTCCACACGCACACGGTCACGGGTGCGCTCGATCTCGACCTTCGAGATGCCGGCGCGCTCCATGCCGGACGTCATCATCCGACGGATGGCGACGTCTTCCTTGACGTAGTCCTTGTACAGCTTGTCGGCGTACCAACGCGACTTGAAGTCGGTCGTGACACCGAGCCGGAACCCGTGCGGGTTTACCTTCTGGCCCATTACCGGGTTCCTTCCTTGCTGCTGACGACCACGGTGATGTGGCTGGTCCGCTTGCGGATCCGGTAGGCACGGCCCTGGGCACGCGGCCGGAACCGCTTCAGGGTCGGGCCCTCGTCGACGTACGCCTCGGAGATGTAGAGGCTGTCGGCGTCGGTGTGGTCGTAGTTGTGCGCGGCGTTGGCGATGGCGCTGTCGAGCACCTTGCCGACCGGCACGGAGGCTGCCTGCGGAGCGAATCGCAGAACAGCCTGGGCCTCCGTGGCATCCATGCCACGGATGAGGTCCACCACACGGCGGGCCTTCATGGGCGTGACGCGGATGTACCGCGCCTGGGCCCTGGCTTCCATGGTTGTCCCTTCAGAGTTACTTACGTGTCTGAATGCGATCCGCTACTAGCGGCGCTTCGACTTCCGGTCTTCCTTGACGTGGCCCCGGAAGGTGCGGGTCGGCGAGAACTCGCCGAGCTTGTGGCCGACCATCGACTCGGTGACGAACACCGGGATGTGGGTCTTGCCGTTGTGCACCGCGATCGTGTGGCCGAGCATGGCCGGGACGATCATCGAGCGACGGGACCAGGTCTTGATGACGTTCTTGGTGCCGGCTTCGTTCTGCGTGTCCACCTTCTTGATCAGGTGGTCGTCGACGAAGGGCCCCTTCTTCAAGCTACGAGGCATCTCAACCCGTCCTTAGCGCTTCTTGTTCGTCTTGCGGCGGCGGACGATGTACTTGTTCGACGCCTTCTTGGGCGAACGAGTACGGCCTTCCTTCTTGCCCCACGGGGACACAGGGTGGCGGCCACCGGAGGTCCGGCCCTCACCACCACCGTGCGGGTGGTCGACCGGGTTCATCACGACACCACGGACGGTCGGGCGGACGCCCAGCCACCGCTTACGGCCGGCCTTGCCCCAGTTGATGTTGCTCTGCTCGGCGTTGCCGACCTCGCCGATGGTGGCGCGGCAGCGGACGTCGACCAGGCGGACCTCACCGGACGGCATGCGCAGGTGGGCGTAGGCGCCCTCCTTCGCGAGCAGCTGCACGGAGGCACCGGCCGAGCGGGCGAACTTGGCGCCGCCGCCCGGACGCAGCTCGATGGCGTGCAGGGTGGTACCGACCGGGATGTTGCGCAGGGCGAGGTTGTTGCCCGGCTTGATGTCGGCCCCGGGACCGTTCTCGACGCGGTCACCCTGCTGCAGGTTGCGCGGGGCGAGGATGTAGCGCTTCTCGCCGTCGGCGTAGTGCAGCAGCGCGATGCGCGCGGTGCGGTTGGGGTCGTACTCGATGTGCGCGACCTTCGCCGGCACGCCGTCCTTGTCGTGACGACGGAAGTCGATCACGCGGTAGGCGCGCTTGTGTCCGCCACCCTGGTGGCGAACGGTCACACGACCGGCGTTGTTACGGCCGCCCTTGCTGTGCAGGGGGCGGACCAGCGACTTCTCCGGCGTGGACCGCGTGACCTCGACGAAGTCGGCGACGCTGGCGCCACGACGGCCCGGCGTAGTCGGCTTGTACTTGCGGATTCCCATTTCTCAGTCCTCGTCCGATATCGGACGATCCGACCCGCTTACGCGGTCGGACCGCCGAAGATGTCGATACGGTCGCCCTCGGCGAGGGTCACGATCGCGCGCTTGGTGGCGGCACGCTGGCCGAAGCCCGAGCGGGTCCGCTTGCGCTTGCCCTGGCGGTTGATCGTGTTGACCCCGGTGACCTTGACGTCGAAGACCGCCTGGACGGCCTGCTTGATCTGGGTCTTGTTGGCGTTCGGGTCGACGATGAACGTGTACTTGTTCTCGTCGAGGAGCGCGTAGCTCTTCTCGGAGACGACCGGCTTCAGCAGGACGTCACGGGGGTCCGTGTACGACTTGCTCAGCGGGGTCTCGACGGTGTTCTTGCCCTCGGCGGCGTGACGGCGCGCCTTGGCGACGCGCGCGGCCTTGGCGGCCTTGGCGGCCTTCGAGGCGATAGCGGGGTGACGGATGGCCATCAGACCTCGCTCCCTTCGGTGTCGTTGGCCTTCGGGCCGGCGACGAAGGACTCGAAAGCGGCCTGGGTGAAGACCACGTCGTCCGAGACGAGAACGTCGTACGTGTTCAGCTGGCCCGGCTCCAGGATGTGGACCTGGGGCAGGTTGCGGGCGGACAGCCACGCGGCCTCGTCGCTGCGCTCGACGACCAGGAGCAGGTTCTTGCGCTCCGAGATCTTGCCGAACAGCGTCTTGGCGGCCTTCGTGGAGATGTCACCCTCGACCACGCCGGAGACGACGTGGATGCGGTTGTGACGCGCCCGGTCGGTGAGGGCACCGCGCAGGGCGGCGGCCTTCATCTTCTTCGGGGTGCGCTGCGAGTAGTCGCGCGGCACGGGACCGTGCACGACGCCACCACCGGCGAACTGCGGCGCGCGGGTCGAACCCTGGCGGGCGCGACCGGTGCCCTTCTGGCGGTACGGCTTCTTGCCACCACCACGGACTTCACCGCGGGTCTTGGTCTTGTGCGTGCCCTGGCGGGCAGCGGCCAGCTGCGCGACGACGACCTGGTGGATCAGCGGAACGCTGACCTTGGCGTCGAAGATCTCCGCGGGGAGCTCGACGGAACCGGCCTTCTCGCCAGCCGGCGAAAGGATGTCAACAGTGCTCATCGGTTACCTCAGGCCCCCTTGGCCGCGGTGCGGACCAGGACGAGGCCGCCGTTCGGACCGGGAACCGCGCCCTTGATGAGCAGCAGACCCTTCTCCGCGTCAACGGCGTGGACGGTCAGGTTCTGGGTGGTGACCCGCTCGTTGCCCATGCGACCCGCCATGCGGAGGCCCTTGAACACGCGGCCCGGGGTGGCGCAGCCACCGATGGAACCGGGCGAGCGGTGCTTGCGCTGGGTGCCGTGTCCGGCGCCGAGGCCACGGAAGTTGTGGCGCTTCATGACACCGGCGAAGCCCTTGCCCTTGCTCTTGCCGGTGACGTCGACCTTCACGCCGGCCTCGAACACCTCGGCGGTGATCTCCTGGCCCAGCGTGTACTCGGAGGCGTCCGCGGTGCGGATCTCGACGAGGTGACGACGCGGGGTGACGTCGGCCTTGGCGAAGTGGCCCTTGAGGGGCTTGTTCACCTTGCGCGGGTCGATCTCGCCGAAGGCGATCTGGACCGACTCGTAGCCGTCGACGTCGTTCGTACGAACCTGGGTCACGACGTTGGGGCCGGCCTTGACGACGGTGACCGGAACAACACGGTTGTTCTCGTCCCACACCTGCGTCATGCCGAGCTTCTCGCCCAGGATGCCCTTGATCTGCTTAGCCATTCTCAGCCCACCAGCCTCAGAGCTTGATCTCGATGTCGACACCGGCCGGGAGGTCGAGTCGCATCAAAGAGTCAACGGTCTTGGGGGTCGGGTCGAGAATGTCGATCAGGCGCTTGTGCGTGCGCATCTCGAAGTGCTCGCGCGAGTCCTTGTACTTGTGCGGCGACTTGATGACGCAGTACACGTTCTTCTCAGTGGGCAGCGGCACCGGGCCCGCGACCGACGCACCAGTGCGGGTCACCGTCTCGACGATCTTCTTCGCCGAGGAGTCGATGACCTCGTGGTCGTAGGCCTTGAGCCGGATGCGGATCTTCTGTCCCGCCATGGCTACTCAGTAGTCCTGTCTCTCTTACGCTCTGGAACCCGGCGGATTCCTTCTGCTGCCTTCGTTTCTCCGACCCACGCGGTCGGGCGTGTCGCGCTCCCGCTGACACAGATGTCCCTTGTTCGAACATCCCTGCGGGGGAATGCGACGGCCCTTCCGGAACCGCGGACCGGGGACCTCGGGCCCACCGGGCGCCTGGCCGGTGCCGCGCCCACACTTCCCGGAAGATTCCCGTACGTCCGCCCCAGTGCTGCCATCAGGCAGTTAGGGCGACGAGTACTGTGGGACTCGCTTCCAGTCCTCCCGGCGGGAGGCGCGCAGCATCAACACTCGACCGAGCAACTCGGACAGTCTGCCATATAGGGCGGGGGGTCCGCCAATCGAGCCGAAGAGATTACCCCGATGGTGACGTAGGTCAAACCGGCGGCGGCCCGGGGCGGGGTGTGAAGCCCTCGGGAACATTCTGTGTCCGCCCTGCGGCCCGGGAGCCGAGCGGTCTGCTTCCACCGCGGACCTTGTGCCAGGATCACCCACACGAGATCTTTTCCGGGGGGACAGACGGCGATGACTGGCTACTGCAAGGTCGAGTTCGAGGCACTGGCCCGGCTCGTCAAGGAACTCAGCGAATGCGCGGGCGCCATGCGGACCGCCATGAAACAGCTGAAGGACATCGGCCCCACGGGCACCGGTTCCAGCGAACTGGAGGCGGCCTGCGACGAGTTCCAGGACAAATGGGGTTACGGCATCAAGCAGATCGCCAAGGCCACCGGGGGCATCACTGAGAAGGTCGCCAAGTCGGGCCAGGTCTACCAGGGCCTGGAGGATGAGATCACCGCGCTGCTGAAGTCCGTGAAGGTCGGCGAGCGGTGACCACGGTGACCGATCCCTCGGCCCCGGTCTTCCGCTTCCAGGTGCAGCCCGAGTTCCATGAGGTCCCGCTGGGCATCGGGCAGGACGAGGACGCCTTCGAAGAGCGGCTGCGGCAGTTCGCCCGCGACTATTGGGGCGAGCGGGAGGACCTGGAGCTGCAGCGCGCCCTGACCGCGGCCATGTACGGGGCGAACGCGGAGCTCCTCGTCGCCGGCGGCGCCGTCTACAACGCGCTCGGCATCTTTCCCGTCGGCGGTGGCCCGGACGGCTCCGAGCCGCCGGAGCGCATCAGCCGCGCCACGCTCACCGTCAGCGTGCGCGAGCTGGAGAATCCCGACCCGCACCTCACCGCGGCGGGCATCGCGGAGACCCTCGACAAGTCCGCCGGAAACGGTGACGGGACCGAGGTCCAGCCGATCGCTCTGCCCGCCGGTCCCGCGGTCGTGCACATCGCCGGTACCCGTGCGGTGTGGGAGCTGCCGGAAGGACCGGAAGGACTGGACGGACCGGAAGGACTGGACGGACCGGAAGGACTGGACGGACCGGAAGGGGAGACAGCGGGGGGAGGCGGCGAGCACGAGGAGTACCTGGTACGGATCGAGGTCTGGCTGCCGTTCCCCCGGGACGACCGGCTGCTGCTGCTCTGCCTGAGCACGCCCGACGTCCAGGACCTCTACCACTACCAGGCGGTCCTCGCCGACATCGCCCACACGATCACCTTCGGGCAGGACGGTGAGGCCGACGGGACCGCTTCCGCCGCCGTCCCCGCCGTCTCCCCCTTCAGCTCCTACTGACCGCGTCGAGGAGACCGATCCCATGACCACCCCGACGTACGACGCCCTCGGCTTCGATCCCGCTCCGGGCGTGCCCGCCTCGGTGCACCAGCTGGTCACCTCGCTCACCAACGTGACGAAGCAGCTGCACGACGCCCACACGACGCTGACCCGGCTGGGCAAGGCGAACGGCGCCTGGGTGGGCGAGGCGGCGACCGCCTTCGCCAAGAAGACCGGGTCCCTGCCGAAGTACCTGGCCACCGGGCACGACTCGCTCATCGACGCCACGCACGCGCTGCAGGGCTGGGAGAGCCGTCTGCGGGAGTTCCAGACACTGGCCGGCCACTACGAGCTGGAGGCCGAGGAGGCACGCAGGGCGCTGAAGGCGGCGCAGAACGACCCGGCCCTGCAGCTCGCGGGCAAGACGTTCGACACGCAGGCGGAGGCGGACCGGGCGCAGCAGCGCCTGGACAGCGCGGCCAGGCGAGTGAACCAGGCCCGCGACGAGCTGACCGCCATCATCAAGAAGGCCGAGGCTCTGCTCACCCACCACGACGAGGTAGCACACGCCGCCGCGGCAGCGATCCGCAAGGCCGCCGAGGCAGCACCGGACGAGT
Organism: Streptomyces sp. NPDC046759; assembly: GCF_040645475.1. Classification (NCBI taxonomy): domain Bacteria; kingdom Bacillati; phylum Actinomycetota; class Actinomycetes; order Kitasatosporales; family Streptomycetaceae; genus Streptomyces; species Streptomyces sp. NPDC046759. Next base: position 161,692 of record NZ_JBEYYJ010000020.1, on the reverse strand, counting down.
CCCTCCTCCACAAGCTCGGCGACATCTTCTCGGCCATCGGTGACGAGTTCAAGAAGCTTGCGAACGACCTCTGGCACTGGATCCAGAAGCACGCGGACACCATCTACAAGATCGGTGACTGGCTGAACGTGGCGGCCGCCGTGTGCGACCTGCTGGCCATCGTCTTCTCCGAGACGATCATCGGCGCCGCCGTCTTCGAGGTCCTCGCCCGGGTCCTGAACGCCGGTGCCCTCACCTTCCACAGCGTCGGCTGGGCCGCCGGGGCCAAGAAGGGCTCCTGGGCCGACATCGGGCTCGACCTCGCCGGCTTCGTGCCCTTCGGTGATCTCGTCAAGGGCGGCAAGCTCGCGTGGCAGAGCTTCCGGGGTGTGGAGATAGCGGCCGACTCCTTCAAGGCGGCCGACCGCATCGCGGAGATCGCGGGGAAGGCGAAGGGCGCGGAGGTCATCCTGGACTTCAAGAAGTCCCTGCTCGGTTCGGGGAAGGCCGTGTACCAGGCCACCGCGGACACCTTCAAGGGCCGGTTCGCCATGGCCGCGGAACGCGTGTTCAACGACGCCACGCGCTACGAACGTCCGCTGACCAGTCCCGTGAAGTTCCTGGACCAGCACATCGTCCCGAAGATCATCGATCACACTCCCCTCGGGAAGATCCCGGGTCTCGCCGATGCGGTGAAACTGGGGGAGAACGGCAAGACCTTCATCGACCCCACCTCATGGGTCTCACGCGCCCCCGAAGCGGCCTACCGCGGATACAAGCTGTACGAGTCCACGGAGAGGGCCATCTCCGACGATGTGCACGGCAAGTACGAGAAATACAAGGGCCTGCTCGATCAGGGGCTGGGAGCGCTCTGATGACCACAGTGACAAAGGGCTCGGAGCGCGCCTGGGGCGCCCGCCCGCCGAAGTCGCCCCTGCGGCTGTGGACACGCTTCTGCCTGCAGTGGGTGTGGGGGCCGCCGCTCTGGCTGCTTGCCCGTATTCCCCTGCTCTTGCTGATCGTGCTCGAAGTGGACGACATCCCGTCCTCGAACAGCGGGTTCACGCGACCACGCTGGTGGAGACGTATGTGGGTCGGCCTTGACCGGCTGCGCCTGGAACGCATAACCGACCTGCATGAACAGGAACGCGAGCTCAGGCAGTTGCTGGCGGACCACCGTCTGAACTGCGTTCCCCCGCGCCCCGGAGCGGCCCCGCCGCTGCCCTGCTCGGGCGGCGTGCATCGCCTGGCCATCGAGGACAGTTACTACCGGCTCCTGGGCGCGCGCCGAGCCTTCGACATCGCCCACGGCGAGTACGGCTGGCTCCTGGCCGAGGACGCCGAGAAGCACCTGCCGACCTGGCTGGAGCTGCGCTGCCCGGGATCGGAAGGCCGCGACCGGCGACCCACGCGATGATTGCTGCGGGCCCAGCCCGGTCGTTCCCGTCCTCCTAGGACAGCGGGCCGGCCGGGGCCACCGGGCGGGCCCGCCAGGCGGTGGGCCCCACTGCGGCCCGGGGGCCCATGCGGCGACAAGGCGGCGACGGTGGCGGCCGCGCCGGACAGCCGCGACGGCGATGACGGCCACGGATGTGGCGAACCCGGCAATGAAGCAGCCGATCCCCGCGGCGACGCTGCCGATCGTGGCCCCCACCTCGGGCTTGTCCCCCAGCGCGAACTCGGCCGGCAGCTCCGAGGTGCAGGTGAACGTGTAGTCGCCGCTGCTGCCGGGCTTCACCTCGAAGGCGCGGTCCCAGGGGCGGGACCCGGTGTGGCTCTCCGTACGGGCGGCTTCGAGGCGGTCATTGCCGTTGCTTCGGGCCGGAGCGAGGGGCCGGTCCCGGAAAAGCCGAAGAGGCCCGTACGACCGAAGTCGTACGGGCCTCCTCTAGGTCAGTCAGTGACCCTCAAGCAAGCGGAACCTACTTGACGATCTTGGTGACCTGGCCGGCGCCCACGGTGCGGCCACCCTCACGGATGGCGAACTTCAGGCCCTCCTCCATGGCGACGGGCTGGATGAGGTCCACCTTCATCTCGGTGTTGTCACCCGGCATGACCATCTCGGTGCCCTCGGGGAGGGTCACCACGCCGGTCACGTCCGTCGTACGGAAGTAGAACTGCGGGCGGTAGTTGTTGAAGAACGGCGTGTGGCGGCCACCCTCGTCCTTGGACAGGATGTAGGCCTGCGCCTCGAACTCGGTGTGCGGGGTGACCGAGCCCGGCTTGATGATGACCTGGCCGCGCTCGACGTCCTCGCGCTTGATGCCACGGAGCAGCAGACCGACGTTCTCACCGGCCTGGCCCTCGTCGAGCAGCTTGCGGAACATCTCGATGCCGGTGACCGTGGTGGAGGTCTTCTCGGTCTTGATGCCGATGATGTCGACGGTCTCGTTGACCTTCAGGACACCACGCTCGATACGGCCGGTGACGACCGTACCGCGACCGGTGATCGTGAAGACGTCCTCGATCGGCATGAGGAACGGCTTGTCGACGTCGCGCTCCGGCTGCGGGATCGACTCGTCGACGGCGTTCATCAGGTTGAGGACGGAGTCCACCCACTCCTTCTCGCCCTCGAGGGCCTTGAGAGCGGAGACCTTGACGACCGGGACGTCGTCGCCGGGGAACTCGTACTCGGAGAGGAGCTCACGGACCTCGAGCTCGACGAGCTCCAGGATCTCCTCGTCGTCCACCATGTCGGCCTTGTTCAGGGCGACGACGATGTACGGAACGCCGACCTGGCGGGCCAGGAGCACGTGCTCCTTGGTCTGCGGCATCGGGCCGTCGGTGGCGGCGACCACCAGGATCGCGCCGTCCATCTGGGCGGCACCGGTGATCATGTTCTTGATGTAGTCCGCGTGACCCGGGCAGTCGACGTGGGCGTAGTGACGCGCCTCGGTCTGGTACTCGACGTGCGCGATGGAGATGGTGATACCGCGCTGGCGCTCCTCGGGCGCCTTGTCGATGTTGTCGAACGGGGTGGCCTCGTTCAGGTCCGGGTACGCGTCGTGCAGCACCTTGGTAATGGCGGCCGTGAGGGTCGTCTTACCGTGGTCGATGTGACCGATGGTGCCGATGTTGACGTGCGGCTTAGTCCGCTCGAACTTCGCCTTCGCCACTGGGGTCCTCCTGTGGAGTGGTTCTGTACGCCTTACTTCATCGGCGCCAGGTGATCTTTGCTGTAAAGGCCCGGAACCGGGGGCAAACATCCGGTTTACGGCTGTTTGCCCCTTGAGGCTCCGGAGTCAAGCCTACGGCGTGTGAACGCTGTGCGTTACTCGCCCTTGGCCTTCGCGATGATCTCCTCGGCGACGTTCCGCGGAACCTCGGCGTAGGAGTCGAACTGCATGGAGTAGCTGGCGCGGCCGGACGTCTTGCTGCGCAGGTCGCCGACGTAGCCGAACATCTCCGAAAGGGGCACGAGGCCCTTCACGACGCGGGCACCGGCCCGCTCCTCCATGGCCTGGATCTGGCCACGGCGGGAGTTGATGTCGCCGATGACCTCACCCATGTAGTCCTCGGGCGTGGTGACCTCGACGGCCATCATCGGCTCGAGCAGCACGGGGCTGGCCTTGCGCGCGGCCTCCTTGAAGGCCTGCGAACCGGCGATCTTGAAGGCGAGCTCGGAGGAGTCGACCTCGTGGTAGGCACCGTCGTGGAGGATGACGCGCACGCCGGTCATCTCGTAACCGGCGAGGATGCCGAACTGCATGGCCTCCTGCGCACCGGCGTCGACCGAAGGGATGTACTCCTTCGGGATACGACCACCGGTCACCTTGTTCACGAACTCGTACGAGGTGTCGCCACCCTCGAGCGGCTCGATGCCGATCTGCACCTTCGCGAACTGACCGGTACCACCGGTCTGCTTCTTGTGGGTGAAGTCGACGCGCTCGACGGCCTTGCGGATCGTCTCGCGGTAGGCCACCTGCGGCTTGCCGACGTTGGCCTCGACCTTGAACTCACGGCGCATACGGTCGACCAGCACCTCGAGGTGCAGCTCGCCCATACCACCGATGATGGTCTGGCCGGTCTCCTCGTCCGAGTGGACCTGGAAGGACGGGTCCTCCTCGGCCAGGCGCTGGATCGCGACGCCCAGCTTCTCCTGGTCGCCCTTCGACTTGGGCTCGATGGCGACCTGGATGACCGGCGCCGGGAAGTCCATGGACTCCAGGATGACCGGGTTCTTGTCGTCGGCCAGCGTCTCACCGGTGGTGGTCTGCTTCAGGCCCATGACGGCGACGATGTCGCCGGCGCCCACCGACTCGATCTCCTCACGCTTGTTGGCGTGCATGCGGTAGATCTTGCCGATGCGCTCCTTCTTGCCCTTGACGGAGTTCAGCACCGAAGAGCCGGACTCCAGGCGGCCCGAGTACACCCGGACGAAGGTGAGCTTGCCGAGGTGCGGGTCGCTCATGATCTTGAACGCCAGCGCCGACAGCGGCTCGTCGTCGGACGGCTTGCGCTTGACGACGACCTCGGGGTCCTTGACGTCGTGGCCCTCGATGGCCTCGATGTCGACCGGGGACGGCAGGTAGCGCACGACCGCGTCGAGCAGGGGCTGGACGCCCTTGTTCTTGAACGCGGTGCCGCAGAACACCGGGGTGATGGTGGTGCCGGTGCCCTTGCCGGAGGCGATGGTGATACGACGGATCGCGGCGTACAGCTGCTCCTCGGTGGGCTCCTCGCCCTCCAGGAACAGCTCCATGATCTCTTCGTCGTTCTCGGCGACGGCCTCGACCAGCTTGCCGCGCCACTCCTCGGCGGCCTCGACGTGGGTGTCGGGGATGTCGACGACGTCGTACATCTCACCCTTGGTGGCCTCGGCGGACCACACGAGCGCCTTCATGCGGACCAGGTCCACGACGCCCTTGAAGTCGGCCTCGGCACCGATCGGGAGCTGCATGACGATCGGCTGCGCACCCAGGCGGTCGACGATCATGTCGACGCAGCGGTGGAACTCGGCACCGGTGCGGTCGAGCTTGTTGACGAAGCAGATACGCGGAACGCCGTAGCGGTCCGCCTGACGCCACACCGTCTCGGACTGGGGCTCAACGCCGGCGACGCCGTCGAACACCGTCACAGCACCGTCGAGCACGCGCAGGGAGCGCTCCACCTCGACGGTGAAGTCGACGTGACCCGGCGTGTCGATGATGTTGATGGTGTGGTCGACGTCTTCCAGCGGCCAGTGGCAGGTGGTGGCAGCAGAGGTGATCGTGATGCCACGCTCCTGCTCCTGCTCCATCCAGTCCATGGTGGCAGCGCCGTCGTGGACCTCACCGATCTTGTACGAAACGCCGGTGTAGAACAGGATCCGCTCGGTGGTGGTCGTCTTGCCCGCGTCGATGTGGGCCATGATGCCGATGTTGCGCACCTTGGCCAGGTCAAGCGAAGTGGTAGCCATAAGGCTTCAGTCTTCTCTCGGTCTCGATGTGGACTGCGACTACCAGCGGTAGTGCGCGAAGGCCTTGTTGGACTCGGCCATCTTGTGCGTGTCCTCGCGCTTCTTCACAGCGGCACCGAGGCCGTTGGAAGCGTCGAGGAGCTCGTTGAGCAGACGCTCGGTCATGGTCTTCTCGCGACGGGCGCGGGAGTATCCGACCAGCCAGCGCAGCGCCAGGGTGTTGGCACGGCCGGGCTTGACCTCGACCGGGACCTGGTAGGTGGCGCCACCGACACGGCGGGACTTGACCTCGAGGGTCGGCTTGATGTTCTCGAGAGCGCGCTTCAGCGTGATGACCGGGTCGTTGCCGGTCTTGTCGCGCAGGCCCTCCATGGCGCCGTAGACGATGCGCTCGGCGGTGGAGCGCTTGCCGTTCAGCAGCACCTTGTTGATCAGGGAGGTCACCAGAGGAGAACCGTAGACCGGGTCGATGATGACCGGGCGCTTCGGGGCGGGGCCCTTACGAGGCATTCTTACTTCTCCTTCTTGGCGCCGTAACGGCTGCGAGCCTGCTTGCGGTTCTTGACACCCTGGGTGTCGAGCGAGCCACGGATGATCTTGTAGCGAACACCCGGCAGGTCCTTCACACGGCCGCCGCGCACGAGCACGATGGAGTGCTCCTGCAGGTTGTGTCCCTCACCCGGAATGTAAGCGGTGACCTCGATGCCGCTGGTCAGACGCACACGCGCGACCTTGCGGAGGGCCGAGTTCGGCTTCTTCGGGGTGGTCGTGAACACACGCGTGCAGACGCCACGACGCTGAGGGGAACCCTCGAGTGCGGGCGTCTTGTTCTTCTCGACCTTGTCCTGCCGGCCCTTGCGGACCAGCTGCTGGATCGTAGGCACTACTTCTCCGGTTTCTGTGTGCCGATGGGTACAGCTAACCTGGAACGTCGCCGACCCACGCGGTCGGGTGTGTCGAATCCGGCGGACTCCCGCCGCGAGGCGAAAACAGCACAGATTACGGTGGCCGCACACGACTCGCCGTGCGGTTGAAGGCACACACGAGAGCCAGGGCACACCCCAGGCACAAGGTCTGAGCGTACCTACCTCATTCGCTGTGGTCAAAACAAATGGGGCGCGGCCGCATCACCATGCGGGCCATGTCAAGACCCCGTGCCGTACGTGATCTTCGAATCCACGGCCGGTGTTCTTCGCATCGCCCGGTCCGCGCAGGTCAGCCCGACGTCGCCAGTCCCGCCACGATGAGAAGGGTGAGGATCACCGCCCACCCGGCGACCGACAGCCAGCCGAGCACCAGGCCGGTCACCGCGAAGCCCTCGCCCCTCTCCCCGCTGCGCCGGATCTCACCGCGGGCCGAGTGACCGAGGACGACCGCGGGGATCCCGGTGAGACCGGCGGTGAAGAAGGTGAGCAGCCCGCAGACCATGGAGCCGACCGCCTTGCCGTTCGTGGGCGCGGGGGCATGCCAGAAGGTCGGCGGGACGGGCACGGCGCTCTGATGGAACGGACCGGGGCCCTGGGGCAGGTCGGCGACGAGGAGCGCCAGCTCCGCCACCGTGCGTGCCGCGTAGGCGCGCGAGACCCGCTTCTCGAACTCGGGCTGCTCCAGCCGTCCCTCGCCGTACCCCGCTCTGAGCACGTCCACGGCGCGCTCGCGGTCGGCGTGCGAGGCCAGCAGAGTCGGCGGCACGCCCGGCCCTGCCCAGGGCTGCGGAGCGCCCCCGCCCGGCCAGGGCTGCCACGGCTGCGGCGGATTGGACACCGGCACCTCCCCGTACCCCGACTGCCACCATCATGCGCCGTACCGGCCCTCCCGGGACAGATGACCCGACCCGGAGAAAACCCGGAGACGGCCGGCGACGTGAGCGTTTCACGCCGTTGGCCGATTCGCGCTCTTTTGGATCCGGAGGTCTCGCACTTTCAGTACGTTGATCCGCTGCGAGGGGATTCGGGGGATGAGCGTGACGTGGACGGCCGTGTACTCACCGGACGACGGAAGCCTGGACGACCGGGTGCCCTTTCTGGCGCGGCTGGAGAGCGGGGACCGCTCGGCACTGCTCGCGCTCGGCCGGCGGCTGGACTTCACGGCGCGCATGGTCCTCATCCACCAGCACGAGCCCTCCTCCCACGTCCTCTTCCTGGTGGACGGCTGGACCAAGGTCACGGCCTCGGCGGCCAACGGATACGAGGCACTGCTCGCGCTACGCGGACCCGGCGACATCGTCGGCGAGTCGGCGGCGCTCACCGGGCGGCCGCGGTCGGCGACGGTGACCGCGCTGGAGCCGGTGCGGGCGGTCGCCGTGGAGCACGAGCGCTTCCGGGACTTCCTGGGCGGCTCCCCCGCCGTCTCCTTCGCCCTCCTCGGCCTGACCGCGGACCGCACCCGCGCGGCCGACCGGCGCCGGCTGGAGTTCGCGTCGATGAGCGTGCGGGAGCGACTCGCCGTCCTCCTGCTGGACCTGGCCCGCACCCACGGCCGGCGTACCGAGGAGGGCGTCGAGCTCGCCGTGCCCCTGAGCAAGCAGGAGCTAGCGGGTTCGGTGGGCGCGTCCCGGGAGATGGTGCAGCGGCTGCTGCGGGAACTGCGCGACAAGGAAGCGGTGGTCACCGGCCGCCGGACCCTGCTGATACGGCGTCCGGACGTGCTGCGGCGGATCGCGGCGACGGAGCCCGCGCCGGGGATCCCCGCACCGCAGCGGCCGCGAGAGGAGTGACACCGCCCTCCTCGGGGGCCCTTCTGTGCACACGGTCACACAACGAGTGGGTCATACGCCCTCACCACCCCGGTCACACCGGCGCCACTCTGCTGCCCTGCAGCACACACCCCCTCGGAGAGGCGACCATGACCGACCCCGTGAGCCGCACGATCCTGTTGCTGGACATCGAGAGGTTCAGCGACCGGGACGACGTGGAGCAGGCGTATCTGCGGCGCATGCTCTACGACATCACCGACCGCGCCCTCGAGGCCGCCGGCATCGACGAGACGCTGCGGCTGCGGGCCGACCGCGGGGACTCGGTGATGGAGCTCATCGAGGCGAGCGCCCCGGTCACGGCGTTGCTGCGCAGCCTGCTCACCGAGGTGCCCGCGCAGCTGCGGACGGTCAACAGGATGGCGTCGAGGTCCGCGCAGATCCGGCTGCGCGGTGTCGTGGCCACCGGCTGGGTCGCCGTGGACGAGCACGACGGCTGGGTCGGCTCCGACCTGAACCACGCCTGCCGGCTGCTGGACGCCCAGGTGCTGCGCGCCGCCCTGCGCGAGCGCTCCGACGACTTCGTGCTGTGCGTCTCGGACCCCCTGTACGCCGGAGTCGTACGGCACGACCACACCGGCATTCCGGAGGCGGAGTTCCACGCCGTGACGGTGGACAGCAAGAACGGCCCGCTGAAGGCCTGGCTGTACGGCCCGGTGCCGGCCGTCGCGGCGGGTGAGGACCACGGTGACACGGGGGAGGGGGAGGCGTCGGGCGGTTCGGGGGACCGCCCGACGCCGCGGGTCCCTCCGCAGAGCGGCCCGGCGCCGGACCGGGGAGCCCCGGCGCCGGGTCCCGTCTTCGGCGGTGCCGTCACCATCGGCGGCGGCACGGTCCGCGGTGAGCAGAACAACGTCACCGGCAACCACATCGGCGGCGACTTCACCATCGGCCGCAAGGGCGGCGGGCGGGGTGAGGGCGTGTGAGCACCCCGGAACAGCAGTCCCCCGCACAGGGCGCCCGCCCCGCACCGGACCAGCCGCACGCCGACTCGGCCCCGGCGGACGAGGCCCGCAAAGAGGGCACGGACGACGAGTCCGAGGAGCGCGACCAGCCGCAGGCCGCCTGGGCGGCCCGGCGGGACCTGGTCGACCACAGCCCCCGGAGCATGAGCATCGGCGCCCGGGCCCGCTTCGGCGGCGGCACGGTGCGCGGCGACCAGAACAACGTCACCGGCAACCAGGTCAGCGGCGACGTGATCATGGGCGCCAAGACGGTGTACCAGTTCTCCATACCGGGGTTGTCGGCACCGGCGTCCGTGTCCGGCGAGGTCCCGGCGAGCACCCTGGAGCGGCTGGCCGGGCACTTCGTCGCCGACGAGGACGTCGTCGCCGGCCTCCTCGCCCGGCTGCGTCGCGACCATGTGCTCGTCCTGTCCGGAGCCCGCTTCAGCGGCCGTCGCACCGCCGCGCTGATGCTCCTGCACCGCCTCGGTGTCTCCCCGGTGCGCACCCTGGACCGCGACACCGGCCCGAACGCCCTCGCCGAGCAGGTCACCGCCGCCGAGTCCGACGGGGACGCCTCGCGCGGATTCGTCCTGTGCGACCTGGCCACCCGCCGCGACCGCCCGCTGCGCGAACCGCATCTGCTGGCCGCCCGCGACCGGCTCGGCGAACACGGATACCTGATCATCACCGTCGACCCCACCGCCGTACTGGAGGACGTGTCGTTCGTCGCGGCCTGGCGTCCGCCCGCCGCCTCCGACGTCCTCGCCGCGCACGTACGCACCCGCACCGACCCGGAGACCGCCGCCAAGCTGCTCGGACTGCCCGACGTCACCGAGTTCCTGAGCCGCGGTCACCAGTTGCGGGAGGTCGCCGCCTTCGCCCAGCTGCTCGCCCGGCACGCGGCCGGTGAGGCGGGCGCGGACGCGGTCGCTCAGTTCTCGCTCGTGTCGCTGGAGAGCCAGGTACAGGAGTGGTTCGAGGAGGACGAAGCGTCGATCCACCTGCGGGACAAGGCGTTCCTGGTGGCCCTCGCCGCGTTCGACGGGGGCCCCTACGCCCTCACCGCCGAACTCAGCGATCTGCTCTACCGCTTCCTGCAGGAGACCGAGAACCGGGCCCGCGTCCCCGAGGTCCCGGTCTTCGGCACGCACGTCGGCAAGCGTCTGCAGCTCGCCCGCGCCGAGAAGTTCGAGCAGGACGAGCACACCGAGTGGGGGCCGGTGCCCCAGCAGAAGGCCAGGTTCCTCGACGAGCGGGTCGCCCTGGTGCTGCTGCGCGAGGTGTGGACCGGCCATCCGTCCGCCCGGCCGGCGCTGATCGGCTGGCTGCGCCGGCTCGCCGACGACGGCCGCCCCCTGGTGCGCACCCGCGCCGCGTCCACCGTCGCGGTCCTCGCCCGCACCGACCTGCCCTCGGCGATGGCGCTGGTCATCGAGCCCTGGAGCACCTCGAAGCTGTTTAGGCGCCGGCTGGTCGCCGTCAACGCGCTCACCCTCGCCCACCTCATCGGCACGCCCTACATCCCGCGCATCCTCGACGGCTGGTGCGGGGGCGACAATCCGCGGCTGCGCTGGGTGGCCGTACGGGCGTACGGGCTGATCGGGCCGGAGCGGCCGGAGCAGGCGCTGGCCGCACTGCGGGGAGCCGTGCGCAGACTGTACGAGGACGGCCCCGACGACCTCGACGGCGAGATGGCGGGCGAACTCGCCGAGGCGGTCGAGCTGTTGCTGCTCTCCCCCGCCGGCGACCAGGTCCTGGCCGGACTGCGTGCGCACCTCGACGACGACCGCGCCGTGCACGACCTGGCGCTCAGCGGCTTCGTGAACGCCTGCGCCCGCACCGAGGACGACGAGCGGTACGGCAATCCACTGGTCCTCGACTGGTACGCCCGCACGGCCCACGAGGGCGGCGAGCCCGCGCATGACATCCCCGCGCTGTGGCGGGCGGCGCTCGCCGACCCCCGGTCCACCAAGGACGCGCTCAAGGTCCTGCGCGACTGGGTGCTGATCGCCGACCGGGTCACCGTCACCGAATGGGCGCTGGCGGCGCTGCTGCCCCGGCTCGTCACCGCTCCCGCCGAGCACCAGCGGCTGAGCCACCTGCTGCGGACCATGCCCGGCGAGGACAGCAGTCCACCGCCCGCGGTGGCGGCCCGCCTGCTGGCCGTCCTCCCCACCCGCTGACCCGCACATCCCCGAGGAGACAACGCACCATGCCCCCTTTCCACCGCCCGCCCGAGTGGCAGCAGCAGGCGGACCGGCACACCGAACTCGTCGACCCGGTGCTCACCGTGCGCCAGCTGGGCCGCTTCGATCTCAACCTGAAGTCGCTGGTCCGCATCGACCACGCGCTGGTCTTCACCACCCCGAAGGGCGGTTTCGACGCGTATCTGCCGCCCCAGCGGCCCACCCGCGGCGAGATCGCGGCACGGCGGTACACGGCCGTGTACGAGGTGGACATGGGCGTGCACCCGTTCTCGGCCGACCTCGCCCTGCCCAGCGACAACGACGCGTTCGAGTTCACCGCCGCCGTCGACCTGTCCTGGCAGGTCCTGGACGCCGCCCGGTTCGTGGCGAGTGGACACCGGGACGTGCCGGCGCTGGTGCTGGGCGAGCTGCAGCAGGCGGCCCGGCCGGTGACCCGGCGCTTCGCCATCGCCGACAGCGCGGACGCCGAGCGTGAGCTGCTGCAGGCGGTCACCGTGCTCGGTCCGCTGGGGGCGGCCGCGGGACTGCAGGTGACGTGGACGCTGCGGCTGCGACGCGACCAGGAGAACATCGACCACCAGCGCCGGCTCCAGGCCATCGACCATTCCGCCGCCGAGCAGATCCGCGCGGCGGAACAGGGCATGAGAGTCGACGTCGAGATGGACCGCCGGGGCAGGCAGCAGGACCGGCTGCAGCTCGAACGGGCCACGGACTACGGCCGTCAGCAGCAGGAACTGATGCTCCAGCAGCAGCGCTGGCAGCACGAGCAGACGATGCTGGCGAGCGGCCAGCAGCACGAACTGGCCCTGCAGCAGGGGCAGCAGATGCTGGAGCTGCAGCGCATCGAGGCGCAGAAGATCGAGTTCTACCAGTGGCACCTGTCGCAGGGCGGCGTCCAGGCCTGGGCGCTGCACCTCGCCCAGCACCCCGAGGACTCCCGCCTGGTCATGACCACCATGCGCGAGGACCAACTCCGCATGATCCAGGCCCAGATGGACCTGGTGGGCCAGCTGCTCGGCGGCGACACGGCCGAGAACTACGAACTGGAGGGCCCCAAGCAACTCGCCCTTCGCACGGTGAGCGACATCCTGAACCAGCGCCTCCCGGGGGTCCCGCAGGCACCGCCGCTCATCGCGCCGCAGGGTCAGGGACCGCAGGGCCAGGCACCGCAAGGTCAGGCACCGGGCGATCAGGCTCCGCCGCAGGTGATGCCGGGAGTCCGGGCATCGAACGCACCGACATCGGCGCAGCCGGCGTCGCCACCGGCCCCGGGTCCGCAGCCGGCGGTTCCCGCTGCACCCGGACCGTACGGCAGCCCCGCCGGCGCTCCGACCGGCCACCCGGGGTGGCAGCCGCCCACGCCGTACGCTCCCCCGCCGTACGCCCCCGCGCCCGCGCCCACGGCGCCGTACTCCGGTTTCCCCGCCCCGCCCGCCGCCCCGCCGCAGCCCCCGTCCTGGCAGCCGCCGGTCGGCTACGGCAGCAGCCCGACCCTGCCCGCGCAGGCGCCGGCGCCCGAACCCGCACAAGAGGCCGGCCTGGCCGCCCAGGCCGGTTCCGACGCCTCGGACGACCCCCCCGGGGCAGGTGGCGCATGACCACCACCGACCCGGCGCCCGCGCCCACCCCCGTCACTGCCCCGCCCGCCGGGTCGGCGGAGCGCATACGGCTGTGCGAGCGTCTCCTCACCGATCTGCGCACCGAGATCGCGCGCGCCGACAGCAAGGCCTCGGTACTGGTCGCGGCGCTCGGCATGACGGCCGGCGTGTTCAGCGGGGTGCTGGCCGGCCGGGGCTGGACCCCGGCCGCGCTGTCCACGCCGGGTACGGCGCTGTGGTGGTCCGGGATCCTCGCGCTGACCGTCTCCCTCCTCGCCCTGCTGCTCGCCGTACTCCCGCGCTACCGCTCCGGATCGTGGGCGCCGGGCCGGCCCCTGACGTACTTCGGTGACATCCGACAGGCCGCCGCCCAGGGCCACTTGGAGTCGGCGATCGCGGACACGGAACGCGACCCCGCCGCTGCCCTGACCGCGTCCCTCGTCGAGTCGAGCCGTATCGCCGCCCGCAAGCACCAGTGGATCCGCGCCGGCCTGATCGCCTTCTGCGTCGGCACGGTCCTGCTGCCCGCGTCACTGCTGATCGGCTGAGCCGCCGCACCAGCACCCCGACGGAAGCAACGACTAGGAACCGCCATGACCCAGCAGCCACCGGAGCACCCCCAGTACCCGACGCAGCCGCCCCGGCTGTCGGTGCCGCAGCAGTACCCGCAGTCGGCCCACCCGACCCATCCGGCCCAGCCTCCGCAGTACCCGCAGGCACCGCAGTTCCCCGCCCCCACGCCACCCGCGTACCCGCAGGCACCCCAGTACCCCGCTCAGGTGCCTCCCCCGTACCCGCAGGCCGCACAGGTCCCGCAGTACCCGCAGGCCATGCCCACGGCGCCGACCGCACCGCCTGCGCAGCCGGCACCGCCCGTGACCCCCGGCCCCTCCGCCCACCCGCACCACATCAGCACCGACCACGGCCGTGTGCACATCCGCAGGGACCAGCGCCGCACGGACGCCACCGCCGTCGGCAGCCTGCTGCTCCACCTGCCGAACTTCCTGTGCAGCCTGTTCGTCGTCGCCCTCGTCTCGGCCTTCTTCGGCGGCTTCGGCATCGTCGTCGTGCTGGCCTGGCTCGCCAGCGGCGCACTCGTGTTCCACCGCCCCACGGAAAGCGCCGTCGCGCGCCATCTGCTCCGTCTGCGCTACCCCACTCCACAAGAACGAGCCAAACTCGAACCGGTCTGGCGCGAGGTGACGGCCCGTGCCGGAGTGGAGGGCCGCACCTACGAGCTGTGGGTGGAGGACAGTGACGGCCTGAACGCGGTCGCCGCGGCGGGCCACATCGTCGGCGTCACCCGCTTCGCCATGAACGCGCTGCCCAACGGCGAACTCGCCGCCGTCATGGCACACGAACTGGGCCACCACGTCGGCGGCCATGCCTGGTCCGGGCTCCTCGGCTACTGGTACGCGCTGCCCGGACGGATCGCCTGGCGCGTGCTCAAGGCGTTCTCCGGCCTCGTGTTCAAGGTGTCGCGCGCGTTCGGCTGCATCGGCGTCACCTTCGTCGTGCTGGTCATCGGCAGCATCGCCCTCGCGACGATCAGCTCGCTGTACGGGCTGCCTCTGCTGGTCCTGGCCGTGCCGTACGCGCTCGCCGCCGTCGGCCGGCGCTCCGAGCTGCGGGCCGACGAGCACGCGGCCGCACTGGGTTTCGCCCCGATGCTGGCCGCCGTCCTCGGCAAGCTGCACCAGCAGGAGCAGCAGGCCCAGGCCGCGCTCACCGCGGCGAACGGCGGTGCGCGGCCCCACGAGAGTGCGCTCAGCAAGCTGCTCTCCTCGCACCCGGACTACTACACACGGCTGCACCACCTGCAGCCGTATCTGCAGCCGCCGCGCTGACCGCCTCCGGACACGCCGAAGGGCGGCCACCCCACGGGGTGACCGCCCTTCGGTTCATGCTGCTCGCTTACTGGTTGTACGGACCGTAGTCGTAGTCCTCCAGCGGAACGGCCTGGCCGGAGCCGGTGCCGAACGGCGAGTAGTCGATGTCGTCGTAGCCGACGGCCGAGTACATCGCGGCCTTGGCCTCCTCGGTCGGCTCGACCCGGATGTTGCGGTAGCGGGACAGGCCCGTACCGGCCGGGATGAGCTTACCGATGATGACGTTCTCCTTGAGGCCGATGAGGCTGTCGGACTTGGCGTTGATCGCCGCGTCCGTCAGCACTCGGGTCGTCTCCTGGAAGGAGGCGGCCGACAGCCAGGACTCCGTCGCCAGCGAGGCCTTGGTGATACCCATCAGCTGCGGACGACCGGAGGCCGGGTGACCGCCCTCCTGGACCACACGACGGTTCTCGGTCTCGAACTTCGAGCGCTCGACCAGCTCGCCGGGCAGCAGCTCGGCGTCGCCGGACTCGATGATCGTCACACGGCGGAGCATCTGCCGGATGATGATCTCGATGTGCTTGTCGTGGATCGACACACCCTGCGAGTTGTAGACCTTCTGGACCTCGCCGACCAGGTGGACCTGGACGGCACGCTGGCCCAGGATGCGCAGCACGTCGTGCGGGTTGGTGGCACCCACGGTGAGCTGCTGACCCACCTCGACGTGCTCGCCCTCGCTGACCAGGACCTTGGCACGCTTGGAGATCGGGTACGCCGTCTCGTCGCTGCCGTCGTCCGGGGTGACGACGATCTTCTTGGTCTTCTCGGTCTCCTCGATCCGCACGCGGCCGGAGGCCTCGGAGATCGGGGCGACACCCTTCGGGGTACGGGCCTCGAAGAGCTCGACGACACGCGGCAGACCCTGGGTGATGTCGTCACCGGCCACACCACCGGTGTGGAAGGTACGCATCGTCAGCTGGGTGCCGGGCTCACCGATGGACTGGGCGGCGATGATGCCGACCGCCTCACCGATGTCGACCAGCTTGCCGGTGGCGAGCGAACGGCCGTAGCACATCGCGCAGGTGCCGACGGCCGACTCGCAGGTCAGGACCGAGCGGGTCTTGACCTCCTCGACGCCGTGCTTGACCAGCTCGTCGATGAGCACGTCACCGAGGTCGGTACCGGCCGGAGCCAGCACCTTGCCGTCGACGACGATGTCCTCGGCGAGGCAGCGCGCGTACACGGACGTCTCGACGTCGCCGGCCTTGCGCAGCACGCCGTCCGCGCCGCGCTCCGCGATGAGGAGCTTGAGGCCACGCTCGGTGCCGCAGTCCTCCTCGCGGATGATGACGTCCTGCGAGACGTCGACGAGACGACGGGTGAGGTAACCCGAGTCGGCGGTACGCAGAGCGGTGTCCGCCAGACCCTTACGGGCACCGTGCGTGGAGATGAAGTACTCCAGCACGGACAGACCCTCACGGAACGACGCCTTGATCGGACGCGGGATGGTCTCGTTCTTCGCGTTCGACACCAGACCACGCATACCGGCAATCTGACGCATCTGCATCATGTTGCCTCGTGCACCCGAGTTCACCATCATGAAGATCGGGTTGGTCTTCGGGAAGTTCTCGTTCATCGCCTCGGCGACCTCGTTGGTCGCCTTGGTCCAGATCGCGATGAGCTCCTGCGTGCGCTCGTCCTTGGTGATCAGACCGCGCTCGTACTGCTTCTGGACCTTCTCGTCCTGCGCCTCGTAGCCCTTGACGATCTCCTTCTTCGCCTCGGGAACGACGACGTCGGAGATGGCCACGGTGACACCGGAACGGGTGGCCCAGTAGAAGCCGGACGCCTTCAGGTTGTCGAGCGTCGCCGCCACGATGACCTTCGGGTAGCGCTCGGCGAGGTCGTTGACGATCTCGGAGAGCTGCTTCTTGCCGACCTCGAAGTCCACGAACGGGTAGTCCTCGGGCAGCAGCTCGTTGAAGAGCGCACGGCCCAGCGTGGTCTTCAGACGGAAGCTGTCACCCTGCTGCCACTCCGGCTCGCCCTCCTCGCGGACCGGCGGGGTCCAGCCACGCGGCGGGATGGTGCCCACCGGGAAGCGGATGTCCACCGGCGTCTGCAGGGACAGCTCGCCCGCGTCGAACGCCATGATCGCCTCGGCGACGGACGCGAAGGAGCGGTTCTCGCCCTTGGCGTTGCGGCCCTCGGCGTCGGTGGTGAGGAAGAACAGACCGAGGACCATGTCCTGGGTCGGCATCGTCACCGGACGGCCGTCGGCCGGCTTGAGGATGTTGTTCGAGGACAGCATCAGGATGCGGGCCTCGGCCTGCGCCTCCGCGGACAGCGGCAGGTGCACGGCCATCTGGTCACCGTCGAAGTCCGCGTTGAACGCGGTGCAGACGAGCGGGTGGATCTGGATGGCCTTGCCCTCGACCAGCTGCGGCTCGAAGGCCTGGATGCCGAGGCGGTGCAGGGTGGGAGCACGGTTCAGCAGGACCGGGTGCTCGGCGATGACCTCTTCGAGGACGTCGTACACGACCGTACGGCCGCGCTCCACCATGCGCTTGGCGCTCTTGATGTTCTGCGCGTGGTTCAGGTCGACCAGGCGCTTCATCACGAACGGCTTGAACAGCTCCAGCGCCATGGCCTTCGGCAGACCGCACTGGTGCAGCTTCAGCTGCGGACCGACGACGATCACGGAACGCGCCGAGTAGTCGACACGCTTGCCGAGCAGGTTCTGACGGAAGCGGCCCTGCTTGCCCTTCAGCATGTCGCTGAGGGACTTCAGCGGGCGGTTACCGGGACCGGTCACCGGGCGGCCGCGACGGCCGTTGTCGAAGAGGGCGTCAACAGCCTCCTGAAGCATGCGCTTCTCGTTGTTGACGATGATCTCCGGGGCACCCAGGTCCAGGAGCCTCTTGAGACGGTTGTTGCGGTTGATCACACGGCGGTACAGGTCGTTCAGGTCGGAGGTCGCGAAGCGGCCACCGTCCAGCTGCACCATCGGACGCAGGTCCGGCGGGATGACCGGGACGCAGTCCAGAACCATGCCCTTGGGGCTGTTGGACGTCTGCAGGAACGCGGAGACGACCTTCAGACGCTTGAGGGCACGGGTCTTCTTCTGGCCCTTGCCGGTGCGGATGATCTCGCGGAGCTTCTCGGCCTCCTCGTCGAGGTCGAAGGACTCCAGGCGCTTCTGCAGCGCCGCGGCACCCATCGAGCCGTCGAAGTACGTGCCGAAGCGGTCACGCAGCTCGCGGTAGAGCAGCTCGTCGCCCTCGAGGTCCTGGACCTTGAGGTTCTTGAACCGGTTCCACACCTCGTCGAGGCGGTCGATCTCGCGCTGCGCGCGGTCGCGCAGCTGCTTCATCTCGCGCTCGGCACCCTCGCGCACCTTGCGGCGCACGTCGGCCTTGGCGCCCTCGGCCTCCAGCTCGGCAAGGTCGGCCTCGAGCTTCTTGGCGCGGGCCTCCAGGTCGGCGTCGCGGCGGTTCTCGATCTGCTGGCGCTCGACCGAGACGTGCGCCTCCAGGGAGGGCAGGTCGCGGGTACGGCGCTCCTCGTCGACGTACGTGATCATGTACGCGGCGAAGTAGATGACCTTCTCGAGGTCCTTCGGCGCCAGGTCCAGCAGGTAGCCGAGGCGCGAGGGGACACCCTTGAAGTACCAGATGTGCGTGACGGGCGCGGCCAGCTCGATGTGGCCCATCCGCTCACGGCGCACCTTGGCGCGCGTGACCTCGACGCCACAGCGCTCGCAGATGATGCCCTTGAAGCGGACGCGCTTGTACTTGCCGCAGTAGCACTCCCAGTCCCGGGTGGGGCCGAAGATCTTCTCGCAGAAGAGGCCGTCCTTCTCGGGCTTGAGGGTGCGGTAGTTGATGGTCTCGGGCTTCTTGACCTCGCCGTGGCTCCACTGACGGATGTCGTCAGCGGTGGCCAGGCCGATCCGGAGCTCGTCGAAGAAGTTGACGTCGAGCACTATGCGTCAATCCCTCTCAGGGTCGAAAGTCTGTGGTCTGAAACGGGGGCCTGGGGGTCGGCCGGGGCCTCACGGTGGTGAGGCCCCTGCCGGACTCCCGTCAGACCTCTTCGACGCTGCTCGGCTCGCGCCGGGACAGGTCGATACCGAGCTCCTCCGCAGCGCGGAAGACGTCCTCGTCGGTGTCGCGCATCTCGATGGACATGCCGTCCGAGGACAGCACCTCCACGTTGAGGCACAGGGACTGCATTTCCTTGATGAGCACCTTGAAGGACTCGGGAATGCCGGGCTCAGGGATGTTCTCGCCCTTGACGATGGCCTCGTAGACCTTCACGCGGCCGGTGACGTCGTCGGACTTGATGGTCAGCAGCTCCTGGAGGGCGTACGCGGCGCCGTAGGCCTCGAGGGCCCACACCTCCATCTCACCGAACCGCTGGCCACCGAACTGGGCCTTACCACCCAGCGGCTGCTGGGTGATCATCGAGTACGGACCGGTCGAGCGGGCGTGCAGCTTGTCGTCGACCAGGTGGTGCAGCTTCAGGATGTACATGTAGCCGACCGAGATCGGGTCCGGGAACGGCTCACCGGAGCGGCCGTCGAACAGCCGCGCCTTGCCGGACGGGAGCACCATGCGCTCGCCGTCGCGGTTCGGGATGGTGTGCTGCAGCAGACCCGCCAGCTCGTCCTCGCGGGCACCGTCGAAGACCGGGGTCGCGACGTTGGTGCGCGGGGCGACCTGGTCGGCGCCGATGGCCTGCAGGCGCTGGGCCCACTCGTCCGCGAGGCCGGAGACGTCCCAGCCGCGGCTGGCGAGCCAGCCGAGGTGGATCTCCAGGACCTGTCCCGGGTTCATTCGGGACGGCACACCCAGCGGGTTCAGGATGATGTCGACCGGGGTGCCGTCCTCCAGGAACGGCATGTCCTCGATCGGCAGGATCTTGGAGATGACACCCTTGTTGCCGTGCCGGCCGGCGAGCTTGTCACCGTCGGTGATCTTGCGCTTCTGCGCGACGTAGACGCGGACCAGCTGGTTCACGCCCGGCGGCAGCTCGTCGCCCTCCTCGCGGTCGAAGACGCGCACACCGATGACCTTGCCGGTCTCGCCGTGCGGCACCTTCAGCGAGGTGTCACGGACCTCACGGGCCTTCTCACCGAAGATCGCGCGCAGCAGGCGCTCCTCCGGCGTCAGCTCGGTCTCACCCTTCGGGGTCACCTTGCCGACGAGGATGTCACCGGCGATGACCTCGGCACCGATGCGGATGATGCCGCGCTCGTCGAGGTCGGCGAGGACCTCCTCGGAGACGTTCGGGATGTCCCGGGTGATCTCCTCGGGGCCGAGCTTGGTGTCACGGGCGTCGACCTCGTGCTCCTCGATGTGGATCGAGGAGAGGACGTCGTCCTGCACGAGGCGCTGCGACAGGATGATCGCGTCCTCGTAGTTGTGACCCTCCCACGGCATGAACGCCACGAGCAGGTTCTTGCCGAGGGCCATCTCGCCGTTCTGGGTGGCCGGGCCGTCGGCCAGCACCTGGCCGGTGACGACGCGGTCGCCCTCGTTGACGATGACCTTCTGGTTGACCGAGGTGCCCTGGTTGGACCGGGAGAACTTGGCCAGGCGGTACGTGATGTACGTGCCGTCGTCGTTGGCGGTGGTGATGTAGTCCGCGGAGACCTCCTGGACCACACCGTCCTTCTCGGCCTTGACCACGTCGCCGGCGTCGACCGCGGAGCGGTACTCCATGCCGGTGCCGACGAGCGGCGCCTCGGACTTAATCAGCGGCACGGCCTGACGCATCATGTTCGCGCCCATGAGGGCACGGTTGGCGTCGTCGTGCTCGAGGAAGGGGATCATGGCGGTCGCGACCGACACCATCTGGCGCGGCGAGACGTCCATGTAGTCCACGTCCTCGGGGCCGACGTAGTCGACCTCGCCGCCACGGCGGCGGACCAGCACGCGGGCCTCGGCGAACCGCATCTCGTCGTTCAGCGGCGCGTTGGCCTGCGCGATGACGAAGCGGTCCTCCTCGTCGGCGGTCAGGTAGTCGACCTCGTCGCTGACCTGGCCGTCGACGACCTTGCGGTACGGCGTCTCGATGAAACCGAACGCGTTGACCCGGCCGTAGGAGGCCAGCGAGCCGATCAGACCGATGTTCGGGCCTTCCGGCGTCTCGATCGGGCACATGCGGCCGTAGTGCGAGGGGTGCACGTCACGGACCTCGAAGCCGGCCCGCTCACGGGAGAGACCACCCGGGCCGAGGGCGTTCAGACGACGCTTGTGCGTCAGCCCCGACAGCGGGTTGTTCTGGTCCATGAACTGGGACAGCTGGCTGGTGCCGAAGAACTCCTTGATGGAGGCGACGACCGGCCGGATGTTGATCAGGGTCTGCGGCGTGATCGCCTCGACGTCCTGCGTGGTCATGCGCTCGCGCACGACACGCTCCATACGGGCGAGACCCGTACGGACCTGGTTCTGGATCAGCTCGCCGACGCTGCGGATGCGGCGGTTGCCGAAGTGGTCGATGTCGTCGGTCTCGACCATGATGGTGCGACCCGACTCGCCGACCGTCTCGGTCTCGCCGGCGTGCAGCTTGACGAGGTACTTGATGGTGGCGATGACGTCGTCGGTGGTGAGCACACCGGCGTCCAGCGGCTCGTCCGCACCGAGCTTCTTGTTGACCTTGTAGCGGCCGACCTTGGCCAGGTCGTAGCGCTTCGGGTTGAAGTACAGGTTCTCCAGCAGCGTCTGCGCGGCCTCACGCGTGGGGGGCTCGCCCGGGCGCAGCTTGCGGTAGATGTCGAGCAGCGCGTCGTCCTGGCCCTGGGTGTGGTCCTTCTCCAGGGTGGCGCGCATGGACTCGTACTCGCCGAACTCCTCGAGGATCTGCTCGGTGGTCCAGCCGAGCGCCTTCAGCAGAACGGTGACCGACTGCTTGCGCTTGCGGTCGATGCGGACACCGACCATGTCGCGCTTGTCGATCTCCATCTCCAGCCAGGCACCCCGGGACGGGATGATCTTGGCGGAGAAGATGTCCTTGTCGGACGTCTTGTCGATGGTGGAGTCGAAGTAGACACCGGGGGAACGGACCAGCTGGGACACCACGACACGCTCGGTGCCGTTGATGACGAAAGTTCCCTTGTTCGTCATGAGCGGGAAGTCGCCCATGAAGACCGTCTGGGACTTGATCTCACCGGTCTCGTTGTTGGTGAACTCAGCGGTGACGAAGAGGGGGGCGGCGTACGTGAAGTCGCGCTCCTTGCACTCGTCGATGGAGTTCTTCGGCGGCTCGAAGCGGTGGTCCCGGAACGTCAGGGACATCGACCCGGAGAAGTCCTCGATCGGGGAGATCTCCTCGAAGATCTCCTCCAGACCGGACTTGGTGGGGACGTCCTGACCGTTCTCCAGAGCCTCCTCGACCCGACTCTGCCAGGCGGTGTTGCCGAGCAGCCAGTCGAAGCTCTCGGTCTGCAGCGCGAGCAGGTTCGGAACCTCGAGAGGCTCCTTGATCTTTGCAAAGGAGATGCGCAGCGGGGCGGTGCTGGCGCCGTTGTTCGTATTCGCGGTCGAGGCATTGCGCGAGGCGGCCAAGAGGGGGTCCTTCCGAGGGCTCGGACTCACTACGCGCGTACCGGCCCCTCCCCCGCACACAGAGACAGAAACCCCAGGTCAGGGGAGCTTCGGTCATCAGTGCTCGAGTGAGGGCAGACCCCTGGTGACGGGCAGGGGACAGCTAACAGGCAGCGCAAAGGGTCAGTGTAGCCACTTGGCACACTGATGTCCAGTGCGGGTTTTTCGAGACCCTCGCTGTGCTCACCGCTCTTGTCAACGCCCTCGGCATGCCTGCCCTCAACGCACGTTGATACTGCCCTCTTCGTCGCCGATCCATGCCTCGGATTCGGATCCTTGTGACGACGCGTCCTGAGAATTGCGCGCTGCGTGCGGTTCGTCAAGGCCCCCCAGCCCGAAGCGGACCGTCCGGAGACAGAACGAAGATCACCTTACCCCTCACGAACACAGGTGCAAGGCAGCCCGGGCCGGACTCCGGGGAACGCCGAAGGGCGACCACCCAGATGGATGATCGCCCTTCGGTGCGTTCGCGTTACAGCCCTACGGGGCCGTTTCTGCGGTCGCGAAGGTCTTACTTGACCTCGACGGACGCGCCGGCGCCCTTGAGGGCCTCGGCAGCCTTGTCCGCGGCCTCCTTGTTGACCTTCTCGAGGACCGGCTTCGGGGTGCCGTCGACGAGGTCCTTGGCCTCCTTCAGACCCAGGGAGGTCAGCTCACGCACGACCTTGATGACCTGGATCTTCTTGTCGCCGGCGCCGGTGAGGATGACGTCGAACTCGTCCTTCTCCTCCTCGGCCTCGGCCGGGGCGGCCGGGCCGGCCGGGCCGGCAACGGCGACCGCGGCGGCGGCGGTGACGTCGAACTTCTCCTCGAAGGCCTTCACGAACTCGGAGAGCTCGATGAGGGTCATCTCCTCGAACTGGGCAAGCAGCTCGTCCTGGGTGAGCTTCGCCATGATGGCGGTCCTTCCACTCAATCGGCAGGTGCCGGATGTACTGGGTAAGGCGGGCGTACGTCGGCCCGCTGAGACCCTCGCCGCGTCATGCGGCCAGGATCAGAAAGCGAGCCGAATTACTCGGCACCGCCCTGCTCGGCCTGCTTGGCGCGCAGCGCGTCCACGGTGCGGACGAGCTTCGACGGCAGCGCCTGGAAGAGCTGAGCAGCCTGGGACTGCTTGCCCTTGAAGGCACCGGCCAGCTTGCTGAGCAGAACCTCGCGGGACTCGAGGTCCGCAAGCTTCTTGATCTCGTCGGCGGAGAGGGCCTTGCCCTCGAGGACACCGCCCTTGATGACGAGATTGGGGTTGTCCTTGGCGAAGTCACGCAGACCCTTCGCCGACTCCACCGGGTCACCGGTGACGAAGGCGACGGCCGTCGGGCCAGCGAAGAGCTGGTCCTCCAGCGTGATCCCGGCCTCCTTGGCCGCAATCTTGGTCAGCGTGTTCTTCACCACGGCGTACTGGGCGTTCTCACCGAGCGACCGGCGCAGCGTCTTGAGCTGCGCCACGGTGAGACCGCGGTACTCGGTCAGCACGGCGGCGTTGGAGCTGCGGAACTTGTCCGTCAGCTCCGCAACCGCGGCAGCCTTGTCGGGCCTCGCCATAGAGCCTCGGCCTCCTTCCGGGTGATTCGGACCGCGCGGACCCGAAGGAGGACTGGGGAAAACAAACGCCCCGGCGCAGGCGCACGGGGCGGACTCGACCGGCCGCACACGCGCTCGGCGCGCGCACTCCGGGAGTACTTCCACTGTCACCTGCGCGGGTCGCCCACTTTTCAGCGGATCCTTCGGCCACCGCACCCTCGTTCGAGGAGCACGGCAACGACCAGCGGTCTTTGGCTTCTCCGAGAGAGTACGGGACCGGGGCGCCGTAGAGCAAATCGGGCTCTACGGCAGTGTCCCCCGATCCGGGGAGCCCGGGAGACTTCATCAGGTCCTCGAAGTCCTTGGTGGCGCCGGCGGGGGCGCCCCGGCGCGGACCGGGACGCCGTGGGCGCTGAGGCGCACTCCACCCGGTGCTTGCCGCCCGTCCGGCGGGCGAACGCGTCACTCATGTGCGCGTGGCAGGCGTCCCGGACAGCGGGCGCACATCGACGCGGTACCGGCCTCGCGCGTCATCCCGGCCGCCCGGCCGCCGGTGCACGAAGGGGCATCCGGCGCGCCCCTGTGCTCTTCTTCACAGGCGTACGAAAGGTCGCACAAAGAAAGGGCGGGCCCCGCACCTCGAAGGGTGCGGGGCCCGCCCTCACGCGTACCTGACGCGGCTACCGGGGTGAGCGGACGGCTCAGACGGCGGCCGGGTCCTCCTCGACGAGGAGGTTGCGGGTGCGGTTCGGGTCGAGCTGGATGCCGGGGCCCATCGTGGTGCTGATGGCGGCCTTCTTGATGTAGCGACCCTTGGCGGCGGACGGCTTCAGACGGAGGATCTCCTCCAGCGCGGCGCCGTAGTTCTCCACCAGCTTGCTGTCGTCGAACGACGTCTTGCCGATGATGAAGTGCAGGTTCGAGTGCTTGTCGACGCGGAACTCGATCTTGCCGCCCTTGATGTCGGTGACGGCCTTGGCCACGTCGGGGGTGACGGTGCCGGTCTTCGGGTTCGGCATCAGACCACGGGGGCCGAGGACGCGGCCGAGACGGCCGACCTTGCCCATGAGGTCCGGGGTGGCGACGACGGCGTCGAAGTCCAGACGGCCCTTCGACACCTCGTCGATCAGTTCGTCGGCGCCGACGATGTCGGCGCCCGCGGCACGCGCGGCCTCGGCACGGTCACCGGTCGCGAAGACCAGGACCCGGGCGGTCTTACCGGTGCCGTGCGGAAGGTTCACGGTGCCACGGACCATCTGGTCGGCCTTGCGCGGGTCGACACCCAGACGGAAGGCGACCTCGACGGTGCCGTCGAACTTGGTCGTGGAGGTCTCCTTGGCGAGACGGACGGCCTCGAGCGGGGCGTACAGCTTCTCCCGGTCGACCTTGGCGTCCGCAGCGCGGAGAGCCTTGCTGCGCTTGCTCACAACTTGCTCCTGTGTGTTCTGAAAGGAGTCGTGGTCCTTGGGCCGAGCAGGCCCTGCCACGTGCGACCGGTTACGGCCGCATTGACTGCTGAGGTGGGGTTCAGCCCTCGACCGTGATGCCCATGGAGCGGGCGGTGCCGGCGATGATCTTCGACGCGGCGTCCAGGTCGTTCGCGTTCAGGTCGGGCATCTTGGTCTGGGCGATCTCGCGGACCTGCGCCTCGGTGATCTTGGCGACCTTGGTCTTGTGCGGCTCGCCGGAGCCCTTCTCGACACCGGCGGCCTTGAGGATCATCTTCGCGGCCGGCGGGGTCTTGGTGACGAAGGTGAAGGAGCGGTCCTCGTAGACCGTGATCTCCACCGGGATGACCCAGCCACGCTGCGACTCGGTCGCGGCGTTGTAGGCCTTGCAGAACTCCATGATGTTGACGCCGTGCTGACCCAGCGCGGGGCCGACCGGCGGAGCCGGGTTCGCCGCACCGGCGTTGATCTGGAGCTTGATGAGCCCCGTGACCTTCTTCTTCTTGGGAGGCATAGCTCTCCGGGTCCTTTCATTCGGGTCCATGCCCGCGCAAGAATCGCGATCCTGACGCAGGCATACCGCACAACGATAACGGGTATAGATGCGCGGCTGAAAACCGTGCAGGTCAGGCGGACCGTGACGGCCTGCCTGACCTGCGCGGAAGCGGTATGTCCAGAAAGAACTAGTTCTTCTGGATCTGGTCGAAGGACAGCTCGACCGGCGTCTCGCGGCCGAAGATCTCGACCAGGCCCTTGACCTTCTTCGAGTCGGGGTTGATCTCGTTGATGGTCGCCTGCAGCGTGGCGAACGGGCCGTCGGTGACGGTGACCGAGTCGCCGACCTCGAAGTCCAGCACCTGGACCTCGACCTTGCGCTGCGGGGCGGGCTTGCCCTCGGCCTCGGCGGCCTCGCGCGCGGCCTTCTCCTCGGCCTCGGGGGCGAGCATCTTGACGATCTCGTCCAGGGTCAGCGGGTACGGGTCGTAGGCGTTGCCGACGAAGCCGGTGACGCCCGGGGTGTTGCGCACGACGCCCCACGACTCGTTGGTCAGGTCCATACGGACCAGGACGTAACCCGGCAGCTTGTTCTGCTTGATCGTCTTGCGGTCGCCGTTCTTGATCTGGACGACCTCTTCCTGCGGCACCTCGGCCTGGAAGATGTAGTCCTCGACGTTCAGCGAGACGGCGCGCTGCTCCAGGTTGGTCTTCACGCGGTTCTCGTAGCCGGCGTAGGTGTGGATGACGTACCACTCGCCGGGCAGGGTGCGCAGTTCCTCGCGCAGGGCCTCGACGGGGTCGACCGGCTCGGCCGGCTCCTCCTCGACGGCCTCCTCGGCCTCCTCGGCCTCGGCGGCAGCCTCTTCGGCCTCGGTCTCGTCCTCGTCCTCGACGTTCAGGGCAGCCTCTTCGGCCGGCTCCCCCGCCTCGGCCTCGGCAGCCTCGAACTCGTCCTGCTCGTCCGCGCCCTCGACGATGTCGAGCTCGTCGTCCACCATCTCGGCAGCGGTCCCGCGAGACTCGATGGCGTCGTCGTTCAGGTTCGGGTCAGACACGATGGCTGCTTCTTCCTGGATACATAGGGGTGGAACATGCGAAAACGGGCGCCGGTGCCACGGCGCCCTTCGCTCTTGGCTCAGCCGAAGACGTACTTGGCCGCGTGGTTGAGCCCATAGTCAATCACGGTCACCAGCGCGATCATGATGGCGACGAAGAAGATCACCACAGTGGTGTACGACGTCAGCTGGTTGCGCGTCGGCCAGACGACCTTACGGAGTTCCGCGACGATCTGGCGGTAGAAGGTGGCGAGCCGCTTCAGCGGGCCCTTCTTGGCGCGCTTGCCGCCCTTGCGGGCTTTCTTCTTGGACTCCGGCACCTCGTCCTGGGCGTCAGGCGTGTCGATGGAGCCCACGGCGTCCGTCATTCGTCCTCACCTGGTCCCGGGTCGTGGCCGTGCCGCGCCCGGTTTCTGAGCCGCACGGCGGTGCATTGCTGTACGTACATGCGCACACATCTTGGCGGTGTGTGTAGCAGGGCCGGAGGGACTTGAACCCCCAACCGCCGGTTTTGGAGACCGGTGCTCTACCAATTGAGCTACGACCCTTCGTGTGTCCCCCAACGTACCGCATCCGGGCGGGTGCGCGGTGTGCACCGGTTTCGGCGCGGCTGCTGAAGGCCAACGAGGTGAGAGTGTACGTGGTCAACGGCCCTGCGTCGAACAGAAAGTGCCCGTCCGGGGCGGCATGACCAAAGATCGTCCTGGCCGGGGGCCGGATTCGGACCCGTGTTCAGGTCGCGACCCCATGCTGTTCAGTCTGTGAAACCCACATGCCGGGGGGATTTCCGGTCTGGAACGATGGGCTCCATGAGCGCTGCAACCCCTCCCACCGAGCGCCGGGTCTCCACCCGAGTCGGCGCGATCTCCGAGTCCGCCACCCTCGCCGTGGATGCCAAGGCCAAGGCCCTGAAGGCCGCCGGGCGTCCGGTGATCGGCTTCGGCGCCGGTGAGCCCGACTTCCCGACCCCGGACTACATCGTCGAGGCGGCCGTCGAGGCCTGCAAGAACCCCAAGTACCACCGCTACACGCCGGCCGGCGGTCTGCCCGAGCTGAAGGCCGCGATCGCCGCGAAGACGCTGCGCGACTCCGGCTGGGAGCCCGACGTCTCGCAGATCCTCGTCACCAACGGCGGCAAGCAGGCCATCTACGAGGCGTTCGCCGCGATCCTCGACCCGGGCGACGAGGTCATCGTCCCGGCGCCGTACTGGACGACCTACCCGGAGTCGATCCGCCTGGCCGGCGGTGTCCCGGTGGATGTCGTGGCCGACGAGACGACCGGCTACCGGGTCTCGGTCGAGCAGCTGGAGGCGGCGCGCACGGAGAAGACGAAGGTCGTGCTCTTCGTCTCCCCGTCCAACCCGACCGGCGCGGTGTACTCCGAGGCCGAGACCGAGGCGATCGGCCGCTGGGCCGCCGAGCACGGCCTGTGGGTGCTGACCGACGAGATCTACGAGCACCTGGTCTACGGCGACGCCGTGTCCGTGTCGCTGCCGGCGCTCCTGCCCGAGCTGCGCGACAAGTGCATCGTGGTCAACGGCGTGGCGAAGACGTACGCCATGACCGGTTGGCGCGTGGGCTGGGTCATCGGCCCGAAGGACGTCGTCAAGGCCGCGACGAACCTGCAGTCGCACGCCACCTCCAACGTCTCCAACGTGGCCCAGGTGGCCGCCCTGGCCGCGGTCTCCGGGGACCTCCAGGCCGTCGCGACGATGCGCGAGGCCTTCGACCGGCGCCGCAAGACCATCGTGCGGATGCTCAACGAGATCGACGGCGTGGTCTGCCCGGAGCCCGAGGGCGCCTTCTACGCCTACCCGTCGGTGAAGGCCCTGCTCGGCAAGGAGATCCGCGGCAGGCGTCCGCAGGACACGGTCGAGCTGGCCGCGCTGATCCTGGAGGAGGCCGAGGTCGCGGTCGTCCCGGGCGAGGCCTTCGGCACGCCGGGTTATCTGCGGCTGTCGTACGCGCTCGGCGACGAGGACCTCGTCGAGGGCGTCAGCCGGATGCAGAAGCTGCTGGCGGAGGCGCGGGACTAGTTCTCGGCGTCCACGCGCGCGTGCGGGCCGTCTTCCCGCGGGCCGTCTCCCTTCGCGGAGGCGGCCCGCTTCTGTGTGCGAGCAAGACCACGTACGGGGAAACGGCTACCGATACGGCAGGGACGTACGGCAGGATCTGGGAATGGAGCGTGTACGTGATCTGTCCCAGCTGCCGAAAGCCCATCTGCACCTGCACTTCACCGGTTCGATGCGACCGGAGACCGTCCTGGAACTGGCCGACAAGCACGGCGTACGCCTGCCCGAGGCCCTGACGGAAGCGCTGACCAGCGCGGAACCGCCGAAGCTGCGGGCCACGGACGAGCGGGGCTGGTTCCGTTTCCAGCGGCTGTACGACGCGGCCCGCTCCTGCCTGCGCGAACCGGAGGACATCCAGCGGCTGGTCCGGGAGGCCGCCGAGGAGGACCTGAAGGACGGCTCGGGCTGGCTGGAGATCCAGGTCGACCCGACCTCGTACGCGCCCCGGCTGGGCGGTCTGATCCCCGCGCTGGAGATCATCCTGGACGCGGTGGACACCACCTCCCGGGAGACCGGGCTCGGAATGCGCGTACTGGTCGCCGCGAACCGTATGAAGCACCCGCTGGACGCCCGCACGCTGGCCCGCCTCGCGGTGCGCTACGCGGACCGGGGCGTGGTCGGCTTCGGACTCTCCAATGACGAGCGGCGCGGCATGGCGCGGGACTTCGACCGGGCCTTCCACATCGCGCGCGAGGGCGGTCTGCTGTCGGCCCCGCACGGCGGGGAGCTGACCGGTGCGGCCTCGGTCCGGGACTGCCTGGACGACCTGCACGCCTCGCGGATCGGGCACGGGGTGCGCGCGGCGGAGGACCCGCGGCTGCTGAAGCGGCTGGCCGACCGTGAGGTGACCTGCGAGGTGTGCCCCGCGTCGAACGTGGCGCTCGGCGTCTACGAAAAGCCCGAGGACGTCCCGCTGCGCACGTTCTTCGACGCCGGCGTGCCGATGGCTCTGGGCGCCGACGACCCGCTGCTGTTCGGCTCCCGGCTGGCCGCCCAGTACGAGATCGCCCGGCACTCCCACGGCTTCTCGGACGCCGAACTGGCCGAGCTGGCCCGGCAGTCGGTGCGGGGTTCGGCCGCCCCGGACGACGTCAAGGCGCGCCTGCTGGCCGACGTGGACGCCTGGCTGGCCCGCCCGCCCGCCTGAGGGACTCATCCGGCCGCCTGAAGCGGGCGTACGGCGGCCGGGGCAGGAAGTCATCCCGAGGCCCGCGCCACGGAGATTCCGTCCAGCAGCGTCCTCGCGAGCCGCGCGGAGAACTCCTCGACCGGCGGCCGCTCTCCCGTGTCGGTCGCGTCGTAGGCGAACGCACGCTGCGCGCAGGCGCCCAGCAGCAGGGACGCGGCCGCGAAGGTGTCGGCGCCGGCGCGGACGCGGCCGGTGGCCTGCTCGGCGCGGAGGTAGGCGTCGAGGTCCTGGATGGGCCTGTGCGGGCCGGAGCCGAGCTTGCGCAGGGCGTCGAAGTGACGCTGCCTGAGCTGGGGCTCTGCATACAGGGAGGCGGCGATCGGGAAGCTCTGCTCGTAGAAGAGGGCGGCCTGGCGGGCGATCTCGGTGAGGTTGCCCTCGAGCGTGCCCTGTCCCGGCTCGGTGGCCAGGCTGCTGAGCAGCGGGGTGAGGCGGGGCAACCGCTCGGCGAGCACGCTTGTGAAGAGGTCTTCCTTGCTGTCGAAATACTTGTAGAGGGCTGCTTCGGAGCAGTCCGCCGCGCGGGCGATCTCTTTGGTGGTGGCACGCGCGAGTCCGACGGTGAGCATGAGCTCGTGAGCGGCGTCGAGGATGCGGACACGCGCCGGCTTCGGCTCCATGAGGTCGTCCAATCGGCTTGACGGGTGAGTGAGTACTTACCCACTCTAGGGGGGAGCGCTGGTGAGTGAATACTCACCCACTCGGCCACCTACCCGACCACGGGATCGGAGCACGCACATGAATCTCACTGTTTTCGGCGCGACCGGCGGTATCGGCCGGGAGATCGTGCGCCAGGCGCTCGGCGCCGGCCACCGGGTGACCGCCGTGGTCCGCGATCCGGCCCGGCTCGGCGTCACGGGGGACGCGCTGGAGGTGTTCCGCTCCGACCTGAGCGACCCGGAGCACCTGCGCGCCGCCGTCCGCGGCAGGGACGCGGTCCTCTCCGGCCTGGGCGCCCGCAGGCGCAAGGACGCCGGGGTGGCCAGGCGGCTGACCCGTACGGTCCTCGCCGCGATGGAGGCGGAGGGTGTACGACGGCTGCTCGTGGTCAGCGCCGGTCCGGTGGGCCCCGCAGCCGATGGGGACGGCGCCCTGGACCGCGCTGTGCGCGGCCTGGTGTCCGCCGTCCTGAAGGACGTCTACACCGACCTGCGCGGGATGGAGGCCGAGCTGGCCTCCAGCGGCACCGACTGGACGTCCGTACGGCCGCCCCGCCTGCAGGACAAGCCGCTCACCGGTCGCTACCGCACGGTCGTCGGCGGCTTCCCGCGGCAGGGCCGCTTCATCGCGCGCGCGGACGTGGCACACGCGATGCTCGCCATGATCGACGACCTGGGGACGGTCAAGCAGGGGGTGGGACTGGCGTACTAGGTGTGACCTGGGCCTTTGTCGGGCCTCACAGGCTGACGCCGACCGTCACCGGCTCGTTGACCAGCGTGACACCGAAAGCCTCGCGGACTCCGGCGACCACCTCGCGGGCCAGGGTCAGCAGGTCCTCGGTGGTGGCGCCGCCCCGGTTGGTGAGGGCGAGGGTGTGCTTGGTGGAGATGCGGGCCGGCCCGGTGCCGTAGCCCTTGGTGAAGCCCGCCTTGTCGATCAGCCAGGCCGCGGAGGTCTTCGTACGGCCCTTCCCCGCCGGGTAGGCGGGCGGCTCGACGCCGTCGCCCAGCCGCTCGCGCACGCGCGCGTGGAACACGGCGTACTGCTCGTCCGTGAGGATCGGGTTGGTGAAGAAGGACCCCGCGGACCAGGTGTCGTGGTCCTCGGGGTCGAGGACCATGCCCTTGCCGGTGCGCAGCTTGAGCACGGTCTCGCGGGCTTCGGCCAGCGGCACCCGGTCTCCGGCTTCGACGCCGAGCGCGCGCGCCGTCTCGGCGTACTTCACGGGTGCGGACAGCCCGCCCGCGTCCTCCAGCTCGAAGCGGACGCGCAGGACGACGTAGCGGTCGGGGTCGGCCTTGAAGCGGCTGTGGCGGTACGAGAAGGCACAGTCCTCGTTCGCCAGCGTGACGGTCTCGCCGGCGTGCCGGTCGTAGGCGACGACCTCGGTGATGGTGGAGGACACCTCCTGGCCGTAGGCTCCCACGTTCTGGATCGGCGTGGCCCCGGCCGATCCCGGGATCCCGGCCAGGCACTCGATCCCGGCGAGCCCGGCCTCCACCGTGCGGGCGACGGCGTCCGACCACACCTCGCCCGCCGCCAGCTCCAGTGTGGTGCCGCGCAGTTCGACACCGCGTGTGGCGATGCGCAGGGCGGTGCCCTCGAAGCCCTTGTCGCCGATGACCAGGTTCGATCCGCCGCCGACGACCAGCAGCGGTGTCGCGCTGTCGTCGGCGTCCCGGACGGCCGCGATCACCTCGGCGTCGGTCTCGGCCGTGACCAGCCGCGTCGCGGGGCCGCCCAGCCGGAAGGTGGTCAGCGGGGCAAGAGGGGCGTCGTGGAGTACCTGCACGCGCCCAAGACTACGAGACGGCACCGACAGCACCGCATCACGCGGGGGCTGCCCGGTCCCCTGTGGCCGGCCATGCGTGCACGCGCGCGTGGTCCCCTTTCGAGGGCCACGCGCGCGTGCGCGACGACGCGCTGCCGGCCGGCAGGTCTGGGCGAGCCGCCGCTCCGCCTCCTCCCAGCTCACCGGCAGCCGGCCCACCGGTGGCCTGCCGGGTGGCGAGCGCGACGTGGCGCATCCGGGAGGCAAGTCCACGGGAGGCCCCGTGGCCGCCGGGCGCCGGGCGGCCTGGGGCGAAGACGTGTGCCCGCGGTGCCCGCGGTGCCCTGCGGCGGAGTGTTCGGCACGGTCCGGGGAAGAGCGGGAAGAGAGGGCATCGCGCTCTCCTTGGGCGGACCTGGCGAGGCTCCGGCCGGACTTCAGCGAGCAGTGGTCTCCAAACCCATGGGCCTTCAGCGAGGAGTGGTCTCCAGGCCCGTGCCCTCCTAAGCGGCGGTCTCCCTGGTGGCCTTCGGGGCCGTGCTCCTCGGCGCAGTCGTCTTCGAGGCACTGGTCTCAGCGGCGTCCGCGGATGTCCGCCCCTTCCCCGCGGCCTGCGCGGCGGCGTTACGCCGGGCCGGGATCACCAGGGCCGCGACCGCGGCGAGAGCGACCACAGCCGAGCCGGTGACCAGGGCAGGCCGCAGGCCGTCGACGAAGCTCTGCGCGCTTTCGTAGCCGCCCTGTGCGGAGAAGATCGACGACATCACCGCGATACCGAGCGCACCGCCCACCTCGCGCAGCGCGTTGTTCGCGCCGGAGGCGATGCCCTGCTCCTGCGGGCGGACGCTGGACATCACCAGATTGGCGGCCGGCGCGAAGTACAGGGCCATGCCGACCCCGCTGATGATCAGGGCGGGCAGCTGGACGGCATAGGAGGCGTCCGCGGTGGCCACGGCGGCCATGTAGCCGAGACCCAGGGCCTGCAGGAACAGGCCCGCGGCGACGACCGGGCGGCCGCCGATGCGGTCCGAGAGGATGCCGGCGATGGGCGCGACGAGCATCGGCATGCCTGTCCAGGGCAGCATCCTGAGGCCCGCCTCGGTGGGCGAGTAGCCGAGCACACCCTGCATGTACTGGCTGAGCAGGAAGATCGAGCCGAACATGCCGACGAACATCAGCAGGCTGGCCGCGTTGATGCCGGCGAAGGCACGGGACCGGAAAAGCCTCATGGGCAGCATGGGGTCGGCCGCGCGGGAGCCGTACAGGACGAACCCGACCAGCAGTGCGGAGCCGGCGAACAGCGAGGTCAGTACCAGGGTGTCGGTCCAGCCGTCGGCGGGCCCGCGGACGAGGCCGTACACGATCCCGAAGAGGCCACCGCTGGCGAGCAGGGTGCCGGGGACGTCGAGCCGGGCGCCGGTGCCGTAGGACTCGGCGAGGCGCAGACGGGCGAGCGGCAGCGCGATCAGGCCGAGCGGGACGTTCAGCCAGAAGATCCAGTGCCAGGAGACGTGCTCGGTGAGGCTGCCGCCGATGAGCGGCCCGGAGGCGACGGCGAGCCCGTTGACGGCGCCCCAGATGCCGTAGACCATCCCGCGCCTGGCGGCGGGCACGGCCGCTGTCAGCAGGGTGAGAGTGAGCGGCATCATCACGGCCGCGCCGACGCCCTGGACCGCGCGGGCGGCGATCAGCGAGCCGATGCCGGGAGCCATGGCCGCGGCGGCGGAGGCGCCGGTGAAGACGGCGAGTCCGGCGATGAAGAGCCGGCGGCGGCCGAAGCGGTCACCGAGCGCGGCGCCGAACATCAGCAGGACGGCGAAGGTGAGCGTGTAGGCGCTCACGGTCCACTCGAGGTCGTCCAGCGCGCCGCCGAGGTCCTTGCGGATGGAGGGCAGGGCGGTGGTGACGACGAGGTTGTCGAGGGCCGCCATGAAGCCGGCGACGCTGGTGATCACGAGGGCCCACGCGGCGCTTGCGCGCGTGGCGCTCGGTGCGGACTCGGCCGGTGCCGTCCCACTCGGTGCGGTCTGCTGTGACATCTCTCCCCCAGAGAGCGATCTACCGGTTAGTTATTGATGACTAACTTTCACGGGCGCGAAAAGGCGGGCGACGCCGCCCTCGCCGCGCTACTTCTCCAGTCGCCCGGTGACCCGGGCCGCCGGATACATCGCCTGCCAGACCCGGTGCTCAGCCGGAAACCTCATGGCGGTGAGGGTGTTGATGAGCATTCCGTACGCCAGGAACGTCGTGGTCTCGTCGTCGTCCGCGCCCAGCGGCAGGTGCACGGTGTCCCAGAGCTTCATCCAGGCGGCCCGCACGGCCTCGCCGAACTCACGGTCGCCTTCCGCCTCGGCCGCCGCGACCGCGATGTACGTCTGCATCTGCATCCGGAGCTTGTCGGGCTGCTCCGTGATCAGCCGCACGTAGGCGTTCGCCATGGCGTGCAGGGCCTCCTCGCCGTGCAACCCCTGGGCCGCCTCCTCGAAGACCTTGCAGGTGTCCTCCACGCACCGCAGCGACGCGGCGGCGAAGATCGCCTTCTTGCCCGCGAAGAGCCGGAAGAGGTACGGCTGCGAGACGCCCACGCGATGCGCGATCGCCTCGGTGGAAGTGCCGTAGAAGCCCTTCTGCGCGAACTCCGCGATCGCCGCACGGATGACGCTCTCGCGCCGCTCCTCTGCGCTCATCCTGACCACGGGAAGTAAGTTAGTACTCAATCACTAACTTGGGCAAGGGCCTCGCGGCACGGACATGCGCGAGGGGCGCCCCGGCAGGAGACGCCCCTCACCTCGCCGCGTCGCACCGGCACGTCAGGCCAGGCGCACGACCGCCCGGGACATGCCCAGCACCTTCTGGCCGCCGCTGGTCGCCGTCAGATCCACGCGCACGGTGTTGTCGTCCAGCTTGGCCGCGACCTTGCCGCCGACCTCGATCAGGGCGCCCTCGTCGTCGTTCGGCACGACGACGGGCTTGGTGAAGCGGACGCCGTACTCCACGACCGCTCCGGGGTCCCCAACCCAGTCGGTGACCACGCGGATCGCCTCGGCCATGGTGAACATGCCGTGCGCGATGACGTCCGGCAGGCCGACCTCCTTGGCGAACTTCTCGTTCCAGTGGATCGGGTTGAAGTCCCCCGAGGCACCCGCGTAGCGCACGAGCGTGGCCCGGGTCACGGGGAAGGACTGCACCGGCAGTTCGGTGCCGACCTCGACGTCGTCGTACGCGATCTTCGCCGTCATCAGGTCCTCACGCCTCCTCGGCCGCGCGGGCCACGAGCTTGGTCCATGCGGTCACGACGTGTTCGCCCGCCTCGTCGTGCACCTCACCGCGGATGTCCAGGAAGTCGTTGCCGGCGAGGGACTTGATGGCCTCGATCGTCGACGTGACGGTGAGCCGGTCGCCGGCGCGCACCGGGCGGCTGTAGGCGAACTTCTGGTCGCCGTGCACCACGCGGCTGTAGTCGAGACCGAGCTGCGGGTCCTCGACGACCTGCCCCGCCGCCCGGAAGGTGATGGAGAACACGAACGTCGGCGGAGCGATCACGTCGGGGTGGCCGAACGCCTTGGCGGCCTCGGGGTCCGTGTACACCGGGTTGGTCTCGCCCACCGCCTCGGCGAACTCGCGGATCTTCTCCCGGCCCACTTCGTAGGGCGCGGTGGGCGGGTAGGTCCGTCCCACGAAGGACTGGTCGAGCGCCATGGCCCGGCACCTCCTGATGTCTGCTGTGATGGCCCCAAATTAGCGGGAATCCGGCCCGGGAATGCGCGCGGGGACGCGTGGGTCCCGGCCGCTGAAGCACGGGTGAAGCCGTGAAACGCCGCGAGGCCGCCCCCTCGGAAGGGGACGGCCTCGCGGACGAGCCTGATTATCGCGTCTCGCGGTGCGCGGTGTGCGCGTTGCAGCGCGGGCAGTGCTTCTTCATCTCAAGACGATCCGGGTTGTTACGCCGGTTCTTCTTGGTGATGTAGTTCCGCTCCTTGCACTCCACGCAGGCCAGCGTGATCTTCGGGCGGACGTCGGTGGCAGCCACGTGAGTGCTCCTAAGACGAACGGATGGACTAGTTCAACGCAAGAAAGAGTAGCCGATCGAAGGACCGACCCCGCAATCGGCTACTGTCAGTAGCGGTGACCGGACTTGAACCGGTGACACAGCGATTATGAGCCGCTTGCTCTACCGACTGAGCTACACCGCTGTGATGCGATCGGACCCCGCCTTTCGGCGGGAACCTCACACACCAGAGCCCCAAAACGGAATCGAACCGTTGACCTTCTCCTTACCATGGAGACGCTCTGCCGACTGAGCTATTGGGGCGAGCGATGAAGACATTACACGGTCCGCCGCCGTTCACCCAAATCCGTATCCGGCGGCCCCCGACGACCCCCACCCCGGCCCGCTCAGCGGTCTCGGCAGTCGCAGAGGGGGTGGCCGGAGCCGACCGAGTGGGCGACGCGCGTACCGCCAAGGGCGGACCACACCGGTACGACTATTGCGCTCCTGCGCGCCCGGCGCGGCTCGCCACCCTAGGCTCGACTCGCTCTGCGTGATCTTGGGTCCCACGCCCCGATCCCTCACGCGGCCCGCCCGAGCCCCCGGTCCCCACCCTGGAGCGCGATGCCCGACAGCCAGCCGCCCCCGCCGCCGTCGAACCCCTCGGGATTCTCGGGCCAGTCCGAGCCCGCCGCCCTGCTGCTGTGCGGGGCGCGGCTCACCGACGGCCGGAGCGTGGACGTGCGGCTGGGCGGCGGACGCATCGAGGCGGTGGGCACGGCCGGCAGCCTGGCCTTCCCGGGGCCGGCCCGGGCGGGCGCCACGCGCGTGGACCTCAGCGGATACCTGCTGCTGCCGGCCCCGGCCGAACCGCACGCCCACGGCGACACCGCGTTGTCCGCCGAGCACCCCGGCCCGGCGTCGTACGCCCCCGACGACGTCCAGCGCCGGGTGACGGAGGCGGCCCTGCTGCAGCTCGGCCACGGGGCGACGGCGGTACGCGCGCACGTGCGCGTGGGCGACGTCCAGGGGCTCGGCGCGATGGGCGCGGTACTGCAGGCGCGTCGCTCGCTGCGGGGGCTGGCCGAGCTGACGACAGTGGCGATGCCACGGCTCCTGACGGGCGTGGCGGGCGCCGACGGGCTGGCGATGCTGCGCGACGCGGTCAAGATGGGCGCCTCGGTGGTGGGCGGCTGCCCGGACCTTGACCCCGATCCCACGGGCTATGTGGAGGCGGTTCTGGAAGTGGCCTCCGAGCACGGCTGCCCGGTGGATCTGCACACGGACGCCTCCGACCCGGCCCGGTTGTCCCGGCTCGCGGCCATGGCAGGCGGGTTGCGCCCCGGCGTGACGATCGGACCGTGCGCCGGTCTCACACGCCTCCCCGCCGAGGCCGTGTCACGCGCCGCCGACCAACTCGCTGCGGCCGGCGTCACCGTGGTGTGCCTGCCCCAGGGCGGCTGCTGCGGCGCCGACCGCCGGGGTTCCGCGCCGGTACGGCTGCTGCGCGCGGCCGGCGTACGCGTGTCGGCCGGCAGCGGCGCCCTGCGCGACGCCTCCAACCCCGTCGGCCGGGGCGACCCGCTGGAGGCGGCCTACCTCCTCGCCTCCGCCCACGGCCTGCGCCCGGAGGACGCCTACGACGCCGTGAGCGCTTCTGCCCGTGTGGTGCTGGGCCTGCCGGAGGTGCGCGTGGAGGCGGGCTTCCCCGCCGATCTCCTAGCCGTGCGCGCCGACCGCCTGGCCGGCGCCCTGTCCCTGGCCTACAGCCGGATCGTGGTGCACCGCGGCCGCGTGGTCGCCCGTACGAGCGCGGTACGCGAGTACTGCAACTCGGCGGCCGCGGCGGAGCTCGGGTTGCCTCGGCAGGGGCGGGGCGAGCTGTCGTAGGACGGGTTGACGACCCGGAGGGGATCGGGGGCCGGTTGCCGTAGGCCGGAGCGCGGGTTGCCGTGGGCGGATCGATGTGGGGCGGGGTTGTCGCCGGGCGGGGGCGCGTGGGGTTTTGGGGGCGCGGGGGCGTCGTGGCGCGAGATTGTCGTGAAGAGGCTGGAGTTCGAAGGGCGGGCGCGGCGGATGCCGAGCGCGTAGCCCCGTACGCGCGCCGTACGTGTGCTGCGCACACCCGGCGTGTGCCGGTGGGCGGGCGCCCGGCGCGCTCCGCCCGCACCGGTTGACTCATGCGGCGATTGCGCCCCTTCCGGCGTACGGTCGGAATCATGCGCATTGTCATCGCTGGTGGTCATGGTCAGATCGCGTTGCGGCTGGAGCGCCTGCTCTCCGCGCGCGGGGACGAGGTCGCGGGGATCATCCGCAAGTCCGAACAGGGCGACGATCTGCGGGCGGCCGGCGCCGAACCGGTGTTGCTCGACCTGGAGTCCGCCTCGGTGGAGGAGGTCGCGGCGCACCTGCAGGGCGCCGACGCGGCGGTCTTCGCGGCGGGTGCCGGCCCGGGCAGTGGCGCGGCCCGCAAGGAGACGGTGGACAGAGGCGCGGCGGTGCTGTTCGCGGACGCGGCCGTACGCGCGGGCGTGCGCCGTTTCGTGGTCGTGTCCTCGATGCGCGCCGATCCCGCGCACCAGGGCGACGACGTGTTCGACGCGTACCTGCGCGCCAAGGGCGAGGCGGACGCCTACGTCACCCGCCAGGACGCCCTCGACTGGACGATCCTGCGCCCCGGCGCGCTGACGGACGACGCGGGCACCGGCCTGGTCCGTCTGGAGGCGCACACCGGGCGCGGCCCGATCCCGCGGGACGATGTGGCGGCCGTCCTGGCGGAGTTGGTGGACACCCCGGCGACGACCGGCCTGACGCTGGAGCTGATCAGCGGTTCGACGCCGGTGTCGGTCGCGGTGAAGTCGGTGGCCGGGAACTGACACGGGCCACCCCTTCGCCGCACGGTCCGAACCACCACCCCTGCGGTCGGCACCCCCCGCTGCCGCCCCGTCGGGCTCCGCAAGCCGACCCGTCGGGCCCTTCCGCCTCCCCGGGCTCAGAACGTCAGAACAGGGGCAGCTGCCCGGGGAACTCCGGCAGTACGTATCCGTCCAGCGACGGCTGGACGGCCCCGAGTTGCGCCTGCCGCCGCGATCCGGCGCAGGAGACGAGTTCCCCGCTCTCCCGCGCGCCGGGCGGGTCGTGCCGCGCGAAGCGGCCCGCGACGAGGGCGATGTCGCGGTGGCACACGGGACAGGTTCTGCGTCGGGAGGCCATGCGGTCAGTGTGCCCGTACCGCGGCGCGGGCTACCCCGGCGAGACCTGTGCGCCGATGGCGCACGTCGCCGTCAGGTGAGGGTCTCGGCTTCCCAGCGGTCGGGACCCACCCCGCGCCAGTCGATCAGCGGCGAGTCGGCCACCTGTTCCGGCTCGATCTCCAGCCCTGCGCGGCGCAGGAATTCCACCAGGTCCGCGACGTTGTGCGCCAAGCCGAGGATCTCACCGTCCACCCGGACCCGGCGGCCGCCGGTCGGAGACGGCAGATGCACGATGATGGGTCGTTTCCCGGCCATGACTCCAGCTTCGTCCGGACCGCCCGGGCCCGCACCCGGACCGGTCATTCCAGAATTCCCAGCACGGTGTCCGGCCGGCACAGCGGGCACGCGGCGACACCTCCGTCGGTAAGCGCGCGTACGGCCTGGTCCCGGCCGACGCCCTTGGCACGCCCGCCGGCGCTCCCGCAGCCGCCGACGTGGACGTACACCGCACTGCGACCGTTCAGGCCGCGCTCGATCAGCCACTCCGGAGCGGCCTGCCGGATGGCGAGGCGGCGCCGCCGTTCGGCCTCCCTGCGCTCTTCGTCCGCGATCCACCGGTCCATCAGGGCGAGCTGGCGCGCGGCCTGATGTTCGACGACGCGGCGGGCGAAACGCAGCATGTCGAGACGCGTCAGGGGACGGTCATCGTTCACACGTTCGATTCTAGTGAAGAAACGAGCGGATGCGACCAGCGGGATGGAAGCGAACGGGTGCTCCGTGCCGTCGCGAGCCGGTGATCAGTGATTCGGGCCGTCGGCGTCCGGACGACACGGCGCCGGTGATGGCCGGAAAGCGACCATGGCAGCTCTCGGATGCCCACGGGCCTCCATGCCTCTCCGGCTACCGTGGCCTCGCATGACCTACACCGAGATCGAGATCACCGCGGAGCTGGTGCGGGACCTGCTGCACGACCAGCACCCCGACCTGGCGGATCGCCCCGTGAGGCTCGGCGCGCGCGGCTGGGACAACCAGCTGTGGCGGCTCGGCGACGACCTCGCCGTCCGACTGCCCTGGGCGACGCACTCCGCGGACGCGCTGCTGCGCAAGGAGCACACCTGGCTGCCTGTACTGGCGCCGCGCCTTCCCCTGCCGGTCCCCGTCCCACAGCGCCTCGGCGAGCCCTCCGAGCGGTTTCCGCGGCCCTGGATCGTCACCACCTGGGTGCCGGGCTCACCGGCCGACCGCACCCCCGCCACCGCTGCGGAGGCGGCCGGCGTTCTGGCGTCCTTCCTGACGGATCTTCACCAGCCCGCGCCCGACCACGCTCCCGTCGGCAACTTCGGCCGCGGGGGACCGCTGGCCGACCGTGCCGGGCAGTTCGCCGAGCGACTCGCCTCAGCCGTCGAACTGGGGCTGGTACACGACCCGGACGCGGTGCGCGCCGTCTGGGAAGACGCCGCGACCGCGCCCGCGTGGACGGGCCCGGCACTGTGGCTCCACGGCGACCTGCATCCGGCCAACGTCCTCACCGCGGACGGCACCTTCTGCGGCGTGATCGACTTCGGGGACCTCTGCGCCGGGGATCCGGCCTGCGACCTCGGCGCCTGCTGGGTCCTGCTGCCGGAGGGCTCCGTCGACCGCTTCCACCGCGCCTACCGGCCGGCCCCGGACGCCGCGACCCTGCGCCGCGCCCGCGGCTGGGCGGTGCTGCAAGCCCTCAGCTGCATCCTCATCGGGGAGGCCGGCGTCCACGGCCGCCCCGGTGGCAAGCGCACCTGGGGGCCGCCCGCGCACGCGGCACTGAGACGCCTCGTCGCCACGGCCGGTCACTGAACGGTCGACGCCGACCGACGAGAGCCCCGTGACCTGCGAGACCGGCTCACGTCACAGGGCCTCGCGTTCCATGCGGCGGCGCCACGTCACGGGGCCTCCCGTTCCATGCGGCGGTGCCAGGGTGCGAACCCGGGGACACCGCAATGGCCCAACCTCGCATGGGCTGGGCTTCCTCCCCCCTCCGAGGCGCGAGACCCTGGTACTCCGGGCGTGGAGCAGCGAACAAACGCGGGCTGGTGTGCGTCCAAAGTGCCGTACAGCCGATTCCACGCTCATTCGGCCATCAGCGCGACGGGCACCGTCGCGACTTCCCGAAGGAGGCCGGACGATGAATCTCCCGTCGTCCCCTGACCGCAGAAGCGCGACTGCAGCGCCACGAATATCCAGCCCGGCCTGGAACGCACGAAGACTGGGCACGGCCACCGCCGTCACGGCGATGCTCCTGGCCGGCTGTGGCACGGGCTCCCCCAAGGCGGCCCCGCACTCCAGCAGCCCCGGAGTGACCCCCGCCCCGTCCACCGCGCCCTCCCACTCCCGTTCGTCCTTCACCCCGTTCCTCACCACCCCCACCGCGTGCACCAACAGCTCGAAGCTCGCCGGGTGGTCGAACCGCCGGCTGGCCATGCTGACGGTCGCCGTCCCGGTGTCGGAGACCTCGGTCTCCGACGTCACCTCGGAGGTGAGCGCCGGTGCGGGCGGTGTGCTGCTGTTCGGCAGCAAGGCGCCGTCGGACCTCGGCTCCCGGCTCACGACCCTGAAGACCCATGTACCAGGGCATCTGGGCCTGCTGGTGATGACCGACGAGGAGGGCGGGGGCATCCAGCGCATGGCGAACCTCGTCGGTTCCCTGCCCTGGGCCGCGAACATGGGCAAGAACTGGACCCCGGCACAGATCCAGCAGAACGTCACCAAGGTCGCGACCAGGATGGCGGCCGCCCAGGTGAACATGGACCTCGCGCCGGTGGTCGACGTCGACGGCAGGAACGTGGCCCCCAGCAAGACCAACCCGGACGGATGGCGGTCCTTCAGCGGCAACACCTCGGTGGTCTCCAAGGACGGCGTCGCGTACATGAACGGGCTGCGCGCCGGACACGTGATACCCGTCGTCAAGCACTTCCCCGGCCTCGGCGGCTCGAGCTACAACTCCGACTTCGGCCCCGCCCGCACCCTGCCCTGGTCCACCCTGCAGAAGGTGGCTGTCCCGCCGTTCACAGCGGCCATCAAGGCCGGCGCCCCGGCCATCATGGTCTCCAACAACATCGTGCCGGGCCTGGGCACCAACCCGGCCAGCCTGTCACCCACCGCCATCACCTCCGAGCTGCGCGGCAAGCTGGGCTTCAAGGGGCTGGTGGTCACCGACTCGCTCAGCGCCAAGGCGATCTCCGCAGCCGGCTTCACCGTTCCCACCGCGGCCGTCCAGGCCCTGCGTTCCGGCGCCGACATGGTCATGTTCGACCTGGGTGGCAACGTCAGCTCACAGACGTCCTCGATCGCCACGGCGATCACCAGTGCGGTGTCCGGCGGACACCTCGCCCGCAGCCGCCTCATCGACGCGGCGGGGCACGTCCTGGCCGTCCGGCACGTGAATCTCTGCTCCTGAGCACGAAAGGCGATTCCGCTCCGGCCGAGCGCCCGTACGCCCGTGGCCACTCCATGGCGGGCCGGATTCACAGGCGCACGACGACCAGGGCGGTGTCGTCGGTGGGGTCACCGGACGGGAGCAGGTCGTTCAGCACGGCGTCGGCGAGGGTCTCGGGGTCGATTCCCTGGTGGCGAACCAGGGAATCGGCGAGCCGGGCGAGGCCGTGGTCGATGTCTTCACCGCGGCGTTCGATCAGGCCGTCGGTGTAGAGCGCCAGCACGGCGCCCTCGCGGAAGGCCGCGGCAGCCTGGATCCGGGGGGCGTGTTCAGGGCGGGCGGCCAGTGGCGGGTCGGTGGCCTGGTCCAGGAACTCGACGGTCCCGTCCCTCTGCAGGAGCGCAGGTGGGGGGTGGCCGGCACTGCTGTAGGTGATGGTGCCGGTCTCCCAGTCGACGAATGCCGTGGCCACGGTGGTGTTCTCGGCGCCGTCGACGGTGCGGGCGTACAGCCCGAGGACTTCCAGGGCGCCGGCGGGGCCTTCGGCGACGAGGGAGGCGGCGGTGAGGGCGCTGCGCAGTTGACCCATGACGCAGGCCGCGGGCAGGCCGTGGCCGACGACGTCGCCGACGGTGACGGCGATGCGGTCGCCGGGCAGGTCGACGAGGTCGTACCAGTCCCCGGCCACGTGCAGGGCTTCGGCGGCGGGCCGGTAGCGTACGGCCGCCTGATGCCGGCCGACCGGGCGGGGAGCGGGCAGCATGGCTTCCTGCAAGGTCAGCGCGACCTCACGGGCACGGATGAGTTCGGTGACGTCCTCCACCCGGTGCAGCAGCAGCGTCAC
The DNA here is from genome assembly GCF_040645475.1 of Streptomyces sp. NPDC046759. Classification (NCBI taxonomy): domain Bacteria; kingdom Bacillati; phylum Actinomycetota; class Actinomycetes; order Kitasatosporales; family Streptomycetaceae; genus Streptomyces; species Streptomyces sp. NPDC046759. Next base: position 117,720 of record NZ_JBEYYJ010000020.1, on the reverse strand, counting down.
CCGCCCATCGGATCCGAACACGGGGATGTTGGTCACGTTGAGGTACCGCTCGTGCCACACTCCAGGCTGGTCGGGGTCCTCCGTGTCGTAGCGCTGCACCGCCACGGTGCTGCGCTCCCCGGTGCCCGCCGCCTGGCGCAGTGACGCCAGAACGCGTAGCAGGAGAGGCTCGGCGGGGTCCTTTTCGGGGTGGTCCTCGGGCACGAAGCAACCGACCACTTGCTCGCGGGTGACGCCCCGGAGGCGCAGGAACTCGGCGTTGGCGTCCGCGTAGATCAGCTGGGGAGTCACCAGCGCCACCGCCCCGGGAAGGGCCTGGAACACCGCCGCGTAGTCGACCGCCGGTACGTTCATGGCTTCCCTGCCTTGCCCCACAGCTCCGTCCCTTTTCACGATACGAGCGGGGAGTCACATCCTCACCGGCGACCTCGCCCGGGGTGTGCGCCGTGCTCGGAGCGCCGGACGGCATCCGGTAGGGCTGCACCGAGCAGTCGTTACTGCCTCCGAGCAGTCGTTCCTCCCTCCGAGCAGTCGTTACTCCCTGGTCCGGGGCGGGCACGAGGCACCGGGGCGAGGCCGTAGCCATCGTCATCGGGCTCCGAGACGTCGTCCGAGAGCCGTCAGAGACGGCTCAGCCGTCGAAGCCTTCCCGGAGGATGCGGCGGGCCACCGTTACGCGGGCCCCGGCGAGTTCGGCGGCGATCCGCCGTTGCCGTTCGCCGTCCGCCACCACGGCAGCGGGTGTGGCCGGGCCGGCGAGCAGACACATACGCCTGAGGTGCGTCGGCGGGTGGGTCTCGTCGGCGCTGTGCCCGCGCCGAACGCCGACACGTCGCTGCCGCTCGTACGCGCACTCGGGGATTGAGGTCATGTGTGCTCCGAACCGCTCCCGGACTTGTTCCGGCTCGGCCTCGACCGTGCTGGCGCCGCGCGGTCCGGCGAGGGCGCGCCGCACGCCCCGGAGGAGCAGACAGGGCACGATGTAGATCAGGTTGATGACCATCTCGACGATGGACGGCTCGGTTGTCGGGGTGAATTCGCTGGGACGACCCGCCGGACAAGAAGAACGGACCCACCGCCAGGTGCCAGCACCTATCCGCCACAGGTCAGCCCTGCAGTGAGCCGTAGATGACCCAAGGTTCCCAAGCGCGCCGGCCGTCGTGTCTTGCTCTGGATCGAAGGCACCAGCAGGGCGGCTGACACCAGTGGCTGACACCAACGAGCGCGAAAAGCAGCGATCGGCGCCGGATCTCAGTGGACGATCGGCCGAGGCGTAGGACCGGTTGGTCAACGTCCGCGCTCCCCCGGTGATCGACCCGAACCTCAAAGCGCCGTGCCCCACTCGTGCCCGATGAAGCGGAAACCACGGGGAACAGCGGGCAGCGACGGTGGCCGGACATGAGAGCGGCCCCTGACCAGGTCTCCCTGGTCAGGGGCCGCTCTCACGCTCATCACGCGGAGGCGGTGGGAATGGAACCCACGCTGCTACTGGGACCAGCACGGGCAGATCACCGAGTACGCCCGCGACTTCATGGGGCCTGGGCGTGTTCTTGCAGCGGAGTACGACCTCCAGTAGGTCACCCAACAGCCAGGATGCTTGATCATCCAGAGAGCCCGTTACGGATTTCTCTACCTCATCAAGCACCCGTCGCCGCTTCGCTCCTCCGGGCGGGAGCGGGCGGCCGGCGGCGCCCGCGCTCATGTCTCCGCCCCACTCGGCACCGCCGGCCGCCCACTCCCGCCCAAGAGGCAGGCACACAGGGCATGAGGTCAGAACACATCGTGGCTGAGGCGGTCGGCTCCACGGCTTTACGGAGCCACTTTGGCGCGAGCCTCGAAGATCATGGCCCCGACGTCGTGCTTTAACAGGCAGGTCCACAGACTGCCCGACGCGCCGGAAGCTTACGGGGCCATGATCACTCGCGCCGAAGCAGCGCCACCCCAAAGCCGCTACGCCGACCGCGTGAGCAACGCTTCAGGTCAATACATCCAGGGCCTGTCCGACGGGGCGCGTTACCGACCCCGCCGCCAGCATCGTCACCCGAATGGCGCAACATGACGTGCCACCCACGTGGGCGAAGATCAAGCTGGCTAGTGGCCCAACCGAGGCAATCCGTGAAAGGGGAACCGAATGCGCAGTCGACGAATCCTCGCCGCCGTCATCGCCACGGCAGCCCTCGCCGGGCTCGGCCTCACAGGCGCCGCCACAGCCACCGCCGAGACACCCAGCCCCACCCCTCACTTCAACTACACCACCGCTGCTAAGTGCAGGGAGGGCGGCGGAGAGCCCTATCTGCACAACACCGTCAAATGCTGGGGCGGTAAGTACGACGGGTACACCATCGACTAAACCCCCCAAAGCGCCCCGCAGCCACGCGCCGCGGGGCGCTCCCGCGCGAGCGTAGCCGGGAGAGGCGCAGGGACTGCGCCGACCCGTCGGGCACGCTGAGACCTACCCTGGGCCGCCAGAGGGTGCTCAACGACGTCCAACGCTGACAACCACCGACAGCTAAGTCGCAGGTCGCAGCGTTGATCGATTACGCGGCCGCAGATCAGAAACCCGGCCCTTCACTTCTTCGGCTATCGCAGCCGGACAGCGTGGTCGAGGCCACCGAGGCCGGCCACAAGCATGTCGGAACGAATAGCGGAGGACCGGCTGATGCTGGGCCGTGCCCGCTGCGTGCCCGAAGAGGCGGGGAACCACGGGGAGCGGCGGGTAACCACAGTGATCAGAAAAGCGATCGGCCCCCGACCATACGCGCTGGTCAGGGGCCGATCTCCACCAGCGTGGCGGCGCCAGGATTCGAACCTGGGAAGGCTGAGCCGGCAGATTTACAGACCGTGCGGAGGACGACCCCCGAACTGCGGTTTCGAAGACAAAATCGACGGTCACCCCACGTCTGCCCCACCGGAAGGTGGTTACGAAAGGCCGTTGCACCGGCAGACCAGGATCATCGCCACATCGTCCGCCAAGTCGCATCAGCAGCGCAGTCCTGCCCTGGTGCAGCAGCAGGTTTACGGCTCCCAGAGCCTGCGCGCCCCAGAAGGGCCGACGGCCTGGAGGAATACAAGCGCCACTTCGAGCCGGCCTCCGGTCGTCCGTACCTCGTGCAGAGGCACACTGGACATCGTCCGTTGCCGGGACTTATACGGTGGAGCGATTCGGCGCCGCACACAGTTCTGTGGCCGTCATGCCGGCCGACCGCCCGCACAACCATGAGCCCCTCCGGCCGAGCAGAGCAACAGACCCCGGCGCTGGGCCAGTTACGCACCTTGGAAACGACAGTGCTTGGCCAGTGCGGTAAGGCAATGCTGCACCTCGATGGGGACGTGAGTGAGGCGCGCCAAAAGCTCCAAGATTTCCGAGAGGATCACAGCCGCTCCTTCGATTTGGCCACAAATCGGAATAAAACATACCTTGTGAGGTGCGTTCATCCCGGCATGGATCGAGGCTCGGGAGCACGTGTCGAGACCGCAAGCCGGTCATGCGCCTCCTGGGACCCCGGTACTACCGCTGCAACGAGACAGCGCGAGACAGTCCACTGATCACTCGGCGATACGACGAGAGCCCGGTGACCTGCTATTCGCAGGTCACCGGGCTCTCGTTCCCGTGTGGCGGCGCCAGGATTCGAACCTGGGAAGGCTGAGCCGGCAGATTTACAGCGGGCTAGCTCAGCTGCCGCTGACCTGCCGAAAGTCGAATCTGCACTCTTGCTGGGGGAGGCGAGCCGCAACCAGCCGCCCCACATCTGCCCCACAGAGGGGGTAGCGTCTCCGCTCCCACCGCCTCGCAGAGCCGAATGCCCGGCACCCACGCCTCTCCCCGACTGAACAGGGCCCTACCCCAGGCTTCCCGTCTTGGGAGACACCGCCGCACCGGAGCCAGTTCGCTAGCCGTTGCCGCCGTCGTCATCTCAGCCGCTGCCCAGCCGAAACCCGATACAGCTGGGCGCCGGTCACGGGCTCGAACCAGACAACGGTGCTCGATGGCCAAGTCGCAGCTGACGGCACCCGATGCACCACCGCATGCATCGCCTCCGCCAGTATCGCCACATGCAACTCGGCCGGCACCTCCCGTAACCCCCTCGATGGGGTGAGCGCGGGGCGCTCCGTTGGTGCAATGTGGCCAGCCGAACACGGCGGCCGTACGGTGCGGCCTTGCCTCATGCGGCGGCCAGGATGTCGAGGACGGAGACGACGGTGGCGTCGGGTTCCAGGCCCTTCGGGGGATGCGGGCCGTAGGCGAGCTTTGCGGGGATGATGGCGAGGATTCGGCTGCCGACCCGCTGGCCAGTCAGGGCGCGGTCCCAGCCGGTGATGACGTTGCCGCGGCCGATCACGACGGGCAGTGGGGCGCCGTCGGCGCGGGAGCTCTTGAAGAGGGGCGCCTCGTCCTTGCCGCGGGCGGTGTCCCATGCGGCTGAGGAGTACTGGAGGACCAGGGTGTGTCCGGCCTTGACCGCCGGGCCGGTGCCGTCCACAAGGCGATTGACGACCAGGCCCTTGGGGGGCGCCTGGTCGGGGACGGTGAGGGCGGCGGTGCCATCGGTCTTGTTCATGTGGACCGAGGGCAGGGCGTCGGGGACCGGGTGCTGGTCGCCCGTGACGAGGGCGTGGGAGCCGATGACGTCGAGGATATCGACGGCGTAGACAATGGTGTCCTTGCCGGTGATGTGGAGCTGGGCACTGCCGGTGGTGCCGTAGGCGGCGGCGGGGGGTGCGACGACCAGGACCCTGCTCCCGGCCCGCTGCCCCTGCGCGGCCCGGTCCAGGGCGGGCAGGGTCGCGCCGCGCCCGACGGCGAACACTTGGGGGCGAGCGCCCTTGTCGTACGAGCCGGACAGTGTCTTTCCGGTGCGCCACACCTTGGCGGTGTAGCGGATCACGGCGATGTCGCCGGTGTGCGCGGCCGGTCCCCGCCCACGCGTCTGCGGTGCCACGACGAACATGCCGCTCGGCGCAGACTTCGGAACCGAGATCGTGGCCGGGCGCCCGAACCGCCCGGAGATGGTGGGCAATACGGCGTCCGTGTGGACCGCAGCGGGCTCGGGCCGCGCGTGCACCGGCACCGAGGGGGCCGCGAGCGGCCGGTGCCAGCCATCCGGCCGGGACTGGTGGGATGAATCGTTGCTGCTGCACCCCACCAGCAGGAGGGCGGGCGCTATCAGCAGCGCTGCGAAGCGACGCATGTACTTCTTTCCGGGTTCTTTACGGGAATCGGGTGGGGTGGCCGCCAAGGATCTCGGACCGGCCGCCCCACAGTGAACTGTCTTCCGTCCGGCGCCGTGTCCTGCAGGGCCGGAGCAGACTTTCCGCACGTGGTGGGGCAGTGCGCTCGCACCGCCCCACCCCGCTCACACGGTCAGAGCTGCTGTTGCCTGCCGGCAGCTCTGCGCCTGCGTCGTTCGTTCAGGGCCGTGAGCCAGAAGATGCCGCCGATGACTCCTGCGAACGGCAGGGTGCCGACAAAGTCCCCGGTCGCCGCGATCTCGATGAGGAAGAAGACCGTCCCCATGACGACCCCGGTACCGAGGGGGTGCTGTGCGGCCCATCGGCGGGTGTGTCGGCGTGGATCTCCGAACACGTGTTGTACTCCTGTCTGAGACTGAGAACTGCGACGTCAGAAGTGTGGCCAGACGTGGCTGTAGAGCCCTCTGCGCCAGAGCCGCGCCGACCGCCACAGGGCGCGGCCCCTGCTGACGTAGTGGGCCGTGCGTCCGAAGCCATAGCCCAGCAGCCCGTCACGAGCTCCGCGCCAGGAACTGGCCCAGTAGCCACCGATGTGCCGGTGCCGTCGCTTGGTGCCGTAGCGGTAGGCGATCCAGCCCGTCACGGCGCCGGCTCCCGCCGCACAGGCGGGTGCACCCCATCCTTCGGTGACGAAGGAGCAGCCCGCGGCCAGACCCCAGGAGACCCACGTCTGGTGACGCGCGACGAAACGTCCCGCTCTGTGCACCCACCGGTGCCACCAGCTGCGTCCGTCCAGGTCGTAGTGGTTGATCGGGTCACCGTTGCAGTAATCGTAGGCGTTGGCCGAGCCGCCGGGAACCGGGTCGGTGGACAGGAAGCGTCCGGCGGTGGGGTCGTAGAGGCGTACGCCCATGAGGGTGGCGCCGGTGACCGTCTCGCTGGAGCGCTGCTTGCCGCCCAGCCAGCCGTAGCGGGTGGCTGCGGTGCCGGCCTCGGTGTTTCCGTACTCGTCGTAGGCCGACGCGACGACGGGCTTGGAGATGTCCAGCGGGAGCTGGACGGTGACGTCGCCGTGGATGTCGGTCAGTTGCAGGACGGTGTTGCCCGTGGCGTTGGTGGTGGCGTCCAGGTCACCACCGGTGCCCTGGACGTTGCGGGTGATGGTGCCTGTGGTGTCCTCCTTGATCCAGTCGGGGCTGTCGCCGTCCGCGCCGTAGTGGTTGACCTTGGCCCCGGTCTGGGTCCAGGTGCCGGCGTTGTTGGTCTCCGTCGTCCAGGACGCGAGGCGCTGGGCGGCGTCGAGGGTCCAGGTCTGCCGGCTGGTGCCGGAGGTCTGCTGCTGGACGAGGTCGTTGGTGTAGTAGGCGATGGTCGTGCCGGAGGCCTGGGTGGTGGTACGGCCGAAGGCGTCGTAGACGATGCCCGCGTTCACCAGGCGGTCGGCGCTGTCGTAGGAGTTGTTGATGGTGGTGGCGCCGGTGGAGCTGCACGCCGTGCCCGCCGCGCTGACGCTGGTGGCCAGGGCGGTGCGGTTGGTGTTGCTGTCGAAGGTGTAGCCGCGGCGGGTGCAGGTCCCGTCCGGGGCGGTGTCGTCCGCCTGGGTCAGGCGGCCGGTGTTGTCGTAGGCGTAGTCACGGGAGTAGGTCTGGCCTCCCGTGTCGGTGTCGTCGACGACCTGGCCCTGGATGGACTGGTCGACGGTGTCGGAGGCGACGACGGTGCCATCGCTGTCCTTGGTGTAGACGCGAGAAGTCTCCGCGCCGGTCTCGTCCTGGGTGTCGGTGAGGGTGTAACCGCCGGGCAGCTGCTCGGTGGCCAGGTCACCGTCCGCGTCGTAGGTGGCGTTGAAAGCACCGGCGACGGAGTCGGCGCGGGAGGTCTCCAGGCCGCGCGGGTCCTTGGCGGTGTCGTAGGTGTACGTGGTCGTCGACGGCGCCGAGTCGGTCACCTGGGTGGGCCGGTCGAGCGCGTCGTACTGGGTGGCCGCGGTGTTGCCGCTGCCGTCGCTGTAGGAGATCTCCCGTCCCAGCATGTCGGTGACATGCGTGATGGTCTGGCCGTTCGACGTGGTCGTGGCGACCTTGCCGTTGGCCGTGTCGTAGGTGGTGGTGGTGTCCGCGACCGCGGTGCCCACCCCGCCCGTCACCGACACCAGGGTCGGACGGCCGGCGGCGTCAGCAGTGGTCGTGGTGGTGCGAGTGAGCCCGTTGGCCGTCTCCGTCAGCTTGGAGATGTTGCCCCAGCGGTCATACTCGGTCGTCTTGGTGGGCAGCTGGCTGGGATTGGTACCGCCGCCGGTGATGGCACCGGCAGGACCCACCGAGCAGACCAGGTCCGCCCACTCCGGACGCCCGTTGCACGCACCCGTACCCGTCGCCGAGTAGTAGGTGGTCACCGTGGCACCGGCGTCGGCGCCGTTCGACTTGGGCAGGGTGGTCTTGATGACCCGGCCCTGGGTGTCGTACGCCGTGGTCTTGACGAGGTTGATACCGCCCGGGTCGTCCGTGGTGGACGTGGACACGCCCTTGACCCAGTCGTATGCGGTCTTCGAGACCCGCATGTCGCCGTCGGACGGGTACCCGTCCACGTACGCGCCGACCGTGACGGTGGTCGGCTGGTTGGACACCGTGGCCGAACCGTCGGTGGGCCGGCCCTCGTCGTAGGCGGTGACGGTGTGCTGACGTGCCGCCACTTCACTGCCCGCAGGCAGGTCGGTGCCGCCCGTACCGGCGTGCAGAACACCGGCCAGGGTGCTCATGTGCAGCGGGCCGAAGCTCTCCAGCTCCTGCTGCCCGTCGATGGAGAACACATGTGTGGTGGACAGCTGCTCCGCGCGGTCCGCCGTGGACAGGCCACTGATCCCGAGCAGGGTCTGCTCGGACCGCCCCGCACCGCTCGTGGCAAGAGCCAACTCACGGTTACTCGCGGTCAGCTCCCGGACCGTGTTGCCGAAGTGGTCGTACTCGGTCGTGGTCAGATGACCACCCGGCGTCGCACTGTTGACCTCACGGCCGGAAGCGTCCGCATACGAGATCGAAGCACGGGTGTAGTTCGCCGCCGTAAGGTTCGAGCCGGTATGCGACGCGGGAACCGCGTCCACCGGGAACACCGCTGTCGCATCGGACGGGATGTCCGTCTGGCCCCAGGCCGCGACGTCCGTGGAACTCATCGAGTACGGGGCGCCGGTGCCGGTCAGCGGAACGTCGTAGACCATGCTGGTCGTGGCGGTGCCGCCGTCGGTCTGCGTCTTCGAGCCTGCCACCAGGGTGGGACGGGAGGCGGAGAGCAGCATGCCGTCGCCCGCGGTGGCCGCGTTGCCGGCCTGGCCGTAGGTGAAGGTCCACGGCAGCTCACCGGGTGACGTCTGGGTCGCGACACGGCCGGCGCTGTCGTAGGTGTAGGCGGTCTTCAGCGCGGGCGAGATCCGGGGGTCCCAGCTCTCGCGGAGTCGGCCGGAGGTGTCGTAGTCGTATTGCGCGATCACCGACGCGGTCGCGGAGCCCGCGCCCGGGTCGGTCGCCCACAGCTTGATCTGCGACACCTGGCCCGCGTAGTCACCGAACACCGAGGACGTGGCGGTCGTGGTGGCGGCGTACACATACTCCAGGACGCGGCAGCCCTTGGTAGACGGTGTCGTCGAGCACGTCGCGGATGACACCGCAGAGGTGGGCGCGATCACATACTTCGGACGGGCCAGCGTCGTCGAACCGTTGACGACCTTTTCCGAGACCACCGTGGTGGTGGAGTTGCTGGTCGGCAGGAAGGTCGCGGACACCTCCCAGGTGGTGGCGGCGGGATCGACCTTCGCGAACGTGGTCGTCGTGCCGTCGGTGTCCTTCAGCGTGAACGAACCCGTCAGCGCCCCGGTCAGCGTCAGGTCCTCCGAACCCGGCTCGCTCTTCCAGCCACCCGTTGACGTGGCCGTGAACCCGGTCTCGTCGCCGTCCACGTCCACGACCGCCACCGAGGTGGACGAGGTCTGGCGCAGGTAGGCGTAGTCGGAGTCGGTGATCTCCGCGGTCGTGCCGGCCGTCCACTGCGGGCCGAAGATGGCCACCTGGCCCTGGGCGTCCGCGCCCGCGGTCGGCTTCCGGGACGACGCCGTGCGCGACACGCTCATGCCGAACGCGGCCGCGTCGGTGGCCGACAGGGTGTAGTCACCGGTCAGATCATTGACCGTCCCCGGACCGACCTTTTCGGAGGGCGCGGTGCCGGCGTTGCGGTCCACCGTGACCGTCGACACCGGGGAGTAACCCGTCGTCGTTCCGTCGGTGAACGCGGCACGCAGGTCGACCGGACCGTCCTCGGTCAGCGACGTGGTGATGTTCCACGTCAGCGCCGGAGGCGCACCATTCGGTGCGGCCAGCGGCCAGGCCACTACGGCCGAGCCGTCACTGCTCTTGGTGACATCGGCCAGGGGCACGCTGTGCCAGGTGTCGGTCTCACCGCGACGGTACTGGTAGGTCACACCGGTGTAGGTGTTCTTGCCCGTCGACGCCAGCGCAACCCTGCGTGCGGGGCGGTCACCGTCGCCGGGACTCAGCAGCGCGGCACCGTCCGCGCCCACACCGAACGAGTACTTCGTGTTCGTCGAGGACAGGTTGCCGCCCGAGTCGATGGTCTGGGCGTACAGGGTGTGCCAGCCGTCGGCGGGGGTGATGGAGATGTTCAGCGGGTCGCCACCGTTGCCGTCGACCGTGTCGTACACGCTCTGCTTCATCGCCGGGTCGTCCAGGCCCCACTTGAAGCCCTGTCCGTCCGTCGACGTCGTGTCGAGCGTGCAGGTCACCGCGCCCGTCGCCTTTGCCGACCAGGTGTCCTGCGGATACGAGGAGCAGCTGATGCTGGGAGCCGCGGGCAGCGCCGTGTTCAGTACGAACGGGGTGTACCCGGTCCAGGAGCCGTAGTCGGTGGAGTCGTAGCCGCGCACCCGGAGCCGCAGATGCGAGCCCGCGGGGAAGGCGTTGGCCGACGGGACGGCCAGGGTGGCCGTGGAACCGGACGCCACACCCGCGCTGGTCGCGGTGTACGTGTACGTGGTGTCGTTGTACGCGGGGTCCGGGGTGATCTCGAACTGGGCCTTGACCGTGCCTCCGTCCGCGTCCGTCACCTTCGCCGACAGGGTCGGCGTCAGCGAGGTCACGTACCGCTTGCCGTTGTAGGCGTTGACGGCCGAGGGCGAGACAGCCGCCGCGGTCGGCACGCCGGGGTAGGAGTTGTAGGTCACCACCAGCTTCGGCGCGTACCCGGACGTGGAGTAGTTGGCCGAGCGGAACCGGCGCCAGGTGGTGGCGTCGTTCTCGTTGGCGCTGGCTACCTGGAGGCCGTAGTTGGTCGAGCCATTGGCCCAGTCCTGCACCATGGCCTGGAGGTTCCAGTTCGACCAGGCTCCGGGGCAGGAGGAGTCGTAGCCCCAGTGTCCGCTGTTCGTCGCCTTGTTGGTGGTCGTGGTGGTGGGCTGGGCGCCCCAGGTGATCGACGAGGAGGACCACGTGGAGGTGATCCGCTTGGCGTCCGTGGTCGCACCCGACGTGGAGCAGGTCGACGAGTAGTAGTTGTACAGCGACATCGTCGCCGACTGGATGTGCTTGCCCGTGAACGGCGACACGTCGAACTTCAGATACGAGCGCGCCACGTCCGTGCCCGCGTCGTAGGTACCCGACTTCAGTTCCTCGGAGGAGACCTGCGAGTCCGGGTAGTCGGGGGTCTGCACCCACGTGTCCGTCGTCACCGCAAGCGTGGACGTCGGGTCCACAGTCACCGGATAGGTAAGGGCGGGGTCCGCCAGGAACTTCCGGTCCGGAGTCAGCACGAGGGTCTGCGAACCGTCCGCGGCAGTCTTGACCTTCGTGGCCACCCGCGCCCGGTGCGCGGACTCACCCGAACGCCGGTCCCGCGAGGAGTCCCACATCATGGGCGCCGGGGCCTCGGCCACCAGCTTGCCGGAGGCGTCCTTCATCAGCAGGTGACCCGACTTGGCTTGGGACACCTTCAAGCCGTCCAGGTGCAGCGGGATCCGGTACGACACCGGGCCGTTCGGCCTGCTCGCGAGGATCACGTCCTCGGAGAAGCCCTGCCTGAGCGCGGTGACCTTCAACGTCTGGCCGGAACCCAGGGTGTAGGAGGCCGTGGCCCCGGACACCTTCGGTGCGGGCAGTTTGTCCTGCCAGCCCATGGAGAACCGGGTCTTGCCCCGGGCCACCGAAGCCAGCCGGCTGTCACCACCGTGGGAGACGGCGACGTCGGCGGCAGCCTCCTTCGGCTTCAGTTCGGCACCCGCGTCCGTCAGCGAGGTGTCGATGTCGCGCCACGCGCCATCCCGCTTCACCCGGATCGGGCCAGCGAACGACTCGGTCTGGAGCGACCCCGAAGGCAGCGCCCAGGTCGTGGTGTCCGCCGTCCGTGCCGACAGCACCTCGATCCTGCGGTTCTGCAACCGGGCCATCAGCACGGCCGAGGCCGTATCGTCCGCCTGAGCCGGCCCGGTCGGCTTCTTGGCTTTGCTCGCAAAAGCGGCAGCAGCTCCGGTCTTGCCGACCGCAGCGGCCGCGCCGGTCGCGTCCAGCATCAGCGCCGCCTCGGCCAGCATCGCCAGCGACAACGCAGCGGCGATTCCCATACGCCGCCGCGACCGTCTGGGGACGCGGGCTTTAGCCGTTCTTGGCCACGCTCTTAGGCGTGCGTGAATCATCTGCAACTCCTGTTGCAACGAAAATCTTGAGCCGTGGGGGGCTGTCAAATGATCCACATGCACCCGAGCAACATCTTTACCAAGGTGAAGATTTGGTAAATTCCAGTAAAGAACCCAAGGTCAGATGCCTGTTGTGGGCGGATTCAGAGATTCCGATTGTGTGGATGTCGCGGTCCTCTCGCGGGGAGGCGGCATCCGGTCAGCCTGACCGAATCCCCCTAGGCGGGTGGATTGCCCCTCTTTGCGCAAGGCGCCCCAGACTTTACTGTCCCTTGAAGGAATATGTGGACAAGCGGGAGTAACCGGTGATGTCGGCAGCTACTCCACGGGTTCACCTGGGCGGCCTCCACATCGCAACGCACGGTGAGTGTGGCGTGGGCGCGACCGGAGACCACAAACGGGCCGAACGGATCGCCGGCACCATCGCCGACTCGGGCCAGCAGGCCCAGGCGCTGGCCGGGGTGGCAAAGGTAGTCGGCCTGCCGCGGGCCGGTCACTTGTTGGGAGAAGCTGATCAGACGCGGGAGCGTGCGAACAGCCGGATCGACGCAGTCCTACGGGAGTGGAACGAACCGGAGTGATCATGCTCGCCCCTGGGGGACGCCTGGGGGACACACACTGATCAACGGTGGGATACGGGTGGACGAGGTGAGACACGTCCACGCCCCGTCCACAGCGAATCGACCAGGGTGAGCCAACAGAGAAAACCCCCTCTGACCAGGCAAATAACCTGTTCAGAGGGGGTTTCCCTCAGCGTGGCGGCGCCAGGATTCGAACCTGGGAAGGCTGAGCCGGCAGATTTACAGTCTGCTCCCTTTGGCCGCTCGGGCACACCGCCGGGTCGTACACCAGGTCGAACCGCTTTCCGGCGGTGTCCCCTGGCGACGACGTAAACAATACCCGATACATGGGGGTGCTTCGCCACCCGGTTGATCTCCACCCCTCGGCTCGTGGGGTGGCTAGGCTGGTGCGGATGCGGCCCGGCTCCTGCCGGGCCCGGCGGCCACCGCCGCGCACGCCGGCACGCACCCGATACGCACCGATACGCACCGATACGCACCGATACAAGGAGCCACAGGACATGGCCGACTCCAGTTTCGACATCGTCTCGAAGGTCGAGCGGCAGGAGGTCGACAACGCCCTCAACCAGGCCGCCAAGGAGATCTCGCAGCGCTACGACTTCAAGGGCGTGGGTGCCTCGATCTCGTGGTCCGGTGACAAGATCCTCATGGAGGCGAACTCTGAGGACCGGGTGAAGGCCGTCCTCGACGTCTTCCAGTCCAAGCTGATCAAGCGCGGGATCTCGCTGAAGGCACTGGACGCGGGCGAGCCCCAGCTGTCCGGCAAGGAGTACAAGATCTTCGCGTCGATCGAGGAGGGCATCTCCCAGGAGAACGCGAAGAAGGTGGCGAAGATCATCCGCGACGAGGGCCCGAAGGGCGTGAAGGCCCAGGTCCAGGGTGACGAGCTGCGCGTCTCCTCCAAGAGCCGCGACGACCTGCAGGCCGTGATCGCGCTGCTGAAGGGCAAGGACTTCGACTTCGCGCTGCAGTTCGTGAACTACCGGTAGGCGTACCGCCGGACCACCGGCAGGAGCTCGGTGAGGACGTGAAAGGGTGGGCGACCCGGTGCCGGGTCGCCCACCCTTCTCGTCGCACCCCGGCGCCTCCGGCCGCTCAGTCGCGCGAGTTGCCGAACAGGATGCGGTAGACGATCAGCAGCACCAGAGAGCCGCCGATGGCCGCGGCCCAGGTGGCACCGTCGTAGAAGCTCTTGCTGATCGGGTGGTGCAGCCAGCGGGCCGAGATCCAGCCGCCGATGAACGCGCCTGCGATGCCGATGAGGGTCGTGCCGATGAAACCGCCGGGGTCGCGGCCCGGCAGAAGGACCTTGGCGATGGCTCCGGCCAGCAGTCCCAGGATGATCCAAGCGATGATGCCCATACCGCGAACCTGCCCTTCCATGCTGGGTCCGCACTCTCCGGCGGCTGAGAATCCGGTGAGGACCCGCTGTCCACGCGCGCGTACGCGTGCTGCGTCGATGAAGAGGACGTCACCCGTCCACCACACGGTTGCCGCGCTCACTGGGCGGGTGCGGCGCATGACCGCCGGGTTGCGGGCCCGTGTGCTTGCGGCGGACGTGGGCTACGGCGTACGGCGTGGACGTCGGCCTCGCTGCCTATGGCGTACGACGGCGGCGTGACGGCTACCGGCCGATGACGGCGGGCGCGGCGGTGACGCGCCCTCAACGCGGGGCCGGGGCCGCACACGTGTCGCGGTACACGCGTCGCCGTACACGCGTCGTCGCACACATGTCGCTGTACACGCGTCGTCGTACACGTGCAGCCGTACGCGCGTCCGCGCCGCTTGCCGATGGCTCGCTCAACGGGCCGCGAAAGGCTGGTCCGTGGAGACGATTTCGCGGCCCAGCGGCAGCAACGAGACCGGGATCAGCTTGAAGTTGGCGATGCCGAACGGGATGCCGATGATCGTGACGCACAGGGCGATGCCGGTGACGATGTGGGCGAGGGCCAGCCACCAGCCGGCCAGGACCAGCCACAGGACGTTGCCGATGCACGAGGGGGCGCCCGCGTCCCGGCGCTCGACCGTGGTGTACCCGAAGGGCCAAAGGGCGTAGACGCCGATGCGGAAGGCGGCGATCCCGAAGGGTATGCCGATGATCGTGATGCAGAGCAGGACGCCGGCGAGCAGATACCCGAGGAACAGCCAGAAGCCGCTCAGGACGAGCCAAATGACGTTCAGGATGGTCTTCACTGGTAACGACCTGCCATCTTTTCGAGCCGGGCGATACGGTCCGCCATCGGCGGATGTGTGGAGAACAGCTTCGACAGCCCCTGGCCCGGGCGGAACGGGTTGGCGATCATCATATGGCTCGCCGTCTCGATCCGGGGCTCGGGCGGCAGCGGGAGCTGCTGGGTGCCGAGCTCCAGTTTGCGCAGGGCGCTGGCGAGGGCCAGCGGGTCGCCGGTGATCTGGGCACCGGAGGCGTCGGCCTCGTACTCCCGGGAGCGGCTGATGGCCAGCTGGATGAGGCCGGCGGCGAGCGGACCGAGGATCATGATCAGGAGCATGCCGACCAGTCCGGGGCCGTCGTCGTCGTCCGAGCGGCCGATCGGGATCAGCCAGGCGAAGTGCACCAGGAACACGATCACCGAGGCGAGCGCGCCGGCCACCGAGGAGATGAGGATGTCCCGGTTGTAGACGTGACTGAGCTCGTGGCCGATGACTCCGCGCAGCTCCCGCTCGTCCAGCAGGCGCAGGATGCCCTCGGTGCAGCACACGGCCGCGTTGCGCGGGTTGCGGCCCGTGGCGAAGGCGTTGGGGGCCTCCGTGGGCGAGATGTACAGGCGGGGCATGGGCTGGCGGGCCTGTGTGGACAGCTCGCGGACCATTCGGTACAGCGCCGGGGCCTCGAACTCGCTGACCGGGCGGGCGCGCATCGCGCGGAGCGCCAGCTTGTCACTGTTCCAGTACGCGTACGCGTTCGTGCCCAGGGCGATCAGGACGGCGACGATCAGGCCGACGCGTCCGAAGAAGCTGCCGATGACGATGATGAGTGCGGACAGTCCCCCGAGGAGTACTGCGGTCCTGAGCCCGTTGTGCCGGCGGTGCACGGTGCGCCCTCCAAGTCGTGCCGCTGGGGAACACTTTGATCCAGTGGACCCTCCCGCTTGTGACAACGCCAGGCGGGGTTCACGAGTTCCCTGGTGGATGCGGCTGCGCGCGGGGGCCGTACGGGTGATGCGCCGGGACGGCCACGCGCGCGCTGTGGGTACGGGTGCCCTGCGCGCGCGTGGCCGAGTCCTCAGAACAGCCCGGTGGCGGCGAAGCGGAGGACCAGCTGGGGTGCTCCGGACAGGACGACGCCGAGTACGCCGGTGAGGGCGAGAGCGGCCGTGAGGGGAGCCGGAACGCGGTGCCGGGCGGGTTCGCCCTCGGGGGCGCGGAAGAGCAGGGCCGTCCACTGCAGGTAGTAGAAGAGGGCAATCACCACGTTCACGGCCATGACCACGGCGAGCCAGCCGAGCCCCGCGTCCACGGCGGACGAGAAGACGGTGACCTTGGCGAACAGCCCGATGACTCCCGGCGGAAGGCCTGCCAGACACAGCAGGAAGAAGGCCAGGAGGAGCGCGGTGAGCGGGTTGGTGGCGTACAGGCCCCGGTAGTCGCTGATCCGGTTCAGGGCCTGGCTGCGGCCCACCACGGCGGCCACCGCGAACGCGCCGAGGTTCACGGCGGCGTACATGAGCGCGTAGGCCACCGTCGAGCCGATCGCCTTCTGCGGGTCCTTGGCGTAGCCGGCGGCGGCGATCGGCACCAGCAGGTAGCCGGCCTGGCCGACGGAGGACCAGGCGAGCAGCCGTACGGCGCTGTACGCGCGCGTGGCGTGCTGCCGGAGGGCGCCGACGTTGCCGACGGTCATGGTGAGCGCGGCCAGGACGGCGAGCGCGGGGCCCCAGACGTCGGCGTACGACGGCAAGGCGACAACGGTGACGAGGATCAGTCCGGAGAAGCCGACCGCCTTGCCGACGACCGACAGGTACGCGGCGACGGGCAGTGGAGCGCCGACGTAGGTGTCGGGCACCCAGAAGTGGAACGGGACGGCCGCCGTCTTGAAGGCGAAGCCGATCAGGGTGAGGACGACACCCGCCTGGGCGAGGGTGTGCAGCTGTCCGTCGACGTGCGGCAGGCGCTGGGCGACCTGGGTGAGGTAGAGGGTGCCGGTGGAGGCGTAGACGAAGCTGATGCCCATCAGGCTGACCGCTGTGGCCGTCACCGAGGACAGGAAGAACTTCAGGGCGGCCTCGGAGGACCGCTTGTCACCGTGCCGGATGCCGACGAGGGCGAACGCGGGCAGGGAGGCGACCTCCAGGGCGACGATCAGGGTGGCCAGGTCGCGGGAGGCGGGCAGCAGGGCGGCGCCCGCGGCGGAGGACAGCAGCAGGAACCAGAACTCCCCCGGCGGTACGCGCCGCCGGTCGTCGTCGAGGTTCGTGACCGACAGCAGCGCGGCGAGCAGGGCGCCGCCGAGGACGAGGAACTGGATGACGAGTGTGAAGTGGTCGGCGGTGTAGCTGCACGCGCGCGTGGCACCGTTCAGGCAGAAGGTGCTGCGGTTGCCGTCCAGGAGGGGCAGGAGCATCAGCGTGGCCACGGCGAGACCGGCGACCGAGACCCAGCCGAGGACGTCCTTGCGGGCCTCGGGCAGGAACAGGTCGGCGACCAGGACGACGAGTGCCACCACGGCGGCGATGGTCGGTGGGGCCACGGCGAGCCAGTCGACGGACTGGACCAGCGACTCGGCGAGGGGCTGGGCGCTCATCGGGTGCCTCCTGCGAGGAGCTGGTGCACGGCCGGGTCGGTCAGGCCGAGCAGCGCCCTCGGCCACAGCCCGGCGACGACGGTGAGGGCGACGAGCGGGGTCCAGGCGGCGAACTCGTAGCCTTGGACGTCGGCGAGCTTCGGGACCTCCCGCTCCGCGCCGCCCATGCAGACGCGGCGGACCACGATCAGCATGTACGCGGCCGTCAGCAGGGTGCCGAACGCGCCGATCGCCATGAAGGTCAGGAACGCCGGCCGGCTGAGGTCGGCCGCGGGCTTGAACGCCCCGAACAGGGCGAGCATCTCGCCCCAGAAGCCGGCGAGGCCGGGCAGGCCGAGGGAGGCGACGGCGCCGAAGGCGAGGAGGCCTCCGAGGCGCGGGGCCTTGCCGTACAGGGCGAGGCCGGTCTCTTCGGCGAGGGTGTCGAGGTCGGTGGTGCCGGTACGGTCCTTCAGCGCGCCGGCCAGGAAGAACAGGAGGCCGGTGATGAGTCCGTGGGCGATGTTGGCGAACAGCGCGCCGTTCACGCCGGTCGGGGTCATGGTGGCGATGCCCAGCAGGACGAAGCCCATGTGACCGACGGAGGAGTAGGCGATCAGCCGCTTGAGGTCGCCCTTCGCGCCGCGCTTGGCCAGGGCCAGGCAGGCCAGGGATCCGTAGATGATCCCGACGACGGCGAACGCGGCGAGGTACGGAGCGAAGGTGTGGAAGCCGTGCGGCGCGATGGGCAACAGGATCCGGACGAACCCATACGTACCCATCTTCAGCAGGACACCGGCCAGCAGGACCGAGCCGACGGTCGGCGCGGCGGTGTGGGCGTCGGGCAGCCAGCTGTGCAGCGGCCACATCGGCGACTTGACCGCAAGCCCGATCCCGATCGCGAGAACGGCGATGACCTGCACGGATGCGGTGAGTGACCGGCCGTTGTCAGTGGCGAGTGCCACCATGTCGAACGTGCCCGCCTTGATTCCGATCAGGAGCAGGCCCAGCAGCATGACGACGGAGCCGAGCAGCGTGAAGAGGATGAACTTCCACGCGGCCCGGGTCCGGCCCTCGCCGCCCCAGCGGGCGATGAGGAAGTACATCGGGATGAGCACCATCTCGAACGCGAGGAAGAACAGCAGCAGATCGAGGACGGCGAAGGTCGCGAGGGTGCCGGACTCGAGCAGGAGCAGCAGCGCGACGAACGCCTTCGGGGAGCCGCCCGCGGGCGGCTTGAAGTAGGAGTACAGCGCGCAGAGGAAGGTCAGCAGCGCGGTCAGGACGACGAGGGGGAGAGAGATGCCGTCGATGCCGAGGTGGATCCGCACGTCGAGCGCGGGGATCCAGCTGATGTCGGTCGTGGCCTGCATCTTCGACGGATGGTCGTGGTCGAAGCCGAGCGCCAGGACGATCGCGGCGATGAGGATCGCGCCGGTCACGGTCACACCGTGCCGCAGCACGGCCTGCTCGGGCGACTTCCCCTTCAGCCCGGGCGGGGCCGGCAGGAGAGCGGCGACGGCGCCGAGGAGCGGGCCGACGACAAGAAACGCCAGAAGGTACTGCATCACGGACTCGTTGATATCGATCACGCCTGCTCACGCTCCCGTGGCGACGAGGACGACGGCGACCGCCAGGACGACGGTGCCGGCGAGCAGCGCGCTCACATAGGTCTGCACATTGCCGGTCTGCGCGCGCCGTACGGCGGCTCCGAGCAGCCGGGGGATGCCTGCCGCGCCCTGTACGTAGGTGTCGACGACCTCACGGTCGAGGAAGCGGACGAGGCTCGCCCCGGCCCGGACCGGGCGGACGAACAGCACGTCGTACACGGCGTCCAGGTGGAAGCCCGCGGCCGCGGGCCGGTGCAGCGGGCCGAGCAGCAACCGGCCGGGGTCCGCGGGGTCGGGGGCGTAGGCGATGTCGCCGTAGGCCGGCTCGTGGGTGGCGATGGCCTCGGCCTCGACCAGTCCGGCGTCGGCCTCGGGGTGGGCGGCGATCGCGCCGAGCGGCACCCGGGAGGCGAGCCGGGTGGTGCGCTGCCAGGCGCCGTAGGTGAGCAGCCCGCCGACCAGGGCGAGGCCCGTGCCGAGGATGGAGGTGAGCGGCGCGGGGGTCAGGTCGCGGCCGTCGAACCAGCCGGGCAGCGCGCGGTAGGCGAGCCCGCCGAAGGCCAGGGACGGCACCGCGAGGACCCACAGCACCACGTTCATCGTCAGCGGCTGGCGGCCGTGGTCGGGGGCCTCGGCGCCCCGGCCGCGGAAGGCGAGCAGCCACAGCCGGGTGGCGTAGGCGGCGGTCAGCAGGGCGGTGACCAGGCCGGCGACGAGGACGAGCCAGCCGGCGGCACCGGGCACGTGCGCGGTGTGTCCGTCTGCCGCCTGCTGGGCGGCGCCGAGGACGGACTCCTTGGAGAAGAAGCCGCTGAACGGCGGGATCGCGGCGAGTGCGAGGAGCGCCACGGTCATCGTCCAGTAGGCGTCCGGGATCCGGTCGCGCAGGCCGTGCATGCGCGACATGGCGGCCAGCGAGTTGGTGCCGGCGGCGTGGATGATCACGCCGGCCGCGAGGAACAGCAGCGCCTTGAAGGCGCCGTGGGACAGGAGGTGGAAGACGGCGGCACCGCGGTCGCCGGCGGCCAGGGCGCCGGTCATGTAGCCGAGCTGGCCGATCGTCGAGTAGGCGAGGACGCGCTTGATGTCGTCCTGGGCGAGCGCGGCGAGACCGGAGCCGGTCATGGTCACGGCGGCCATGACGGCGAGGACGATCATCGCGGCCTGGGAGGCCTCGAAGAGGGGGAGGAGACGGGCGACGAAGTAGACACCGGCGGCGACCATCGTCGCGGCGTGGATCAGCGCCGAGACGGGCGTCGGACCCGCCATCGCGTCCGGGAGCCAGGTGTGCAGCGGGAACTGCGCCGACTTGCCCGCGACGCCCGCGAGGAGCAGCAGGGCGATCACCGTCGGGTGGTGCAGGCTGCCGCTCGCGACGGCGCCGAGGACACGCGTGATCCGGAACGAGCCGGCGTCGGTGGCGAGCGCGAACAGGCCGATGAGGAACGGCACGTCGCCCAGCTTGGTGACCAGGAAGGCCTTCAGGGAGGCGGCGCGGGCCTCGGGGGTCTCCCAGTAGTGGCCGACCAGGAAGTAGGAGCAGATGCCCATGACTTCCCAGCCGACCAGCAGCACGATCAGGTCGCCGGAGTAGACGACCAGGAGCATCGCGGAGGTGAACAGGGAGACGAGGGCGGCGTAGGAGGGGTAGCGCGGGTCGTCGCGGAGATAGCCGGTCGAGTAGATCTGCACGCAGGTCGCGACGAAGGCGACGAGGATCGCGACGAGCGCGGCGAAGCCGTCGATGTACAGGGCCAGCTCGATCGGGACCGAGCCGGTCGGCGTCAGCTCCGTGTGCGCCGCGACGGCCTGACCGCCGCCCTGGCGTGCGGCGACCAGCGCGGCCAGGAGGAGCGAGGCCAGTGGCGGCAGCACGGCGAGCGGGCGGACGAACCCGGGCGCGGTGCGGCCGAGCAGCAGGCCGGCGACGGCGCCGAGGAACGGCAGGAGGGGGACGAGGACGGCGAGGGTGGTCGTGGTCACGCGGTGGCCTCAGCCTTCTCGGCAGCGGAGGAGCCGGGGCCCTCGGTGCCGGAGCCCCCGGTGCCGGGGCCCTCGGCGGTGTCGCGGAGTTTGTCGATGTCGGAGGTGCCGCGGTTGCGGTAGACGGCGAGCACGATCGCCAGGCCGATGCCGATCTCGGCGGCGGCGATGGCGATGGTGAACAGGGTCAGCGCCTGGCCGGAGTGCAGGGTGTCCTTCGCGGCCCGGCTGAGCCAGACGTCGAAGGCGACGAGGTTGAGGTTGACGGCGTTGAGCATCAGCTCGACCGACATCAGGACGAGGATCGCGTTGCGGCGGGCGAGGACGCCGTACAGGCCGGTGCAGAACAGGAGGGCGGACAGTACGGCCGGGTAGGCGAGGTGCATCAGCGGCCGCCTTCCTTCTCGCCGGCGGCGGCGGCAGCTGCGGTGCCGCCCGTGGCCGCGTCCGCCTGCGCCTTGCGGGACAGGACGATCGCGCCGACCAGGGCCGCGAGGAGCAGCACGGACAGGGCCTCGAACGGCAGCACCCAGTGCCGGAACAGGCTGCTTCCGGTGACCCGGGTGCTGCCGGCGGCCGGGCCGTTCAGGTCGATCCAGGTGGTGCGGAAGGCGTCGACGACCACCCACACCAGGGCGACGGCGGCGGCGGCCGCGACGGTCAGGGCGGCCCAGCGGTTGCCCGAGTCGGCGTCCGGGGAGCGGCCGATGGGCGCCCTGGTGAGCATCAGTCCGAACAGCAGGAGGACGACGACGGAACCGACGTAGATCAGGACCTGCACCCAGGCGATGAACTCGGCCGTGAGCAGCAGGTACTCCACGGCGAGGCCGCCGAGCGCGACCACCAGCCACAATGCTGCGTGCACCAGCTGGCGGGTGGTGACGGTGATCAGCGCGGCGCCGAAGGTGACCAGGCCGACGAGGAGGAAGGCGATCTCGACGCCGGTCGGGGACAGGAAGCCGGGCCGGTCTGCGGCCAGGCTCAGGGTCGGGGCGAGGGTCACGGCGTGTCCTCCCCCGGTTCGGCCTGCGCGGCCGCCAGCTTCTCGGCGGTCTTGCGGGCGGCGGCGATCTCCTTCGGCTCCTCCGCGGCGGGGTCCAGGGCGGGCGGCGCCGGGACGGTCCACATCCACTCGCGGAGCTTGTCCCGCTCGTGGGTGAGGTCGTGGATGTCGGTCTCGGCGTACTCGAACTCCGGCGACCAGAACAGCGCGTCGAAAGGACAGACCTCGATGCAGATACCGCAGTACATGCACAGGGAGAAGTCGATGGCGAACCGGTCGAGGACGTTGCGGCTGCGTTCGCGGCCGCCGGGAGCGGCCGGAGGGACCGTCTCCTTGTGGGAGTCGATGTAGATGCACCAGTCCGGGCACTCACGGGCGCAGAGCATGCAGACCGTGCAGTTCTCCTCGAACAGGCCGATCACGCCCCGGGTGCGGGGCGGCAGTTCGGGCTGGGCGTCCGGGTACTGCTCGGTGACGGTCTTCTTCGTCATCGTGCGGAGGGTGACGGCCAGGCCCTTGGCGAGGCCACTGCCAGGGATGGGGGCCATGGTTACGAGATCACCACCTTGACGATGCCGGTGAGGGCGATCTGGGCGAGGGAGAGGGGGACGAGGAGGGTCCAGGAGAGCTTCTGGAGCTGGTCCTCGCGCAGCCGGGGGTAGGTGACGCGGAGCCAGATGACGACGAAGGCGAGGATGGCGGTCTTCAGCAGCGTCCAGAGCCAGCCGAGGCCCGCGGCGCCCCAGGGGCCGTGCCAGCCGCCCAGGAAGAGGACGGTGGTCAGGCCGCACAGGACGACGATGCCGGCGTACTCGGCGAGGAGGAACAAGGCGAAGCGCAGGCCCGTGTACTCGGTGTACGCGCCGAAGATGATCTCCGAGTCGGCGACCGGCATGTCGAACGGCGGGCGCTGCAGCTCGGCGAGCCCGGCGACGAAGAAGACGACCGCGCCGACGATCTGCCAGGGCACCCACCACCAGTGGAAGGCGTGCAGGATGCCGGGCAGGGAGACTGTTCCCGCCGCCATCGCCACCGAGGCCGCGGCGAGCAGCATCGGGAGCTCGTAGGCGAGCAGTTGGGCGGCCGTGCGCAGACCGCCGAGCAGGGAGAACTTGTTCGCACTGGCCCAGCCCGCCATGAGCGAGCCGAGCACGCCGACGCCCATCACCGCGAGCACGAAGAACACGCCCGCGTCGAGGACCTGGCCGACGGCGCCCTTGCTCGGGCCGATCGGGATGGCGAGCAGCACGAGGAGGTACGGCAGCAACGCGACGGCGGGGGCGAGCTGGAAGACGCGGCGGTCGGCGCCGGCCGGTACCACGTCCTCCTTCTGCGCGAACTTCACGCCGTCCGCGATGAGCTGGGCCCAGCCGTGGAAGCCGCCCGCGTACATCGGGCCGAGGCGGCCCTGCATGTGCGCCATCACCTTGTGCTCGGTCTGGCCGACGATCAGCGGGAAGGTGAGGAAGACGACGAACACGACGAGGAGTCGCAGGGCGACGTCCAGCACGTCGTTCACTGCGGGCCTCCTGTGGGGTCGTGGTCGTTCGGGCTGTCGGGGCTGGCGCGATGCTCGCCGGTGGCGGAGTCCTCGGGGGCGGAGGAGTCCTCGGGGGCGGAGGAGTCCTCGGGACCGGCGCGATGCTCGCCGGTGGCGGAGTCCTCGGGGGCGGAGGAGTCCTCGGGGACGGAGGAGTCCTCGGGAACGGAGGAGTCCTCGTCCATGGGCGAGTGCGCCGGTGTCGCGGTGCCCTCGCGCGCGACGCGGCCGTCACCCGTGGCGGGCGGCTCGGGGCGTTGCCCGGGCTGGGCGGGTGCTGCGGGGGTCCGCTCGGAGTCGTACCGGGACGCCACGGGGTCGGCCGGGGCAGGCCCGGGTTCCGTCGGCGACTGCCCGGCATCCACGGGGGTCTGCTCGGGCTCCGTCGGCGACTGCCCGCCCTCCACAGGAGCCCGCTCGGGCTCCGTCGGCGACTGCCCGCCCTCCACAGGAGCCCGCTCGGTTTGTGCCGGCTCCTCGAATGCCGGGCGGGCGTGGTGCCACGGGGCGTCCGAGCTGCGCGGGGCCGCGCTGCGGCGGGCGGGGCGGGGCGCGGTGTCCGGTGCCGTCGGTTCGTCGGCAGCGGGAGCAGTCGGCTCCGGGGCATGGGCCCGCTGTGCGGCGGAGCCCTCCGAGGCGCTGCGCGAGCGGCGCGGGCGGGCCGGGGACGGGCCGGGTTCGTGGGCCACGGAGGCCTCGGCGGCCGGGCCTTCCACCGCCGTCCGGGTCGCATCGCCCTCGGCCGCGGCCTGCTTGAGCTCTGCCGCGTCCTGCTGCGCCGGCGTCTGGCTCACCGAGCCCTCGCTCGCGCTCCGCATCCGCCGCGGCCGGGCACCGGCAGCACCGCCGGCACCACCGCCGGCCGCAACACCCGCCGCGCTCCCGGCACTCGCCGCACCCTGCGGAGCCGAGGCACCCGGGGTCCGAGCCTCCGGGGTCTGGCCCGTCTGAGCCCTCTGAGCCGTCTGAGCCGTCTGAGCCGTCTGAGCCGTCTGAGCCGTCTGACCCGTCTGGCTCGTGGAGCCCCCCGCCGCCGTGCGGGTGCGTCGTACCGGGCGCTCGCCCGCGGCGCGGCCCGCCGCGCGGGCCGGCCGGGCCGGGGCCGGGGGCAGCTGACCCTTCAGCGGGCCCCACTCGTTGGGGTCGGGCACGCCCGGGGGCAGCATCTGCCGGCGCTTCGGGCCGCCGTGCTCGGATTCGCCGGGTTCCTTCGCACCGGGCCAGGCCTTGGCCACGCGGGCGGCGAGGACGAAGTCCTTGCGAAGCGGGTGGCCCTCGAAGTTCTCCGGGAGGAGGAGGTGTTCCAGGCCCGGATGGCCCTCGAAGCGGACGCCGAACATCTCGTGGGTCTCGCGCTCGTGCCAGGCGGCACCGGCGTAGACGCCGACGGCGGACGGCAGGGCCGGCGCCTCGTGCGGGACGGTCGTACGGACGAGGAGACGGCGGACCGGGCCGAGGGCGACCACGTGGGCCGAGACGCGAAAGCCCGTGCCCGGTTCGTCGACCGCGCTGAGCCAGTCGAAGTAGGTGCAGCCCAGGGTCGTACGGGCCGTCTCCAGGGCGGTGAGCCAGGAGGACGGCGGCACGTCCACGGTCAGGAGGTCGTACGACTCCTCGGCCGTGGCCTCCGTACCGAAGAGGTCCTCGACCGGGGCGGGCAGCCAGCCGGCCGTGCTCATCGGATGTCCCCCTCGACCGCGGCGGGCGCCGGGGGCCGCACCAGGTCGCTGGTCAGGGCGGCCGCCGACGGCCGGGAGTCGCCGTACCGCTCCCCGAGCGACTCGCGGGCGATCTTCTCCTGAAGCTTGAGGATGCCCTGGAGCAGCGCTTCGGGGCGCGGCGGGCAGCCGGGGACGTACACGTCCACCGGGATGATCTGGTCGACGCCCTTGGTGACGGAGTAGGAGTCCCAGTAGGGGCCGCCACAGTTGGAGCAGGCGCCGAACGAGATGACGTACTTCGGCTCGGGCATCTGCTCGTACAGGCGCTTGACGGCCGGGGCCATCTTGTCCGTGACCGTGCCCGACACCACCATCAGGTCGGCCTGGCGGGGTCCCGGAGCGAACGGGATGACGCCGAGCCGGATGAAGTCGTGGCGGGCCATCGACGCGGCGATGAACTCGATCGCGCAGCAGGCGAGGCCGAAGTTGAAGACCCACAGGGAGTAGCGGCGGCCCCAGTTCAGGACCACCTTCATCGGCTCGGGAGCCAGGCGGGCCAGGGCACCGAGCCGCTTGGGCTCCGGCAGGTAAACAGGATCCGGGGTCACGTCCATGCCAGGACGCCCTTCTTGTATGCGTACAGCAGACCTACGGCGAGGAAGCCGAGGAAGACGAACATCTCCACCAGGGTGGTCGCGCCGTAGCCGGGGGCGGCGAAGACCGTCGCCCAGGGGAACAGGAAGATCGAGTCGACCGCGAAGATCACGTACAGGAAGGCGTAGACGTAGTAGCGGACCTGGGTGTGGGCCCAGCCCTCGCCGACGGGGTCGACGCCGCACTCGTAGGTCAGCAGTTTCTCGGGGGTCGGCACGACCGGGCGCAGGAGCCGTCCTGCGCCGAAGGCGACCGCGACGAACAGCACGCCGATGAGGGCGAGCAGTCCGACCACCGAGTAGGACCGGAAATAGCCGGCCGCGATGACGTGCGCCGCGGCGGCCGTCGAGCCCCCCAACGTCTCCCGCACCGTCCGACCTCGCTCCCTGACCTCGTGACCCGGTGAACCCGTGATGCCACGGATTCGACGATCTGTACGCACGGGAGTCTAGGCCCTGATAAAGAGCCGGTAAGCAGCCCGTCACACCGTGAGACAGATGGCGTGCGCGAGCGGGGTGCGCGAGCGGGGCTCCCGGGTGGGGTTTTCCCCCGTCGGCGGAGGGCGGCGTACCGCATGGCGCGACGGGCGCCGGGCACGGCAGGCTGACCGGTATGACCGCTACCAGCTCCGCCGCCGGCCGGGCCGACGGCACCGACCGTCTGCCCCGGGTCCGGCCGGCGTACGACGCCCACACCTGGAGGGAGATCCTGTATCTCCTGCTGAACCTGCCGGTGACGGTGTTCGGCTTCGTCTACGCGATCGCCGTGCTGTCCGTCGGCGGGGGCCTGACGATCACTGTCGTCGGCCTTCCGCTGCTCGCGCTGAGTCTGCTGGGCGCCCGGCAGCTGGGGAAGCTGGAGCGGGAGCGCGCCCGGCGGCTGCTCGGAGTGCGGGTGGAGGAGCCGACACCGCTGCCGCTCGCGAGGAGCGGCGGGCTGATGCAGCGGCTGTGGATGGCGTTGAAGGACCCGGTGGGCTGGCGGACGCTGCTGTACGACGCGATCCGGCTGCCCTGGGGCGTTCTCACCTTCTGCACGGTGCTGACCTCGCTGTTCGTGCTGTGGCCGGTGCTGCCGTACCTGGCCCGGGGCCTGGCGAACGTGGACCGGTTCATGGTGCGCGGGCTGCTGTCGCCCTCGGACGAGCTCGAACGCCGTATCGCCGAACTGGAGTCGGACCGCGGGGTCGTGGTGGACACGGCCGCCGCCGACCTGAGGCGCATCGAGCGGGACCTGCACGACGGCGCCCAGGCCCGGCTGGTCAACCTGGCCATGGGGCTCGGTCTGGCCAAGGAGAAACTGCTGGAGGATCCCGACTCGGCGGCGGCGATGGTGGAGGAGGCGCACGGCGAGGTGAAGCTGGCCCTGCAGGAGCTGCGCGACCTCGCCCGTGGCATCCATCCGGCCGTGCTGACCGACCGGGGCCTGGACGCAGCCCTTTCCTCGGTCGCCACGCGCTGCACGGTTCCGGTGAAGGTCACCGTGGACCTGCCGGACCGCCCGGCGCCCGCCATCGAGGGCATCGCCTACTTCACGGTCTCCGAACTGCTGCAGAACGTCAGCAAGCACAGCCGGGCGCGGTCCGCGTCGGTGGACGTGTGGCGCGCCGAGGACCGGCTGCTGATCCAGGTCCAGGACGACGGCCGGGGCGGCGCCCGGCTGGACGGCGGCACGGGCATGCGGGGGCTCGCGGAGCGGCTGGGCGCGGTGGACGGCCTGTTCGTGCTCGACTCGCCGGCCGGCGGCCCGACCGTGGTCACGGCGGAGCTGCCGTGGCGGGACCGGACCGAGTAGCGGAGAGCCACGTATGCGGGTACCGGCGGCTGCGACTCCCCAGGGGCGTGGGGAGGCACCGGAGGCAAGGTGCCGATTCCGCCGGGGGCAAGGTGGGGAAAACCCCCGCTCCAGAACGCCGACGGACTCCATGGTCCGGGAACGCCCGGCGCACGACTCTGGAGATACGGCTGAAGCGCCGCTGGGACGAGGAGAACGGGACGGGATCGATGGTCACGGAGCACGGACACGGGTACGGGCCGCGGGACGGGCTGTCCGCCGGCACCGGCCATCGGCTGCCCGCCGCGCTGCGGGCGCCGTTCGAGGCGCGCAGCCGGCGCGAGTTCGGCTATGTCCTGCTGAGCCTGCCACTGTCCATCGTGCTGTTCACGTGGACGGTGACGATGGTGTCGCTCGGTGCGGGCCTGCTGGTGACCTTCCTCGGCATCCCGGTGCTCGCGGCGGCACTGGCCGGCTGCCGGGGCTTCGGCGCGCTGGAGCGGGCGCGGGCGCGGGGGCTGCTGCGGCTGGACGTGGCCGAGCCGGAGCCGCTGCGGACGCGCAAGCCGGGGGCGCTGGCCTGGATGGGCGCGGTGCTCAAGAGCGGCACCTCCTGGCGGAACCTGCTGTACGCGCTGGTGCAGTTCCCGTGGGCCCTGTTCTCGTTCTCGGTGGCGGTGACCCTGTGGACGTTCGGCTGGGCGCTGCTGACCTACCCGCTGTGGTTCTGGGTCTTCCCGGTGTACGGCGGCCAGGGCGGGCTGCAGCTGTACGGCGACGAGCACCACAGCATCTACCTCGACAACCCCTTCGAGATCACCGTCACCGCGCTGGTCGGGCTGCTGTTCACCCTGGCCACGCCGTGGATCGTCCGCGCGCTGACGACGGTGGACGGGCTGCTGGTGCGGGGGCTGCTGGGGCCGTCGCTGCTGTCGGCGCGGGTGGTGGAGCTGGAGTCGGACCGCGGCGTCG
This sequence comes from Streptomyces sp. NPDC046759, assembly GCF_040645475.1. NCBI lineage: Bacteria > Bacillati > Actinomycetota > Actinomycetes > Kitasatosporales > Streptomycetaceae > Streptomyces > Streptomyces sp. NPDC046759. The sequence continues at coordinate 89,321 of NZ_JBEYYJ010000020.1, read as the reverse complement.
TGGTCGACACGGCCGCCGCCGACCTGCGGCGCATCGAGCGGGACCTGCACGACGGGGCCCAGGCCCGGCTCGTCAGCCTCGCCATGGATCTGGGGCTGGCGAAGGAGAAGCTCCGTGAGGATCCGCAGGTGGCGGCGCAGATGGTGGAGGAGGCGCACGGCGAGGTGAAGACGGCGCTGCAGGAGCTGCGCGACCTCGCCCGTGGCATCCATCCGGCCGTGCTGACCGACCGGGGCCTGGACGCGGCCCTGTCCTCGGTCGCCTCGCGCTGCACGGTTCCGGTGCGCGTGGAGGTCGATCTGCCGGGCCGCCCTGCGCCGGCCATCGAGGGCATCGCCTACTTCACGGTCTCCGAACTGCTGCAGAACGTCAGCAAGCACAGCCGGGCGCGGTCCGCGTCGGTGGACGTGTGGCGCGCCGAGGACCGGCTGATGCTGCAGGTGGTCGACGACGGTGTGGGCGGCGCGGACGCCTCCCAAGGCTCGGGCCTGGCCGGCCTCGCCGGCCGCCTGGACGCGGTCGACGGCATCCTCGTGGTGGACTCCCCGGCCGGCGGCCCGACGCGGGTGATCGCGGAACTGCCCTGGCGGACCTGACGCGCCGCACCTGCGGCCACGCGGGCCCGCCCGCGCGGATCCCACCGCGGAGCCCCACACCGAGCCTCACCGCACCGCAGCCTCGCCCGCACCGCAGCCTCGCCCGCACCGCAGCCTCGCCCGCACCGCAGCTCATCGCACCGCAATGCCCTCAATGGACCACCCCGCAAAATCTCGCACCACCCCCGGACACTGGCCCGCCCCCGCGGAGGTCCCCATGGCCGGGCCTCCCCACCGACCCACCGACCACCGACCCACCGACCCGCACCGCATGCACCGCCGGCACCGCAGCACCGCAGCACCGCGAGCACCGCGAGCACCGTCGGCCACCGCCAGCACGGCAGGGACTTCACCCACCGCATCCAGCCATCACCCCGCCCCCGAGGCGCGATTGTGCTGGTGCGGCGGGCGAAGGGGAGCAAATGCTGGAATGCTGGACCTTTGTACGGACGCCCGCACGGACGGCCGTAGGGACGACCGCACGGACGGGCGTCGTCGGGAAGCGGGAACGGGCTTGGGGGGCCGGTAGGTCGTGGAGAACAGGGTGCGGGTGGTCATCGCCGAGGATTCAGTGCTGCTCAGGGAGGGCCTGACCCGGCTGCTGACCGACCGCGGGCACGACGTCGTGGCCGGCGTCGCCGACGCGGAGGCGCTGGTGAAGACCGTCTCCGATCTCGAGGCGCAGGGCGAGCTGCCCGACGTGGTCGTGGCGGACGTACGGATGCCGCCGACGCACACCGACGAGGGCGTACGGGCGGCCGTACGGCTGCGGAAGGCACACCCGGGGCTCGGGGTGCTGGTGCTGTCGCAGTACGTGGAGGAGCGCTACGCCACCGAGCTCCTGGCCGGTTCCAGCCGGGGCGTCGGCTACCTGCTCAAGGACCGGGTCGCCGAGGTGCGCGAGTTCGTGGACGCCGTGGTGCGGGTGGCCGAGGGCGGTACGGCGCTGGACCCGGAGGTGGTCGCGCAGCTGCTGGGCCGCAGCCGCAAGCAGGACGTGCTGGCGGGGCTGACCCCGCGGGAGCGCGAGGTGCTCGGCCTGATGGCGGAGGGGCGTACGAACTCGGCGATCGCCAGGCAGCTGGTCGTCAGTGACGGGGCCGTGGAGAAGCACGTCAGCAACATCTTCCTGAAGCTGGGCCTGGCTCCGAGCGACGGGGACCACCGGCGTGTTCTGGCCGTGCTGACGTATCTGAACTCCTGACCGAAAGACACTGTGCCGTCAGGGCGCCGGCCGAAGCGGCTTCCACGGGTACTCGGAGAGCAGACCGGAGGAGGCAAGCGGGTAACGACGTCCTGACACCTCGGCGCAACGCCGACTCGAAGACGTCCAATCCGTGGATCGCCTCGGGAAGGCGACCCTTACCGACGTAGGGTTGATCCTGGGATGGTCCCTGGGACGACCACGCCCCGGACAGCCGCCTCGAAGGAGGTCCAGTTCAGTGACCAGCCAGGTCAGCAGCCCAACGGAGCAGACCGACGAACCGGTCGTGGGAGAGCAGCGCAAACCGGGCGGCGCGAAGGACGTGCGGCGCCTGGACCGGGTGATCATCCGCTTCGCGGGGGACTCGGGCGACGGCATGCAGCTCACCGGTGACAGATTCACCTCGGAGACCGCGTCCTTCGGCAACGACCTCTCCACCCTGCCCAACTTCCCGGCCGAGATCCGCGCCCCCGCCGGCACCCTGCCGGGCGTCTCGTCCTTCCAGCTGCACTTCGCCGACCACGACATCCTCACCCCGGGCGACGCGCCGAACGTGCTGGTGGCGATGAACCCGGCCGCCCTGAAGGCGAACATCGGCGATCTGCCGCGCGGCGCCGAGATCATCGTCAACACGGACGAGTTCACCAAGCGCGCGCTGCAGAAGGTCGGCTACGCGGCCGACCCGCTCCAGGACGGCTCGCTCGACGGCTACAACCTCCACCCGGTGCCGCTGACCACCCTCACGGTGGAGGCGCTGAAGGAGTTCGACCTCTCCCGCAAGGAGGCCGAGCGCAGCAAGAACATGTTCGCCCTGGGCCTGCTGAGCTGGATGTACCACCGGCCCACCGAGGGCACCGAGAAGTTCCTGAAGTCGAAGTTCGCCAAGAAGCCGGACATCGCCGAGGCCAACATCGCGGCCTTCCGCGCGGGCTGGAACTTCGGCGAGACGACGGAGGACTTCGCGGTCTCCTACGAGGTCGCCCCGGCCGCCAAGGCCTTCCCCGTCGGCACCTACCGCAACATCTCCGGCAACCTCGCCCTGGCCTACGGCCTCGTCACCGCCTCGCAGCAGGCGGACCTGCCGCTGTTCCTGGGGTCGTACCCGATCACGCCGGCCTCGGACATCCTGCACGAGCTGAGCAAGCACAAGAACTTCGGTGTGCGGACCTTCCAGGCGGAGGACGAGATCGCGGGCATCGGCGCCGCTCTGGGCGCGGCCTTCGGCGGCTCGCTCGCGGTGACGACGACGTCCGGTCCCGGTGTCGCGCTGAAGAGCGAGACGATCGGCCTGGCGGTCTCCCTGGAGCTGCCGCTGCTGGTCGTCGACATCCAGCGCGGCGGCCCGTCCACCGGTCTGCCGACCAAGACCGAGCAGGCGGACCTGCTCCAGGCGATGTTCGGCCGCAACGGCGAGGCGCCGGTCCCGATCGTGGCGCCCAGGACGCCGGCGGACTGTTTCGACGCCGCCCTGGAGGCGGCCCGGATCGCGCTGACGTACCGCACGCCGGTGATGCTGCTCTCCGACGGCTATCTGGCCAACGGCTCGGAGCCGTGGCGGATCCCGGACCTGGACGAGCTGCCGGATCTGCGCGTCCGGTTCGCGTCGGGTCCGAACCACACCCTGGAGGACGGCACCGAGGTCTTCTGGCCGTACAAGCGGGATCCGCACACCCTCGCCCGGCCGTGGGCGATCCCGGGCACGCCGGGTCTGGAACACCGCATCGGCGGCATCGAGAAGCAGGACGGCACCGGCAACATCTCCTACGACCCCGCCAACCACGACTTCATGGTCCGCACCCGGCAGGCCAAGGTCGACGGCATCGAGGTCCCCGACATCGAGGTCGACGACCCGCACGGCGCGAAGACCCTCGTCCTGGGCTGGGGTTCGACGTACGGCCCGATCACGGCTGCGGTACGGCGGCTGCGCACGGCCGGCGAGTCCATCGCGCAGGCCCATCTGCGCCACCTCAACCCCTTCCCGCGCAACCTCGGACAGGTGCTGAAGGGTTACGACAAGGTGGTCGTCCCGGAGATGAACCTCGGGCAGCTCGCCACCCTGATCCGGGCGAAGTACCTGGTCGACGCCCACTCCTACAACCAGGTCAACGGCATGCCGTTCAAGGCGGAACAGCTCGCCACGGCGCTGAAGGAGGCCATCGATGACTGACGCCACCAACGGGCTGCTGCAGCTGGTGCCCAAGGCCGAGGCCAAGCAGTCGATGAAGGACTTCAAGTCGGACCAGGAGGTGCGCTGGTGCCCGGGCTGCGGTGACTACGCGATCCTGGCCGCCGTGCAGGGCTTCATGCCGGAGCTGGGGCTGGCGAAGGAGAACATCGTCTTCGTCTCCGGCATCGGCTGTTCCTCCCGCTTCCCGTACTACATGAACACCTACGGGATGCACTCCATCCACGGCCGCGCCCCGGCGATCGCCACCGGCCTGGCCACCAGCAGACGGGACCTGTCGGTGTGGGTGGTCACCGGCGACGGCGACGCCCTGTCCATCGGCGGCAACCACCTGATCCACGCCCTGCGCCGCAACGTCAACCTCAAGATCCTGCTGTTCAACAACCGGATCTACGGCCTGACCAAGGGCCAGTACTCGCCGACCTCCGAACTCGGCAAGATCACCAAGTCGACGCCGATGGGTTCCCTGGACGCACCCTTCAACCCCGTGTCGCTGGCCATCGGCGCGGAGGCGTCCTTCGTGGCGCGCACCATCGACTCCGACCGCAAGCACCTGACAGAGGTGCTGCGCCAGGCCGCCGACCACCCCGGCACCGCGCTGATCGAGATCTACCAGAACTGCAACATCTTCAACGACGGCGCCTTCGACGCCCTGAAGGACAAGCAGCAGGCCGAGGAGGCCCTGATCCGCCTCGAGCACGGGCAGCCGATCCGCTTCGGCACCGACGGCGCGCGCGGCGTCGTACGCAGCAAGGCCACCGGGGACCTGGAGGTCGTCACGGTGACGGCGGAGAACGAGGGGGACATCGTGGTCCACGACGCCTGCGCCGCGTCGCCGACCACCGCCTTCGCCCTCTCCCGGCTCGCCGACCCCGACACCCTGCACCACACCCCGATCGGTGTGTTCCGCTCGGTCGACCGGCCGGTCTACGACACGGCGATGGCCGAACAGCTGGACACCGCGATCGAGCAGAAGGGCAAGGGCGACCTGGCCGCGCTGCTGGCCGGCGGCGACACCTGGACGGTCGTCGGCTGAGACCGCCGCCTACGTTCGGCTACGAGGCCCGGGACTGGATGTCCCGGGCCTCGTCGTACGCCCGGCGGGCCTGCTCCACCCGGTCCATGCGCTCGTGGGTCCACTCGGCGAGCCGGCGCACCTGATGCGCCGCCTCACGGCCGAGGCCGGTGAGCGAGTAGTCGACGCGGGGCGGGATGACCGGCTTGGCGTCCCGGTGGACCAGGCCGTCGCGCTCCAGGGTCTGCAGCGTCTGGGTGAGCATCTTCTCGCTCACGCCCCGTCCCCCGTAACGGCTGATCGCCCGGCGCAGCTCGCTGAACCGGTACGACCGCTCCAGCAGCTCGATCAGAACGAGGACACCCCAGCGGCTGGTGACGTGCTCCAGGACCAGCCGGTGGGGACACAGCGCCTCGGCGTCGTGGATCCGCTCGTTACTTACCGCCATGTCAGTACCTTACTTCAAAGTGGATACTATCCCGCAGTTAGCGCCCCTCCTAGGGTGGGTGCCCTACGGCAATCCCACAAGGAGTTCTGAATCATGAGCATCGTCGTCACCGGAGCCACCGGACACCTCGGCCGGCACGTCGTGGAGCAGCTGCTCGAGAAGGTTCCGGCCGGGCAGATCACCGCGATCGTGCGCGACGAGGCCAAGGCCGCCGACTTCGCGGCTCGCGGAGTGAAGACGGCCGTGGCCGACTACAACGTGCCCGCGACCTTCGACGGGCTGTTCACCGCCGGCGACAAGGTGCTGCTGATCTCCGGCAACGAGTTCGACAAGGGCCGGGTCGGGCAGCACCAGGTCGTCATCGACGCGGCGAAGGCGGCCGGCGTGGCGCTGCTCGCGTACACCAGCGCCCCGGGCAGCCTGACGGCCGCGCTGACGGACGATCACCGGGCCACGGAGGAGGCGCTGCTCGCCTCCTCTCTGCCGTACACCCTGCTGCGCAACGGCTGGTACCACGAGAACTACACCGAGAACCTGGCCCCGGTGCTGGAGCACGACGCGGTCGTGGCGGCCGCGGGCGAGGGCCGGGTCTCCTCGGCCTCCCGCGCCGACTACGCGGCCGCAGCGGTCGCGGTGCTGACCGGCGAGGGCCACGAGAACCGGACGTACGAGCTGGGCGGGGACGACGCGTGGAGCTTCGCCGAGTACGCGGCCGAGCTGAGCCGGCAGACCGGCCGGGAGATCGCCTACACCGCTGTGCCCGTCGAGACCCTCGGCCGCATCCTGACGGACGCCGGAGTGCCGGGGCCGCTGGCCGCGATCCTGGCCGGCGTGGACGCGTCGATCGAGAAGGGCGAGCTGGTGGTCTCCTCCGGGGACCTGGCGCGCCTGATCGGCCGTCCGACGACCCCGTTGGCCGAGGCGGTCACCGCCGCGCTCAAGGGCTGACCCGTCCCGGCATCCTCACCTGTCATGACCGTATAGCGATACGGGCATGACAGGCGGGGGTGCTCGGCGCTACCTTCGTTCTCGCGCGTGTGAGGCATGAAGGAGGGGCTGTGGCCGGGACGTCCAAGGGTGAGCACCACATAGGCCTGCTGAACGGTTTCGCCGCTTACGGCATGTGGGGCCTGGTACCCCTGTTCTGGCCCCTGCTGAAGCCGGCCGGGGCGGTGGAGATCCTCGCGCACCGGATGGTGTGGTCCCTGGCCGTCGTCGCCGTCGCGCTGCTCTTCGTACGGCGCTGGGCGTGGGCCGGGGAACTGCTGCGCCAGCCGCGCCGGCTCGCACTCGTCGCGGTGGCCGCCGCCGTCATCACCGTGAACTGGGGCGTCTACATCTGGTCCGTGAACTCCGGCCATGTGGTCGAGGCCTCCCTCGGGTACTTCATCAACCCGCTGGTGACCATCGCGATGGGCGTGTTGCTGCTGAAGGAAAGGCTGCGGCCCGCGCAGTGGGCGGCGGTCGCCACCGGCCTCGCCGCCGTCGTCGTCCTGACCGTCGGCTACGGCCGCCCGCCGTGGATCTCGCTCGTCCTCGCCTTCTCCTTCGCCACCTACGGCCTGGTCAAGAAGAAGGTCGCCCTCGGCGGTGTCGAGTCGCTGGCCGCCGAGACCGCGATCCAGTTCCTGCCCGCGCTGGGCTATCTGCTGTGGCTCGGCGGGCACGGCGGCGCGAGCTTCGTCGACGACGGCGCCGGGCACGCCGCCCTGCTGGCCTCCACCGGTCTGGTCACCGCAGTACCGCTGGTCTGCTTCGGCGCGGCGGCGATCCGCGTGCCACTGTCCACGCTGGGCCTGCTGCAGTACCTGGCCCCGGTCTTCCAGTTCCTGCTCGGCATCCTCTACTTCCACGAGGCCATGCCGCCCGAGCGCTGGGCCGGATTCGGGCTGGTCTGGCTGGCGCTGATGCTGCTCACGGGCGACGCGCTGCGGTCGGCGCGCCGGGGCGCCCGCACGCTCGCCGCGAAGACCGGTGTGCCGGGTGCCGCCGTCGCGGCCGACGCGGTCAGCACGGTGGGCGACGCGCCGACCGTGGTCTCCCCTCCCGAGACCGGTCCGGAGCCCGAGGCCGTGACACCGTGATGCGGCAAGGCTGAGGGAACGGACTCCTCCGGTGGCGGCCGCGGCTATAAGTGGTGCCATGACCGCCGAGACACCCGGGCCCACGCCTGCCCCACTGCACTGGAAACTCGTCATCGACGCGGGTGACCCGCACACCCAGGCCGACTTCTGGGCCGCCGCTCTGCACTACACGGCCGAGGACAACAGCGCGCTGATCGAACGGCTGCTGTCCGTCGGCGCGCTGACCGGTGAGGCCACGGTCGAGTACCACGGCCGGCCCGCCTTCCGTGACCTGATCGCCGTACGGCACCCCGACGACCCGTACGACCCGGGGACCGGCACCGGCCTCGGCCGGCGGCTGCTGTTCCAGCGCGTGCCGCAGGCGAAGACCACGAAGAACCGGCTCCACCTCGACCTGCACCCCGGCGAGGGCCGGCGCGCGGACGAGGTGGCCCGGCTGCGGGCTCTGGGCGCGCGGGTGCTGAACGAGGTGAAGGAACCCTCCGGCGAGTGGGTGGTCATGGCGGACCCGGAGGGCAACGAGTTCTGCGTGCACTAGCCCGTATGTCGGGCCCTGTGCGGGCCCGTACGGATACGGCCCCTGCCCCTCAAGTCCATGCGGCTGCTGTCCGTAGGCCTCCGGTGCATGCGTCTGCGGTGCCAACGACTGCGGTACCTACGGCTGCGGTGCCAACGGCTGCGGTGCCTTCGACTGCGGTACCTACGGCTGCGGTCCGCACGGCGCCGGGTGTCAGGCCTGTGCGGCGTGGGCCGCTCGGTCGGTCAGGCGGACCATGCGGGCGCGGGCGGACTCCAGCGGGCGCGGGTCGTCGGCGGCGGGACCGGGCTCGGTGGTGAGGTCCGTCCACAGCTCGATCAGGTCGCGGCCCAGCCGCAGCCCCTCCTCGGGATCGCGCACCGCGCGCCACGCCGTCGCCGCGCTCTGCACGTTGCCGTAGGCGGCCTCCGCGTCGCGCGCCTGCCGGCGCAGCCGGGCGAGGTCCAGCGACAGCCGGAAGGCGCGGCTCGGGTCGCCTCCCAAGTAGGCGATATAAGCCGACAGTTCGCGCAGGTGCAGCACTTCCGCGTGGCGGGCGCCCAGCACGCGGGTCGCCTCGGTGACCGTACGGTCGGCGAGTTCCGCCGCCGCCTCGATACGTCCGGACCGTACGGCCTCGTTGATCCGCCGCATCGGGTCGGTGAGCAGCTCGGCCCCCTCGGCCGTCTCGGTCACGGGCCCGTCCCCGAGCACCTCCTCGGCGACGGCGTCGAAGCCCCGGGGAGGGGTGTGGGTGGGCGCGGGGGCGGCGTCGACGACGGCTGTGGGGGCGGGGGGCGTGGAACCGCGGGGAGCGGTGGCTCGGGGTGTGGGGGCGATGGGCATGGGAGCAATGGGCATGGAGGACGCGGGTGCCGGCTCGGGCGCCGGGACGCCGGTGACGGGTGCCGGCGCCTCCGTGACCGGCATGACCGGCGCGGGGCCGAACCGGCCCGGTGGCGCCTGCACCGTCCCGCCGGGAGCCGGCTCGGGCCACTTCACGGGCGGGACATCCTGTGTACTCCTCGGCGAGGGCACGTCCGCCGTGCCCGGCTTCACCGGCGCCGCCACCCGGACCGCCTCCCCCGTGACCCGGCTCGAACCGTCCGCCGACACCTCAAGGGGAACCACACAGCCTGTCCGGTCGTCGCGGATCGTCACGCGCACGGGAGCACCGATGCTGATGGCCAGGCGCTGCAGGTGGTTGAGGACGGCCTGCTGGATCTCCTCGCCCGGCGCCGCCACCACCGACGTCCCGCCCACCGACGCGCCTCCCGCGCCGAACACCCGGACCGGTACCACCGCCGGATGCGCCACGGGCGGCTGCGCCCGCTTCTTCTCGAAGCTGAGTCGAGACATCGGTTTTTCCCTCACTCCCCCGGCGTCGCGATCCCTGTCGTACGCGTTCTGCCAACCAGTGTGTCGGCTCCCCACGGCTTCCGCGTCACCGCAGCGTCACAGCCTCGCACCAGCCGCACGCTGGCGCCCATTGCTTGCGTATGCATAAAATGCACACGTCATTATTCGGCGCACGACAGCACCCAACTGGGGGACCCATGAGCCGACGCTTCCTCTTCGTCCTGGGCAGCGCCCGCGCCGAGGGCAACACCGAGCTGCTGGCCCGCGCGGCCGCCGAGCAACTGCCCGCCGACGTCGAACAGCACTGGATCCGGCTGGCCGAGCACCCGCTGCCCGACTTCGCGGACCTGCGGCACGACACCGACCACATACGGCCGCCGTCGAACGGCGTCACGGATCTGCTGCTGGACGCCACGCTCGCGGCCACCGACATCGTGATCGCCTCGCCCCTGTACTGGTACTCCGTCTCCAGTCTCACCAAGCGCTACCTGGACCACTGGTCGGGCTGGCTGCGCACCCCCGGACTCGACTTCAGGGCGTCCCTGGCCGGCGGCACGCTCTGGGGCGTCGCCGCCCTCGCCGACGTGGAGCCGTCGGTCGCCGATCCGTACGTCGGCACGCTCAACAACTCGGCCGCCTACATGAGGATGCGCTTCGGCGGGGTGCTGCTCGGCAATGGCAGCGCACGCGGCGACATGCTGAAGGACGCCGACGCGCTGGCCCGTGCCAAGACGTTCTTCGCGCAGGAGGCGCCCCTGGCACGCTTCCCGTACGAAACGGCCGCCGGCTAGTGCTGTGACCGGAAAGGTTTGAGCCGGTGCACCTTTCCGGCCGCGGCACCAGGCGTTACGCGCTGATGTCCTTCGTCGTGAACCGCGCCCAGGCCGCCGAGCCGAACACCGCCGCGTACAGCGCCTGGAGGCCGAGGTTCTTCACCAGGTCGTCCCAGTAGACCGGGTCGCGCATCAGATCGGCGAAGGAAAGCCAGTAGTGGGAGAAGAAGTAGGGCCGCAGCGCGTGCAACTGGGGTATCTGGTCGAGGATCTGGACGGTGATGAGCAGACCGACAGTGGTGGCCATCGCCGCGATGCCGCTGCTCGTGAGGGTCGACACGAACAGGCCGAGCGCCGCCACGCCGACCAGCGAGGCGGCGACCACCAGGGCGATCAGCAGGGCCCGGCCCAGTCCCTCGGCGAAGCTGATCCGGGTGCCGGATATGGTCGTCAGGTCGCCGAGCGGGAACAGCAGCGCGCCCACGACCAGCGCCGTGACGGTGACGACCAGTGTGGCCAGCACACAGAAGGCTAGCACGGTCATGTACTTGGTGAGCAGCAGTCGGGTGCGGCCGGCCGGGGCGACCAGCAGATAGCGCAGGGTGCCCGCGCCCGCCTCGCCCGCTATCGCGTCACCCGCGACGACCCCGACGGCCATCGGCAGGAAGAACGGCAGCGTCGCGGCCAGCGCCGTGAACACCAGGAACAGGCCGTTGTTGGTGATCTGGGAGATGAACGCCGGGCCCGCGCCACCGTGGCCCGCCGTCGCGCCGTCCCTGGTCTCGATCTTCACCGCGATCCCGACCAGCACCGGCACCGCGCCCAGCACCGCGAGCAGGGAGAGGGTGCGCCAGCGGCGGAGGGTGGTGAGCAGTTCGCTGCGCAGCAGCCCGAACGTCCACAGCGGGCTCGGCCGGCGCACCGCCGGAACGGCGACGGTCTCAGCCCGCGACATCGAAGCCCTCCCCCGTCAGCGCCACGAACGCGTCCTCCAGCGACGCCCGTTCGACCGTGAATCCCCGGACCCGGACCCCCGCCGCTACCAAGGCTGCGTTCACCTCGGCGAGGTCCCGCGCGGGCGGTTCGCCGGTGACCCGGTCGCCGTCGGCGACGACGTCACCGACGCCCTGTTCCTTCAGCACCCGGGTCGCCTCGGCCGGATCCGGGGTGGTCACCACCAGCCGGCCGCGGGCACCGGCGGCCAGGTCGGCCACCTCGCCCTGGGTGACGAGCCGGCCCCGCGCCATGACCGCCGCGTGGGTGCAGACCTGCTCGATCTCGTCGAGGAGGTGGGAGGAGAGGAAGACGGTCGTGCCGTCGGCGGCCAGGTCGCGGATCAGGGTGCGGATCTCGCGCATGCCCTGCGGGTCGAGACCGTTGGTGGGCTCGTCCAGGACGAGCAGCCGGCGGGGCTGGAGCAGCGCGGCGGCGAGACCGAGGCGCTGTTTCATACCGAGCGAGTAGGCCTTCGCCTTCTTCCCGGCCACCGCCGCGAGGCCGACCCGGTCCAGTGCGGCGGCGACGCGGGCACGCCGGGTGCGGGGGTCGGCGGTCGGGTCGGCGGCGTCGTAGCGCAACAGGTTGTCCCGGCCGGAGAGGAAGCCGTACAGGGCCGGGCCCTCGATGAGCGCGCCGACCTGCGGGAGGACGGCGCGGGCCGCCCGGGGCATCGGGCGGCCCAGCACACGGGCGGTGCCCGCGGTCGGCTCGATCAGACCCATCAGCATGCGGATGGTGGTGGTCTTGCCCGAGCCGTTCGGACCGAGGAAGCCGAAGACGCTGCCCGCCGGGACGGTCAGGTCCAGGCTGTCGACGGCGAGTTGTCCGCCACGGTAGCGCTTGGTGAGGCCGCGCGTGGCGATGGCGCTCGCCTCCGGCTGCGCCGGGGCACGCTCCCCCGCGTCCCCCGCCTCCCGCTCCGGGGCGGACGGTCCGTCCATCGGCTCCCCCTCGATTCGTCCTCCCGTGAAAGGCCAACGAACGGTCACGGCCCGGCGTGCCCGCGGCGGATCACTTTCCCGCGTCCGCCGCCTTCACCAGGGCCGCCTTCGTCACCGCACCGGCGTAGACCTTGCCGTCGTCGGTGATCAGGGCGTTGACCAGGCGGGTGGAGAAGACCGTGCCCTTGCCGAACTTGCCGGAGACCTTGTCGCCGAGCGAGCCGAGGAAGCCGCCGAGGTCACCGGCCTTGGAGCCGCCGGTCGGCAGGCCGCCCTTGGCGCCGGTGTCGAAGGTGGCGATGGACGTCCAGCCCTTGCCGAGGACGTTGGCGGCGTTCATGCCCTTGCCGAAGCCCTCGCCGGGCATGCCCTTGCCGAAGCCCTCGCCGGGCTCGGGCGCGTGCTTGCGAGCCGCGGAGTCCGCCTTCTGCTCCGTCACCTTCGCGCCCTTGGGCGGAGTGAAGGCGAAGGTCGAACCGGCCGGCCTGGCGAAGGAGACCTGCGTGAAGCCCACGTCGAGGACGGCGGCGCCGCCGCTCTTCGGGGTCAGCGTGAACTTCAGCGGCATGCCCGTCTTCGCGTCGACGGCGATGCTGATCGCGCCGACCGTGGTGCCCGACTGCCGGGGCTTGATCAGCAGCTTGTAGGCGTCGCGGCCGGCGACCTGTTCGGTGCCGTCGACGGTGACGGACGTGGTGTCGTCCACCGACTTCAGCGCCTGGTCGGCGAAGTCCTTCGGCGTGGCCGGCGGCTCCGCCCGGTGGTCCTTGCCGGAGTCGGCCGAGGTGCCGTGGTAGACCTCGTCGCTCTTGCTGTCGTAGCCCCACACGTCCTTGCCGTCGTGGATGAGGCTGTACTCGGAGCCGCTCTGCAGCAGCGACAGCTTCTGCCTCTGCGGGCCGTCGGCGGCGACGCGCAGCGTGTGCGTGCCGGTGACCAGCGTGCTGAGCTGGGACTGCGGGTCGGCGGAGGAGCCGCCGGCCGAGCCCTTGGTGGCACCGGAGGCCAGGTTGTTCTCCAGGCCGCCGAGGTCGGGCAGGCCCAGGTCGGTGCTGACCCGCACGGTGCCGGACAGCTGCTGGACGTCCGACTTGGCGATCTTCTCGATGAGCTGCTGAGCGGTGATCTTCGGCAGATCGGGGTCTCCGGAGGCGGCGAGCGCCGGGACCAGCCCGATCGTGGCCGCCGCCACGCCCACCACCGCGACCGGGACCGCGTAACGGGCGGCCTTGCGGCGTCCGGCGTGCCGGTCCTCGTCTCGCGCGACGTCCCCCTGCACGGCGTCCACCGCGTCGTCGGATTCGTACGGTGCCATGTGTGCCTTACCTCCGTCGTCGGCGGCGGCTGTCCTCGCGCTGGTACATCCAGAGCCGCCATTCTCACCCGAATCGGTGAGGAGTGGTGATTTCCGTGGCTTCCATCTCACCAAACCGGCCTTGAGGATGCGTCAGACCACGGAGGCAACTCCGTGTACGCCTGCGGTATGACACGTGGGGGTCAGCGCCTCCCCCGACCCGTAAGGGTCTCACCGGAACGGACGGCGCCGTAAGGGGGCGTGCGGGGCCGTACGGCCGGCCGCGCCGGACGCCGTGACCCCGCGAGATGCTGGACGTCGCGATCCCGCGGGGTGCCGGCCGACGGGGTCGGCCGGGTGTCCGTGGTGGTCGGCAGGGTGTCGGCCCGGGGTGTCAGCCGTCGAATGGGCGCGGGTGTCAGCCGTCGCGATCGGCGCGAGTGTCAGCCGTCGCGATCGGCGCGAGTGTCAGCCGTCGCGATCGGCGCGGGTGTCAGCCGGCGCGGTGCACCACCGCGTCGCACAGCTCCATCAGCGCCGCCTTGGCGTCGCACTCCCGCAGCGGCGCCAGCGCGGCGCGGGCCTCCTCCGCGTACCGGACGGTGTCGCGGCGGGCCTGCTCCAGTGCGGGGTGCGCGCGCAGCGCGGCCAGCGCCTCGGCGTGGCGGCCGTCGTCGCTGAGGTCCGAGTCGAGCAGCTCGCACAGCGCGATGTCCTCGGGCAGCCTCAGCCGGGCCGCCCGCTCGCGCAGCCGTAGCACGGGCAGGGTCGCGATGCCCTCGCGCAGATCGGTGCCCGGGGTCTTGCCGGACTCGTGCGAGTCGGAGGCGATGTCCAGGACGTCGTCGGCGAGCTGGAAGGCGACTCCGAGCCGCTCGCCGTACTGGGTGAGCACGTCGACGACCGTCTCGTCCGCGCCCGACATCATGGCGCCGAACCGGCACGAGACCGCCACCAGTGAGCCCGTCTTGCCGCCGAGCACGTCCAGGTAGTGCTCGACCGGGTCGCGGCCGTCCGAGGGGCCGGCGGTCTCCAGGATCTGACCCGTGACCAGCCGCTCGAACGCGAGGGCCTGCACCCGGACCGCCTCGGGGCCGAGGTCGGCGAGGATCTGGGAGGCGCGGGCGAAGAGGAAGTCGCCGGTGAGGACCGCGACGGAGTTGCCCCAGCGGGTGTTGGCGCTGTCCACGCCGCGCCGTACGGCCGCCTCGTCCATGACGTCGTCGTGGTACAGCGTGGCGAGGTGGGTCAGCTCCACGACGACGGCCGAGGGGACGATGCCCGGCGCGTAGGGGTCGCCGAACTGGGCCGCGAGCATCACGAGGAGCGGCCTGAACCGCTTCCCACCGGCTCGCACGAGGTGCTGCGCGGCCTCCGTGATGAACGGGACCTCGCTCTTGGTGGCCTCGAGCAAGCCTTCCTCGACAGCCGTCAATCCGGCCTGGACATCGGCTTCCAGAGCCTGGTCCCGCACGCTCAGCCCGAACGGCCCGACGACGGTCACGAGGGGTCTCCTGTCTGCTGGTGTCTGCTGGCGATTACGCGGTTTGTCGATAGGTCGCTGCCATCACTCAAGTCAGCGTATCCGGTCCCTGTTCGATCACCGATAGCGCCCACCGGTCCAGCATGGGCGGTATCGGCTCATGACCGGTATGTTTTTGATCAAGGAATAAGAACCGACATCCATCGACTTAACCGGAGTGCACCCGCTTTGTCGCGAAGCGAGAAGCGAGCGGAGTAACGCCCGCACCCCCTTCGCGCCCGCCCGCACCCCCCTTCGCACTCGCCCACACACCCCTTCGTGCCCACCAGGACAACGACGGGCGCCACGCCACGGACTCCGCCATCCAGCCGATCCACCCGAATCACCCATGTCCGATTTGATGTATTTTGCGCTTTCGTGAATTGGGTCACTTCCGCCCCTCGGTGCCCCACACCCACCGGACCGACCTTTCACCTTGCCCCGTCGGCGAGTTGATGGTTGGCAACCGCAAAGGATCAAGTACCCCATAGCGCACAGATAAAGGCCAAATGGCGCTTTGTGTGAATCCAGTACTTGTTCCCGACATGTGCTCTCGCATACGTTCCGGCCGACGGGCGGACGCCGAATCCTGCCGCCGCCCGCGTGACCCACTCAACGAACTTTCGTACGGCAGGAGCGGGGGACCCAGGTAAGTCCGCCGGACCGGACGGCACACGCCACACCGGGACGGCTCGGGGTGAAGCCATGTCTCGTCCGAGGCACGGCCGGGCACCTCCCCGCCCGAACCCGACAGCTCACCTCGCAGGCGCCGGAGAGGACTTCCCCATGCCTGCTGCCGCTCAGCACCGCCGTTCCTGGAACAACCGCGTCGTCCGCGCCCTTGCCGTCGCCGGCACCGGCGCCGCCGTCCTCGCCGTGCCGCTCGTCGGCGCCACCAGCGCCTCCGCCGCCACGAGCACCACCGCCACCACGGCCTCCACCACCACCGCCGGGTACCCGAACAATCTCGACGGCTGGATCCGCAAGTCGCTCGCGATCATGGCCCAGAAGGGCATCCCGGGCAGCTACAACGGCATCTACCGCAACATCATGCGCGAGTCCTCGGGCAACCCGAACGCCATCAACCTGTGGGACTCCAACGCGGCCGCGGGCATCCCGTCCAAGGGTCTGCTCCAGGTCGTCGACCCGACGTTCAACACGTACCACGTGGCCGGAACGGCGTTCAACATCTACGACCCGGTCGCGAACATCACCGCCGCATGCAACTACGCCGCCGCGCGGTACGGGTCGATCGACAACGTCTTCAGCGCGTACTGACAGGCCGCGGTCCGGCAGGCCCGAGGCCTCCGGCCGCACGCCGGTGCACCGGCACGGCATCGGCCGCCCGGCACGCTCCCTCACCTGACGGACGGGGGCGTACCGGGCGGCCGTCGTGCATCCTCCCTCCTCCGCCGATCCGCGCCGGCTTCCCTCCGACCCGCGTCGGCCCTCGTCCCGCCTGCGTCGCCCCCGGCCGACGCCCCTCGGGCCTCCACCGGCCTGCGTCAGCCGTCCGCACCGGGTCTCGGCACACGCCCTCCGCTTCCGGACTCCGCTCACCCACTCCGTTTTCGGGCTCCCTCGGGCGGCCGCGTACTGATGTGCCGGTCAGTCGGTCGGGAACAGTCCTTCGAGGACGACGGCGATGCCGTCGTCCTCGTTCGACAAGGTGATCTCGTCGGCCGCCGCCTTCAGTTCGGGATGCGCGTTGGCCATGGCGACCCCGCGCCCGGCCCACTCGAACATCGGGATGTCGTTGGGCATGTCGCCGAACGCCAGGGCCTCCTCGGCCGCGATCCCGAGCCGCTCGGCGGCCAGGGCGAGCCCCGTCGCCTTGGTCACCCCGGACGGCTGGAGCTCCACGGTCCCCGGCCCCGACATGGTGACCGTGGCCAGTGATCCCACCACCGCGCGCGCCACGGCCGCCAGCTCGTCGTCGGACAGGGTGGCATGGCGCAGCAGCACCTTGCTGATGGGCGCGCACCACAGGTCCTCGCGCCGCCCGACCCGCACCGCGGGCAGCGTCGGGTGCGGCATCAGATACCCGGGCTCGATGAGCGTGAGCCCGTCGACGCCGTCCTGGTCGACGGCCGCGTAGACCTGCCCCACCTCGGCCTCGATCTTGCCGAGCGCCGTCTCGGCCAGCTCCCGGTCCAGCCGCACCGACCACAGCAGGCGGCCGGCCCCGGCGTCGTAGACCTGGGCCCCCTGCCCGCACACCGCCAGCCCCGCGCAGCCGAGGTCAGTGAGGAGCGGCCGCACCCGTGGGGCCGGGCGGCCCGTCACCACCAGATGCCGGGCACCGGCCCGCGCCACCCGCGCGAGCGCGGCGAGCGACCGGTCGGAGACGGTGTCGTCGCCGCGCAGCAGCGTTCCGTCCAGGTCGGTGGCGATCAGTGCATATGCGGGGGAGGCTGCCATGATCAGAGAATACGGATACCGCGCCTGCCCGACTCACCTTGCCGGCCTGCGTACTTACGTGCTGGTCGACCCCAAGTCGTGTTCCCCTGACGCGGGTTCGCCCGCTTCCTCCCGCGTCTCTCCCAGCCCCGAGCCCGTGAGAGCGCTCCGACGCCTTCCGGGGGGCCGGGAGAGGGCGGCGGGCCAGGTCGGCCGTGCCAGGGCCCGGCCCGGTCCGCCGGACGCCTCAGCCGTGGGCCGCCGCCAGGTGTTTCGTCAGGCGCGGGGAGGCGAACTCCGTGCCGCAGACGAAGCGCATCACCGGGCCGTACGACGACGCGGCCGGCAAGCCGGTGAAGTACAGGCCGGGGACGGAGGACACATACCCGGGACCGAGTTTCGGTGTGCCGCGGCTCACCGCGAGGCGGGTGCGCAGTTCGTGCCCGAGGAAGTCCATGGCCGCGAGGTCGACGCGGTAGCCGGTGGCGGCGATGACGTGGTCGGCGGTGAGCCGCTCGGTGTGCCCGCCGTGGCTGCGAACGGTGAGGACCGGGCTGCCGTCCGGCGCCTCGGCGGCCATGACCCGCTCGACGTCCTGCACCTGCACCGCGCTCTCGAAGCGCTCGCGCAGCCACCAGGCGCCGAGCGGCCCGAGGACCCGGCGGACCAGGAAGTGGCGGGTGGCCTCCGGCAGATAGCGGTAGGGGTGCGGGTAGTAGCTGAACGCCCACAGCGACCAGGCGCGGCCGAAGGGGGACTCCGGGCGCAGCTTCGGCTGGCCCCACGGCGGGGCGCCGAAGGCGACCCGGCCACGGCCGCGCGCGACCACACGCACGCGTGCCCCCGCCTCGGCGGCGAGCGCGGCCGTCTCCAGCGCGGACTGGCCCGCGCCGACCACGATCAGTTCCTTGCCGGCGAAACGGCTCAGGTCGTGGTGCTGGGAGCTGTGCGAGACCGGTCCCGTGGGCGCCGGTCCGTCGGCCACGGCCCCCGCGAGCTCCGGGGGCAGATGCTCCAGTCCCGACAGGCCGGTGGCGACGACGACCGCGCGCGCCGTGAACACCTCGCCCGAGTCCAGCTTCAGTTCGAAGCCGCCGCTCTTGTCACGGTCCACGGACACGACCCGCACCCGCTCCAGGCCGGGGACCAGTTTCTGCTGGAACCACTCGCCGTAGGCGATGAACGTCTCCACCGGGATGATGTCCTCGTCGCTCACCAGCCGGCGGATCCCCGCGACGTCGCAGTAGTCGGCGAGGGTGTGACCCGGCTGCGGGCAGTCGAGACTCGAGGCGGCGGGCGTCGATTTCAGGAGCATGCCCTCGGGCATGTGGTCGCGCCAGCTGACCATGGGGTCGCCGAAGACCCGGACGGGCAGGCCGCGCGCCCGCAGATGGGCGGCGGTGGACAGACCGAACGGCCCCGCCCCGATCACTGCAACCGGTCGTGTCACGAAGTCCCTCCCCAGGACATGCTGCGCCACTGTCACGGTGGCTTTGCCTACTTCGTGGAGGTACCGCTGCCGCGGCGGTTGGTCCGCCACAGCTGGTAGAGGTGCTTCGCGCCCGGGCGCACGAAGCGTGCGAGCATCGTGAGGAACGGCAGCGGGTCGTCACCCGCGAGCCACGCCAGCTCCGTCCCGCTCGCCCTCGCCGGTGCGTGCGGCGTGGTGTAGCCGCTGCGGCGGTAGGCGAGGAGGGCGGGGAAGTCGATGTTCTCCACGACGTAGCGCTGGCCGGCGCGCTGTTCCCCCTCCGGAACGGAACGGCCGGTCAGGTTCAGGTGCATGGCGCGTACGACGTCCACTCCGGACTCGTTCTCGAAGAGGCGGAACTGGGCGCCCATGCGCGGGTTGAAGTCGAGGAGCTTGTACTGTCCGTCGCGCCGATCGAAGCGCAGGTCCAGGTCGATGATGCCGCTGTAGCCGATCTGTTTGATGAAACGCGCGGCGAGGTCGGTGAGTTCCGGGTTGTCGACGACGTACGCGTTCGCCGTCATGCCGGCGTGCGGCGGCCACGAGCGGACCTTGACGCCGGTGAACAGCGCGAGCGGGATCGAGTCCTGGTCGAAGCAGCCGTGCACGATCCAGTCCTCGGCCTCCTCCCGCGGCAGGTACTCCTGGAGGATCACGCCCGGCCGCGCGCCCCAGTCGCGGGCGAGGGCGAGCAGGCCCTCACGGGTGGCGATCCTCGTGGTGCCGCCCACGGCGGGACGTTCACGCCGGACGAACGCCTCGCGGTTCTTGGCCACCACCGGGAAGCGGGCCGTGTCGGCGAAGGCGACGATGTCCTCGTACGACTCCGGGAACGCGGACGCGGGGCTCACGATGCCATGTTCCTCGCACAACTCGTGCAGGCCCTGCTTGCTGGCGAGCCGGCGCGGCAGCGCGGGGTCGACCCGCGGGAAGAGGAAGGAACCGGCCAGCTCGTCCTGGTGCTCGGCGATCAGTACGGCGGCCTCCTCGTCGGTCGGGACGAGGACGGTGGGGCGGCCGATGCGGCGGCCGATGCGCAGCAGGCCCTCGACCAGGTGGCCCGGGTCCTCCGCACCGGTCGTCGGCCACACGAAGGCCTTCTTCAGATAGCGCGAGGAAGCCGCGGGCGTGTACGCGTCCTCCGTGATGGCGTACATGGGCACGCCCAGCCGGCCCAGGCTGCGGATCGCGCCGACGCCGCCGTGGTGCAGCGGATAGTCGCCGAATTTGACGATCAGTCCAGGCACGTCGCGGTCCGCCTCGAACGGCACACCGACGGTGTTTCCGGCCACGGGTCCCCCCACGTGTCCCCCCAATGGAACGGACCCACCCCGTCCGTGTCCCGAAAGGACGCTAAGCCGGAATTGCCGCCTCCGACAAGACCTATTCGGACATTGCGAACTCTTTAGACAGGGTGCGAGCAACCTTTCGAAGCCCCTTCGAGACGCGCCTTTCGGACATCTCTCGAGGTGCCGCTCGATGCCACATGGGTGGACTGCCCAAGACACGCATCCCGGCCGTAACGTGTGCCGCGACCACATGGAAGATCGCCATGCACGGCCCGGATGAGAGTGAGGCAGCACCCCATGCCCCCCTTCGACGTCCCCGAGGGCGACCCCTTCGGCCCGCACAACCTCCCCTACGGCGTGTTCTCGCCCTCCGGCAGCACGGAGCGGAGGATCGGCGTCCGGCTCGGGGACCAGGTCCTCGACGCGGGCGCCGCGGCCGCCGCCCTCGGCTCACCGCACCACGCGCTGCTCGCGCGGCCCACCCTCAACACGCTCCTGGCCGCCGGCCGCCCGGCCTGGTCGGAGGTACGGCGGGCCATCACGGCCTGGGTCACCGACCCCTCGCACCGCGAGGCCGTCGAGCCGCTGTTCCACCCGCTGGCCGAGGTGACCCTGCACCTGCCCTTCGAGGTGGCGGACTACGTCGACTTCTACGCCTCGGAGAACCACGCCCGTAACGTCGGCCGGATCTTCCGCCCGGACGCCGAGGACTCCCTCACCCCCAACTGGAAGCACCTGCCGATCGGCTATCACGGCCGCTCCGGCACGGTCGTCGTCTCGGACACGGACGTCGTACGGCCCTCCGGACAGCGCAAGTCCCCGGCCGACCCGGCGCCGGTCTTCGGCCCGTCGATCCGGCTGGACATCGAGGCGGAGGTCGGCTTCGTCGTGGGCGTGCCGTCCCAGCTGGGCCGGCCGGTCGCGCTGGGCGAGTTCCGCGACCACGTCTTCGGGCTGTGCCTGCTGAACGACTGGTCCGCGCGGGACATCCAGGCCTGGGAGTACGTGCCCCTCGGTCCCTTCCTCGGCAAGTCCTTCGCGACCTCGGTGTCGGCGTGGATCACCCCGCTGGACGCGCTGGAGCACGCGCGCGTGGCGCCGCCGGAGCGCACGCACCCGCTGCTGCCCTACCTGGACGACTCGGCGCCCGGCATCGAGGCCGGCGGGTACGACCTGCGGATCTCCGTCGCCATCAACGGCCATGTGGTCTCCGAGCCGCCTTTTTCGACCATGTACTGGACCGCGGCCCAGCAGCTCGCCCACATGACGGTGAACGGCGCCTCGCTGCGCACCGGCGACCTGTACGGCTCGGGCACGGTGAGCGGCCCGGAGGAACGCCAGCGCGGCTCACTGCTGGAACTGACCTGGAACGGCCGCGATCCCCTCGAACTCCCGGACGGCAAGCGGGCCTTCCTGGAGGACGGCGACGTGGTGACCTTGTCGGCCTGGGCCCCCGGAGCGGACGGGCGCCGGGTCGGCCTGGGAGAGGTCAGCGGGCGGGTCGTGACGGGGTGAAGGACCATCTCGTGGCGAGACGTTGACACAGGTTCACCGGGCCGAGCATCCGGTGCTCACCGCTCGAGACAAGCGGTGAGCACCAGGCATACGCGGTCACCGGCGTGCGCGTCGGCGGCGCGCTGACCGCACCCGCCCGGGGAGCCGTAGGCACCGCCGGTCTCACGCCGCGCCGGGTCCCTGCTCATGGGCCGCCCCGGACGGCCTGGCTGCTCGTCGTCCTCGCGGTGGCCCAGGTGGCGTTGCCGGCGGCGGCCGGAGCGATCGCCTCGGCGGACTGCGCGCTGGAGGCGGTGCGTCAGGCCTTGCGCGACCGGGAGACGGGAAAGTTGCCGGTCCTGCCGGGACAGACGCGCAAGCAGTCCGCTGTACGGAGGCGGAGGGGCCGGACGTGACGGGGCACAAGCGGCCGGAACCACGCAACGGATCACCGCCGGGACCTGACTCCCGCCGCCCCTCCCCGTCATACTGGGCGGACACGCACCACGCGGCGCGCCCTCGGCGCACCGCCCCGCACCACCCGGCACCCGCGCAACTCTCCGACCAGGAACCGGAGCCCCGGCATGACCGTCTGCCTGCTCCTGCTGAGCGTCCTCGCCCTGACGGCCGCCCTGGCGGCGCCGCGCGCGCTGACACGTGCGGCATGGCCCGAGCGGGAACCCGTAGTCGCGCTGTGGGTGTGGCAGTGCCTGGTCGCCACCGTCCTGCTGTGCTGCCTGGCCGCACTGGTCCTGGGCGCGGCGGCCGTCTTCCACACCGTCCGCGACCGCGTGTTCGCCCCCGCGCCGCCCTCCGTCACCGCCGCCTACGACCTCTCCTCCGCACCGGTGTGGGCCGCCGCCCTCACCGTACTGCTGGCCTGTGGGGCCGCCTGGACGACGGCGATGCTGGCCAGGGAACTCGCCGAGGCCCGCCGCAGCCGCGGCCAGGCCCGCGCCCAACTGCGGGAGCGCGCTCCCGACCTGCCGGCCGGACTGCCGGCGGCGCGCGGCCCCATGCTGGTGCTGGAGGACGAGTACCCGGACGCCTGGTGGATGCCCGGGCACCCGCCACAGCTCGTCGTCACGACAGGGGCACTGCAGCGCCTCACCGACCACCAGCTGGACGCCGTCCTCACCCACGAGCGCGGGCACGCGCGTGCCCACCACGACTGGCTGCTCCACCTGTCCACCGCGCTCGCCACGGGCTTCCCGCGCGTACCGCTGTTCGCCCACTTCTGCGACCAGACGCACCGTCTGGTCGAGCTCGCCGCCGACGACGCCGCGTCCCGACGCTGCGGGCACCTCACCACGGCTCTGGCGCTGATCGAGCTGAACCAGCACCGGGGCGTCCTGTCGTGCGACTCCAGCCGCCGCCTCCTCGGGGAACGCGTGGACCGGCTCCTGGAGCCGCCGCCGCGGCTGCTGCGCCGGCACCGGGCCCTGACGACGACGGTGGCCGCGCTGGTGCCACTGCTCCCGCTCCTGATCACGTTCGCTCCAGGGCTGACAGCCCTGGGCTGAGTGGCGCACCCGGTGGCAGATCTTCCCGACCGGCGATGAAAAGCTGCAGGTGAGCGGCCCATTCGACGCGCCCTCACCTGGCGCAACACTTCGGCAACACCACTTTCCCTACCGCATCGGTATGGTTCCAGCCATGCCAGCCACCGACCGCCCCCGAGACCACGCCGGTCAGGGCGCAGCGACCACCGTCGCCGCCCACCGCACGCGTCGCCGGCTGCGGGCGGACCGGGCCCGGCAGCTCGCCGACCTGCTGCGCCACCAGATCCTCAGCGGCGTCTTCCAGAGCGGCCCCCTCCCCCACGAGTCGACTCTCGCCACCGACTACCGCGCCTCGCGCAACACCGTCCGCCAGGCCCTGGACCTGCTCCGCGCCGAGGGCCTGGTCGAACGGCTGCCCGGCGTCGGCACCGTGGTCGTCGCCCGGAAGTACCCGCACGGGCTCGACCGGCTGATGGGCCTCGCGGAAACCCTGCGCGAACACGGCCGCGTCACCAACGAGGTCCGCACCATGGGCCCCGCACCCGCACCCGCACCGGTGGCCGACCGCCTCCGCATCCCCGCCGGCACCGACGTCCTCTACATCGAGCGTCTGCGCCGCCTGAACGGTCTCCCCCTCTCCCTCGACCTCACCTACATCCCGCTCGACATCGGCACCGCCCTGCTCGGCGCCGATCTGGAGAACACCGATGTCTTCCGCCTCCTGGAAGCCATCACCGGCCGGCGCCTCGGCCACGCGGAGATCACCCTGGAGGCGGTGAACGCGGACACCCACTCCGCCGCCGTCCTCCAGGCCCCTCGCGGCGCCGCCGTACTCATGCTGGAACGCCTCACCCACCTCGCCGACGGCCGCCCCGTCGACCTGGAGTTCATCCGCTTCCGCGGAGACCGGATCACCATGAGCGGTCTGCTCCACCGGTCGTAGAACAACCACCACGCTCAGACCCTGCCTGCACGTTTCCTGGAGACAGCCATGCCCTTGGCGCCCCAGCGGGCCGACGTGCCCGTGACCATCGACGAGTCGAAGTGCATCGACGGCTGCACTCTCTGCGTGGACATGTGCCCGCTGGACTCCCTCGCCATCGACGAGAACAACGGCAAGGCGTACATGCACGTCGACGAGTGCTGGTACTGCGGCCCGTGCGCGGCCCGCTGCCCCACCGGAGCCGTCACGGTCAACATGCCCTACCTGCTCCGGTGAGAGGTCCAACCACCATGAAACGAACGGCACTCGCCGCATCCGCCGCCGCGCTCCTCCTGCCCCTGTCCGCCTGCGGCGGCAGCGCCGAGGCGGGCAGCGGCTCCACGGTCACCGTGACCGTCGGCTACCAGTCCAAGACCATCAACACCGTCACCGCGGGCACGCTGCTGCGCTCCCTCGGCTCCTTCGAGGAGCAGCTGAACTCCCTGCACGACGGCCACACCTACAAGGTCGACTGGCAGGACTACGCCACAGGCGCCCCGATCACCGCCCAGATGACCGCAGGCAAGATCGACATCGGGTCGATGGGCGACTTTCCGCTGCTGCTCAACGCGGCCCGCGGCAAACAGCTCGGCCGCCCCACCCACCTGGTCTCGGTGACCGGTTACAACCTGCGCGGCGGCCTCAACACCGTCGTCACCGCACCCGGCTCGAAGCTCACCTCCCTGCGCGAACTGAAGGGCAAGAAGGTCTCCACGAGCATCGGCTCCGCCGCCGACGGCACACTCGTGCGGGCCCTGCAGCACGCCGGCATCGACCCGGACAAGGGCATCGCAAAACTCAACCAGCAGCCTGCCGTGGGTGCCTCGGCGCTCTCCTCCGGCAGTGTCGACGCCCTGTCGCAGTTCGTCGCCTGGCCGGGCCTGCTCACCTACGAGGGCAAGGCGAAGGCCCTCTACGACGGCGCCCAGCTGAACCTGCCCACCTTCCACGGTGTCACGGCCCGCGAGGACTTCGCCGAGCAGCATCCGGCCGTCGTGGAAGCCTTCCTCAAGGCTCAGGCAGAGGCGACGGACTACCTCGACGCCCACCCCGTGGCCGCCGCCGAGAAGGTCGCGAAGGCCACCGGCCTGCCCGCCGAGGTCGTCTACCTGTACAACGGCACCCACGGCATCGCCACCTTCGACCCTGCCCTCAAGCCGCAACTGGTGTCCGCGCTGAAGCAGGACGTGTCCGTGCTGAAGGCAGCCAAGCTGACCGGTGACATCGACGTGGACTCCTTCGTCGACGACCAGTACGTCAAGAAGGCCCTCGGCGCTTCGTACACCCGGCGGCTCACCGCCGGACCGGCGCCGGCCGCGAGCGAGGTGTGGCCCAAGGGCAGCGAGAAGACACTCTCCTTCAAGTCCGCGAAACAGCTGCTGGCCTACGTGGCCGGGCACCAGGGAAGCATCCGCGCCGCCTACGTGCCCGACGCCACCACCGGCACGCTGTGGTTCGCCGACAAGGCGGTGTGGGTGACCGACGGAGACCAAGTACTGCCCTTCGTCACCCCGGCGACCGCCCAGGCCTATGTCTCCGCTCACGGTGGCGCCCGAACGGTGTCCTACCAGGAGGCCCTGGAGCGCGCCTCATGATCCGGCGCCCCTTGGCACGGTATGCGCTGCGGACGGTCTCGCTGGCCGCCTTCCTCGGCCTGTGGCAGTTGCTGACCAGCCTGAACGTCGATCTATGGCTGCGTTTTTCGCAGTTCCCGACGGTCGCAGACGTGGCCCGGGCCTTCGCCGGCCGGCTTGCCGGCGCCGACTACTGGACCGACCTCACCGACAGTCTCACCCGCATCCTCACCGGTTTCGCCCTGGCGGCCGTCCTCGGCGTGGCGACCGGCGTGCTCGTGGCCCGCTCGCGTCTGGCCGAGGATCTGCTCGGCCCCGTCCTGGAGGTCATCCGCCCGATCCCGGCGATCGCCCTCGTCCCGGTGGCGATCCTCCTGTTCCCGTCCAACGAGCAGGGCATCGTCTTCATCACCTGCACCGCCGCCTTCTTCCCCGTGCTGGTCTCCACCCGGCATGCTGTCCGGGCGCTTCCCCCCGCTTGGGAGGAAGCGGTGCGCACGATGGGCGGCGGCCGGCTGCGCGTCCTCGGCTCCGTCGTGCTGCCCGGGGCGCTGCCCGGTATCTTCGGCGGCCTGTCGGTCGGTATCGGCGTGTCGTGGATCTGCGTGATCTCCGCCGAAATGATCTCCGGCCAGTACGGGGTCGGCTACCGCACCTGGCAGGACTACACGGTGGTGAACTACCCCGGCGTTTTCGTCGGCATGGTCACCATCGGCGTCCTGGGCTGGGTCACCTCCACGGCCGTGGAACTCCTCGGCCGGCGCCTGACCCGGTGGCTGCCCCGCACCACCTACGTCTCCGGCGGCCGCACGCGCCGGCCTGCCGCCGCCCCCACTCGTGGCGGCGGCGATCCCGAGCACCAGGCCCAGCCCGAGCAGCAGCGCCAGAAGGACACCGAGGAGGCACGTGATGAGCACCTCGTCTGAGATCGTCGCCGTTCCCGCCGCACCGGCACCCGAGGCCGCACGCGGCACCCGGCTGACCCTCCGCGCCGCCGCCCTCGGCCGCCCGGACGCGCCCGTGCTGTACGGCGTCGACCTGGACGTCTCCCCCGGCGAGATCCTCACCGTCGTCGGTCCCTCCGGCTGCGGCAAATCCACGCTGCTGCGCACGCTCGCCGGGCTGCTGCCCCCGCTGGGCGGCACGGCGGAGGTGGACGGCGTCGCGCTGACAGGACCGTCGGCCGACCGTGCACTGGTCTTCCAGGAGGACGCGCTGCTGCCCTGGCGCACCTTGCGCGCAAACGTCGAACTGCCGCTCGCCATCAGCGGCATACCGCGCTCCGAACGCCGTTCCCGGGCCGAGTCCTGGCTCGCCCGCGTGGGACTCAGCGCGCAGGCTGGGCAGTTGCCGCATCGCGTCTCAGGCGGGCAGCGCCAGCGGGCCCAGTTGGCCCGCGCGTTGGCCGACAGCCCGCGCGCCCTCCTCATGGACGAACCCTTCGGCGCCCTCGACGTCCAGACCCGCTCCGGCATGCAGGACCTGCTGGTGGAGGTGTTGCGCGGGACAGGTGCGACCGTCGTCTTCGTCACACACGACGTGGACGAAGCCCTCTTCCTCGGCGACCGCGTGGCCCTGCTCGGTTCCGGCCGGGTGGCCCTCGTACGGGACGTACCCGGGCCCCGCGACCGCGGGGCCGTGGACGACCCGGCCCATGTCGCCCTACGCCGCGACATCCTCACCTCGCTCGGCTCCTGAAAGGCACCACGGTGATCACCCCCGCGTCCGCTTCCCTGGAGATTCCCGCTGTCACCGACGCCGAGGAGCTGACCTGTGACGTCCTCGTCATCGGCGGCGGCACCGCCGGCACCATGGCCGCCCTGACCGCCGCGGAGCGCGGTGCGAACGTGCTGCTGCTGGAGAAGGCCCACGTCCGGCACTCCGGCGCGCTCGCCATGGGCATGGACGGCGTCAACAACGCGGTCGTCCCCGGCCGCGCCGAACCCGACGACTACGTCGCCGAGATCACCCGCGCCAACGACGGCATCGTCGACCAGTCCACCGTCCGCCAGACCGCGATCCGGGGTTTCGCGATGGTCCAGCGACTGGAGTCGTACGGGGTCAAGTTCGAGAAGGACGAGCACGGAGAGTACGCGGTCCGCCAAGTCCACCGCTCCGGCTCGTACGTACTGCCGATGCCAGAGGGCAAGGACGTCAAAAAGGTCCTGTACCGGCAGTTGCGGCGGCGGGAGATGCGGGAGCGGATCCGGATCGAGAACCGCGTGATGCCGGTCCGGGTGCTGACTGCCGGGGGGCAGGCCGTGGGCGCCGTCGGATTCCACACGCGCACCGGCGCCTTCGTCACCGTCCGCGCGGGCGCGGTGATCCTCGCCACCGGCGCCTGCGGCCGGCTCGGCCTGCCCGCCTCCGGCTACCTCTACGGCACCTACGAGAACCCGACCAACGCCGGTGACGGGTACGCCATGGCCTACCACGCGGGTGCCGAACTCACCGGCATCGAGTGCTTCCAGATCAACCCGCTGATCAAGGACTACAACGGCCCGGCCTGTGCCTACGTCGCCAACCCCTTCGGCGGCTACCAGGTCAACCGGCACGGCGAGCGCTTCGTCGACTCCGACTACTGGTCGGGACAGATGATGGCCGAGTTCGCCACCGAGGTCACCAGTGACCGCGGCCCGGTCTACCTCAAGCTCAGCCACCTCCCCGAGGAGTCGATCTCCGCGCTGGAGTCGATCCTGCACTCCACCGAGCGCCCCACTCGTGGCACCTTCCACGCCGGCCGCGGGCACGACTACCGCACCCACGACGTCGAGATGCACATCTCGGAGATCGGCCTGTGCGGCGGTCATTCCGCCTCCGGCGTCCGCGTCGACGACCACGCCCGTACGACCGTCCCGCGCCTGTACGCCGCCGGCGACCTCGCCTGCGTCCCGCACAACTACATGATCGGCGCCTTCGTCTTCGGTGACCTCGCGGGCGCCGACGCCGCCCAGTACACGGCGTACGAAGGGGAGCTTCCCGCGGACCAGGTGCGCGAGGCGCACGAGCTGATCTACCGTCCGCTGCACCACCCTGACGGTCCGCCGCAGACCCAGGTCGAATACAAGCTGCGCCGCTTCGTGAACGACTACGTGGCACCGCCGAAGTCCGGCGCCCGTCTCTCCCTCGCCCTGGAGGCCTTCGAGCGGATGCGCGCCGACATCGCCGCCATGGGCGCCCGCACCCCGCACGAGCTGATGCGCTGCGCCGAGGTCAGCTTCATCCGTGACTGCGCCGAGATGGCCGCCCGTGCCTCCCTCGCGCGCACCGAGTCCCGCTGGGGTCTCTACCACGACCGCCTCGACCACCCCGGCCGCGACGACGTCTCCTGGTTCCACCACCTCGACCTGCACAAGTCCCCCTCTGGTGCGATGGAGTTCACGGCCCGTCCCGTCGCTCCGTATCTGGTCCCGGTCGAGGAGTTCACGCCGGCCGGCGGTCCCTCCCGGCGACTGGGCGCGGTCAGCGCCGAGCACGTGGCCACGGCCGGGCCGCGCGAGGTGGCACCGGTCGCAGCCGGGCCGGCCTCCGCGTCCGCCGCCGCCTCGACCGACCGGGCCGGCGCGTCGGGCACCGCCTCGCCCCGACTCCTGGAGTTGCTGGAACTGGCCGAGGCCGAGCCCGAACTCGGTCGGGTACGGCCCTACTTGGCCGACCCGGACCCCGCCGTCCGCCGTACGGCCGTCTCGGTCCTCACCGAGACCGTGCCCGCCGGCACCGGGCGGGTCCTGGCCGACGCCCTCTTCGATCCCGACGCCGAGGTCCGCGCGACCGCTGCCGCCTCGCTGCGCGAACTGGTCGAGACCCTGTCGCCCGAACCCGCCTTGGGCGCCGCCCTCACCGGCGCCCTCACCGCGGGCGACCCCGTGGTCCGGGCCGCCGCCCTCGATGTACTGCGCGCGCTGCGGCTCGGCGAGGCCCGGTTGTTCGCGGCGGCACTGGACGATCCGGACATCACGGTCCGCACCGAGGCCGTACGGGCGCTGGTCTCCGTCGACGCGGTCCGGCCACTGGCGGATGCCGCGGCCGATCCCGTCCGGGAGGTCCGGGTCACCGTCGCCAACGCCCTGACCGCCCTCGACGTGGCGTCCCTAGCGGCGGCCGACCGCGCGCTGCTGACCGCCACCCTGGACGGGCTCACCGAGGACGGCGACCCGCTGGTGCGCGGCACCGCGTTCGCCGCGTCGGCCCGCACCGGCTGCCCAGGCCCGCTCGCCGCCCGCGCCGTCGCGGCGCTGTCCGACCCGGCCTGGCAGGTCCGCGCCGGTGCCGCCACCGCGTTGTCGGTCGCGTCCGTGGACACCGCCGTCCCCGCCCTTGCCAAGGCGCTGGCCGACCCGAACGCCGATGTGCGCAAGGCGGCGGTGCTGGCCCTGACCCGGCACCGGGCCACGGAGGAGGCCCGCACGGCCCTCGCCACGGCCACGGGCGACTCGGATGCGGACGTCAGGGCCTACGCGGCACGCGGGCTGTGACCGCCTCCCGCATCGCCTCGGCTCCGCCCGCTATATCCAGTCGTGCGGCTCCGGTTCCTCCTCCAGCTCCGGCTCCGGCCAGTCGGCGGCCGCGTCGCCGGCGGCCGGGGCCGGCCCGTCCAGGGAGGCCAGCGTGGCCAGTACGCCCTCGCCGTACGTCGCCAGCTTCTTCTCGCCGACACCGCTCACGGTGCCGAGCTCACGCACCGAACCGGGTCGACGGATGACGATCTCCCGCAGGGTGGCGTCGTGGAAGATGACGTAGGCCGGGACGCCCTGTTCGCGGGCCTGATCGGCGCGCCAGGCGCGCAGCGCCTCGAAGGCGGGCAGCAGTTCGTCGGGCAGCTCGGCCGCGGCGGTCTTGGCCTTGCGGTCGCCGCCGGAGGCACCGGCCGACCTCGACCGGGAGACGGCCGGCCTCTTCGGCTCCTTGCGCAGCGGCACCTCCCGTTCGCTCCGCAGCACCGAACCGCTTGCCTCGGTCAGCACGAGAGTGCCGTACTCCCCCTCGACAGCGAGCAGCCCCTGCGCCAGCAGCTGCCGGATGACACCCCGCCACTCGCCCTCGGAGAGATCCTCTCCGATGCCGAAGACGGAGAGTTGATCGTGGTCGAACTGGATGACCTTGCCGGTGCGTTTGCCGAGCAGGATGTCGATGATCTGGACCGCGCCGAACTTCTGTCCGCGCTCCCGCTGCAGCCGCACCACCGTGGACAGCACCTTCTGCGCGGCGATCGTGCCGTCCCAGGTCTCCGGCGGGGTGAGGCACGTGTCGCAGTTGCCGCAGCCCGCCGCGTCGGGGTCCTGGCCGAAGTAGGCGAGCAGCTGGCCGCGACGGCACCGAGCCGTCTCGCACAGCGCCAGCATGGAGTCGAGGTGGGCGGTGGCCCGGCGGCGGAACGCCTCGTCGCCCTCGCCGGACTGGATCAGCTTGCGCTGCTGGATGACGTCGTTCAGGCCGTACGCCATCCAGGCCGTGGACGGCAGTCCGTCACGGCCCGCCCGGCCGGTCTCCTGGTAGTAGCCCTCGATCGACTTGGGCAGGTCCAGATGGGCGACGAACCGTACGTCCGGCTTGTCGATGCCCATGCCGAAGGCGATGGTCGCCACCACGACCAGGCCTTCCTCTCGCAGGAACCGGGACTGGTGTGCTGCGCGGGTGCCCGCGTCGAGGCCCGCGTGGTACGGCACCGCCTCGATGCCGTTGGCGGTCAGGAACTCCGCCGTCCGCTCCACCGAGTTGCGCGACAGGCAGTACACGATGCCGGCGTCGCCCGCGTGTTCCTGCCTGAGGAAGGCGAGCAGCTGCTTTCTGGGGTCGGCCTTGGGCACGATCCGGTACTGGATGTTGGGCCGGTCGAAGCTGGCGACGAAGTGGCGGGCCGCCGGCAGGTCGAGCCGCTGGGTGATCTCCTGGTGGGTGGCGTGAGTGGCCGTGGCGGTGAGGGCGATCCGCGGGACGTCCGGCCAGCGATCGCCTAGCAGGGACAGGGTGAGGTAGTCGGGGCGGAAGTCGTGGCCCCACTGGGAGACGCAGTGCGCCTCGTCGATCGCGAAGACGGAGATCTTGCCGCGGGAGAGCAGGTCGAGCGTGCCTTCCAGGCGCAGCCGCTCCGGCGCCAGGTACAGCAGGTCCAGCTCGCCGGCCAGGAGCTCGGCCTCGACGACACGCCGCTCGTCGAAGTCCTGCGTGGAGTTGATGAAGCCGGCGCGTACGCCGAGGGCGCGCAGAGCGTCCACCTGGTCCTGCATGAGCGCGATCAGCGGGGAGATCACCACCCCCGTACCGGGTCTGACCAGGGCCGGGATCTGGTAGCACAGCGACTTGCCGCCGCCGGTGGGCATGAGGACGACGGCGTCGCCGCCGGCCACCACATGCTCGATGATCGCTGCCTGCTCGCCCCGGAAGGCCTCGTATCCGAAGACCCGGTGGAGGGTGGCCAGCGTCTCGCTGCCGGCCGCGCCCGGTTCCTCGGTCACCTGTGGCATCTCGCTGATCCCGCCCGTCACGCCCATCGTCCTGTCCCCCGCCGGTCCCCCGTGTGTCGTTCCTCGACCACTGCCTCCACCATAGGGGTCCGGACCGACAGCCCCGGAGTTATCCACAGGCTCGGCCCCTTCCGCTGCGTAACCGGACGCTGACCTGATGCACCATGCCGCTGCCCGGCACCCTGCAGACGGGTGCCGGGCAGCGGCATGGACCACGCGGCGGACTCAGCGGACGAACACCCCCGCCTGGCTCGCCAGGTCCAGGAAGTACTGCGGCGCCACACCGAGCACCAGCGTCACCGCGACGCCGACGGCGATCGCCGCCATCGTCAGCGGGGACGGCACGGCCACGGTCGGGCCCTCCGGCCGCGGCTCGCTGAAGAACATGAGCACGATCACGCGGATGTAGAAGAACGCGGCGATCGCCGAGGAGATCACACCGATCACGACCAGCGGGACCGCGCCGCCGTCCGCCGCCGCCTTGAACACGGCGAACTTTCCGGCGAAGCCGGAGGTCAGCGGGATGCCGGCGAAGGCCAGCAGGAAGACCGCGAACACCGCGGCCACCAGGGGTGAACGGCGCCCAAGCCCCGCCCACTTGGACAGGTGGGTGGCCTCGCCGCCCGCGTCGCGCACCAGCGTGACGACCGCGAAGGCGCCGATCGTCACGAACGAGTAGCCGGCCAGGTAGAAGAGGACCGACGAGACGCCGTCCTTCGAGGTGGCGATGACACCCGCGAGGATGAATCCGGCGTGCGCGATGGACGAGTACGCCAGCAGCCGCTTGATGTCGGTCTGCGTGATCGCGACGATCGCGCCACCGAGCATGGTGATGATCGCCACGGCCCACATGACCGGCCGCCAGTCCCAGCGCATCCCCGGCAGGACGACGTACAGCAGGCGCAGCAGTGCGCCGAAGGCGGCCACCTTCGTCGCCGCCGCCATGAAGCCGGTCACGGGCGTCGGCGCGCCCTGGTAGACGTCCGGCGTCCACATGTGGAACGGAACCGCGCCCACCTTGAAGAGCAGGCCCATCACGATCAGGGCGCTGCCGAGCAGCAGCAGGGCGTCGTTGCCCATGGTGTTGGCGAGCGCCGGGTCGACGCTGGTGACGGTGCCGTCGACGACCTGTGCGATCCGCCCGTACGACACCGAGCCCGCGTAGCCGTACAGCAGGGCGATGCCGAACAGCGTGAACGCGGAGGCGAACGCGCCGAGCAGGAAGTACTTGACCGCGGCCTCCTGCGACATCAGCCGCTTGCGGCGGGCGAGTGCGCACAACAGGTACAGCGGCAGCGAGAAGACCTCCAGGGCCACGAACAGCGTCAGCAGGTCGTTGGCCGAGGGGAAGACCAGCATGCCGGAGATCGCGAAGAGCAGCAGCGGGAAGACCTCGGTGGTGGTGAAGCCGGCCTTCACCGCCGCCTTCTCGCTGTCGCTGCCGGGTACGGAGGCGGCCTGCGCGGCGAAGGAGTCGACACGGCTGCCGTGCGCGACCGGGTCCAGGCGCCGCTCGGCGAAGGTGAACAGGCCGACCAGGCCGGCCAGCAGGATCGTGCCCTGCAGGAACAGGGACGGTCCGTCGACCGCGATCGCCCCCATGGCCGCGATGTGCGCCTTGGTGGTGCCGTAGCCGTCGGCCGCCAGTGCCACCACCGCCGCGAAAGCGGCGCACAGCGCCACGACGGCCACGAACACCTGTGCGTAGTAGCGGGACCTGCGCGGGACGAAGGCCTCGATGAGCACCCCGACCAGCGCCGCACCGACGACGATCAGCGTCGGTGACAATTGTCCGTATTCGATCTTCGGTGCCGGGATCTTGGAGATCGGATCGGCCGCGGTTGTCCACAGGCTGTGGACAGCTGTTGTGCTCACTTGGCCGCCTCCACCGAGGGCTTGGGATCCTTCTTGTGTACGTCGGACATGGTCTGCTTGACCGCCGGGTTGACGATGTCCGTGACGGGCTTCGGGTAGACGCCCAGGAAGATCAGCAGCACGATCAGCGGGGCGACGACCACGAGTTCCCGCACGCGGAGGTCGGGCATCGCCGAGACCTCGGGCTTCACCGGGCCCGTCATCGTCCGCTGGTACAGGACGAGGGCGTACAGCGCGGCGAGGACGATGCCGAACGTGGCGATGATGCCGATCGCCGGATAGCGCGTGAACGTGCCGACCAGGACCAGGAACTCGCTCACGAACGGCGCGAGGCCGGGCAGCGAGAGGGTGGCGAGGCCGCCGATCAGGAAGGTGCCGGCGAGCACCGGGGCGACCTTCTGCACGCCTCCGTAATCGGCGATGAGCCGCGAGCCGCGCCGGGAGATCAGGAAGCCGGCGACCAGCATCCACGCGGCCGTGGAGATGCCGTGGTTGACCATGTAGAGCGTCGCGCCGGACTGGCCCTGGCTGGTCATCGCGAAGATGCCCATGATGATGAAGCCGAAGTGCGAGATCGACGCGTACGCCACCAGGCGCTTGATGTCCCGCTGGCCGACGGCCAGCAGCGCGCCGTAGACGATGCCGATCAGGGCCAGGACGAGGACGACGGGCGTCGCCCACTTGCTGGCCTGCGGGAACAGCTGCAGGCAGTAGCGGAGCATCGCGAAGGTGCCCACCTTGTCGACGACCGCGGTGATGAGGACGGCGACCGGTGCGGTGGACTCCTGCATGGCGTTGGGCAGCCAGGTGTGCAGCGGCCACAGCGGCGCCTTCACCGCGAACGCGAAGAAGAAGCCCAGGAACAGCCAGCGCTCGGTGCTCGTCGCCATGTGCAGGGAGCCACTCGCGCGGGCCTGCGCGATCTCCTGGAGGCTGAAGTTTCCGGCGACCACGTAGAGGCCGATCACCGCGGCCAGCATGATCAGGCCGCCGACCAGGTTGTAGAGCAGGAACTTCACCGCCGCGTACGACCGCTGGGTCGAGGCCGCCTCCTCGCCCTGGGCGTGGGCACGGTCCCCGAAGCCGCCGATGAGGAAGTACATCGGGATGAGCATGGCTTCGAAGAAGATGTAGAAGAGGAAGACGTCGGTGGCCTCGAAGGAGATGAGCACCATGGCCTCGACGGCCAGGATCAGTGCGAAGAACCCCTGGGTGGGGCGCCAGCGGCGGCTTCCGGTCTCCAGCGGGTCGGCGTCGTGCCAGCCGGCGAGGATGATGAACGGGATCAGCAGGGCGGTCAGCGCGATCAGCGCCACCGCGATGCCGTCGACCCCCAGCTCGTACCGCACCCCGAAGCTCTTGATCCAGGCGTGCGATTCGGTGAGCTGGTAGCGGGTGCCGTTCGGATCGAAGCGGACCAGGACGGTGATCGCCAGGGCGAGCGTGGCGAGCGAGACGGAGAGCGCCAGCCACTTGGCGGCGGTGCGCCGCGCGGCCGGTACGGCGGCCGTGGCGACGGCCCCGAGGGCCGGGAGCGCCGCCGTCGCTGTCAGCAGAGGAAAGGACATCGGTATCAGACCGCCCTCATCAGCAGGGTCGCGGCGACCAGGAGCGCCGCACCGCCGAACATCGACACCGCGTAAGAGCGGGCGAAGCCGTTCTGGAGCCGGCGGAGCCGGCCGGACAGGCCGCCGAAGCCGGCCGCCGTGCCGTTGACGACGCCGTCGACCATGGTGTGGTCGACGTACACCAGGGAGCGCGTGAGGTGTTCGCCGCCGCGCACCAGGACCACGTGGTTGAAGTCGTCCTGGAGCAGGTCGCGGCGGGCAGCGCGGGTGAGCAGCGAGCCGCGCGGGGCGACGGCCGGTACGGGCTTGCGGCCGTACTGCGCCCAGGCGATGCCGACACCGATGACCAGGCACACCATGGTGGCGCCGGTGACCACTGCGGCGCTCACCGGGGAGTGGCCCTCGCTGTGGCCGGTGACCGGCTCCAGCCAGTGCAGGAAGCGGTCGCCGATGCTGAAGAAGGCACCGCCGAAGACCGAACCGACGGCCAGCACGATCATCGGGATCGTCATCACCTTCGGGGACTCGTGCGGGTGCGGTTCGGCGTGCTCACCGTGGTGTTCCGCGGCGGGCTCGGCACTGGGGGCCTCCGGGGAGCGAGTGGGCTGGTTCCTCCAGCGTTCTTCTCCGAAGAAGGTCATCAGCATCACGCGCGTCATGTAGAAGGCGGTGATGGCCGCACCCAGCAGGGCCGCGCCGCCGAGGATCCAGCCCTCGGTGCCGCCCTTGGCGAAGGCCGCCTCGATGATCTTGTCCTTGGAGAAGAAGCCGGACAGGCCCGGAAAGCCGATGATGGCCAGATAGCCGAGACCGAACGTGATGAAGGTGACCGGCATGTACTTGCGCAGGCCGCCGTACTTGCGCATGTCGACCTCGTCGTTCATGCCGTGCATGACGGAGCCTGCCCCGAGGAACAGCCCGGCCTTGAAGAAGCCGTGCGTCACCAGGTGCATGATCGCGAAGACGTAGCCGATGGGACCGAGACCCGCGGCGAGCACCATGTAGCCGATCTGCGACATGGTCGAGCCGGCAAGTGCCTTCTTGATGTCGTCCTTGGCACAACCGACGATCGCACCGAAGAGGAGCGTGACGGCACCTACGACGGTGACGGCCAGCTGGGCGTCGGGGGCGGCGTTGAAGATGGCGGCGGAACGGACGATCAGGTAGACGCCCGCGGTCACCATCGTCGCCGCGTGGATCAGGGCCGACACCGGGGTCGGGCCCTCCATGGCGTCCCCGAGCCAGGACTGCAGCGGCACCTGGGCGGACTTGCCGCAGGCGGCGAGGAGCAGCATCAGCGCGATGGCGGTGAGCTTGCCCTCGGACGTGTCACCGGCGTGGCCGAAGACCGGTCCGAAGGCGAAGCTGCCGAAGGTGGCGAACATCAGCATGATCGCGATCGACAGGCCCATGTCGCCGACGCGGTTGACCAGGAAGGCCTTCTTGGCTGCCGTCGCGGCGCTGGGCTTGTGCTGCCAGAAGCCGATCAGCAGGTACGAGGCGAGGCCGACGCCCTCCCAGCCGACGTACAGCAGCAGGTAGTTGTCGGCGAGGACCAGCAGCAGCATCGCCGCGAGGAACAGGTTCAGGTAGCCGAAGAAGCGGCGGCGCCGCTCGTCGTGCTCCATGTACCCGACCGAGTACAGGTGGATCAGCGAGCCGACGCCCGTGATGAGCAGGACGAACGTCATCGACAACTGGTCCAGGCGGAAGGTGACGTCCGCATGGAAGCTGCCGACGGAGACCCATGTCCACAAGTGCTGTGTGAGGGTGCGGTGTTCGGCGCTCCTGCCGAGCAGGCCGGCGAAGAGGACGACACCGAGCGCGAAGGAGACGAACGAGAGCAGCGTGCCGATCCAGTGGCCGACGCTGTCGAGGCGCCGGCCGCCGACCAGAAGGACGGCCGCTCCGAGCAGGGGCGCCGCGATGAGCAGCGCGAGCAGGTTCTCCACGATGATTCCGACCCCTTACAGCTTCATCAGGCTGGCGTCGTCGACCGAGGCCGAGTGGCGGGTACGGAACAGCGACACGATGATCGCCAGGCCCACCACGACCTCCGCGGCGGCGACGACCATCGTGAAGAAGGCGATGATCTGGCCGTCGAGGTTGCCGTGCATCCGGGAGAAGGTGACGAACGCGAGGTTGCAGGCGTTCAGCATCAGCTCGATGCACATGAAGACCACGATGGCGTTGCGGCGGATCAGGACGCCGGTCGCGCCGATCGTGAACAGCAGGGCGGCGAGGTAGACGTAGTTGACCGGGTTCACTTCGACGCCTCCTCGGGCCGCTTGAACGTCGCCGGTTCGATCCCCGTGCGCTCCAGGCGTTCCTGCGCGCGCTGCTCCAGCGCGCGCAGGTCGTTGAGCGCCTCCGCGGACACGTCACGGATCTGCCCGCGCTCGCGCAGCGTCTTGCTGACGGTCAGCTCGGACGGGGTGCCGTCGGGCAGCAGACCCGCGACGTCGACCGCGTTGTGCCGGGCGTAGACGCCCGGGGCGGGCAGCGGCGGGAGGTGCTTGCCCTCGCGGACGCGCTGTTCGGACAGTTCGCGCTGGGTCCTGGCCCGCTCGGTGCGCTCGCGGTGGGTGAGCACCATGGCGCCGACGGCGGCCGTGATCAGCAGCGCGCCGGTGATTTCGAAGGCGAAGACGTACTTGGTGAAGATCAGGGAGGCGAGGCCCTCCACATTGCCGTTCGCGTTCGCCTGTCCGGTGCCGGCGAACTCCTTCAGGGAGGCGTTCGCGATGCCGGCGAACAGCAGGACGCCGAAGCCGGCCCCACACAGAAGGGCCAGCCAGCGCTGGCCCTTGATGGTCTCCTTCAGGGAGTCCGCGGCCGTCACGCCGACGAGCATCACCACGAACAGGAACAGCATCATGATCGCGCCGGTGTAGACGACGATCTGCACGATGCCCAGGAAGTAGGCGCCGTTGGCGAGGTAGAACACCGCCAGGACGATCATGGTCCCGGCGAGGCAGAGCGCGCTGTGCACGGCCTTCTTCATGAAGACGGTGCACAGGGCGCCGATCACCGCGACGGTGCCGAGGACCCAGAACTGGAAGGCCTCACCGGTGGAGGTGGTGTAGGCGGCAAGGGGTGTCGTCATCGGCCGATCACCTTCTCCGAGGCGGGCTCCTCCTCGCCGAAGGTGGACGCCGCCTCCTGCGGGACCTCGCCGTTGGAGAGGGCGACCTGGCGGACCGTGCCCGGTGCGGCCTGAGTCACCAGGCCCCGGTAGTAGTCCTGTTCGTCCGTCCCCGGGAAGATCGCGTGCGGCGTGTCGACCATGCCCTCTTCGAGGCCGGCGAGGAGTTGTTCCTTGGTGTAGATGAGGTTGGCGCGGCTGGAGTCGGCCAGTTCGAACTCGTTGGTCATCGTCAGCGCGCGCGTGGGGCACGCCTCGATGCACAGTCCGCACAGGATGCAGCGGGCGTAGTTGATCTGGTAGACGCGGCCGTACCGCTCGCCCGGCGAGTAGCGTTCCTCGTCGGTGTTGTCGGCGCCCTCCACGTAGATGGCGTCGGCGGGGCAGGCCCAGGCGCACAGCTCACAGCCGACGCACTTCTCCAGGCCGTCCGGATGGCGGTTGAGCTGGTGCCGTCCGTGGAACCGCGGAGCCGTGGTCTTCTTCTGCTCCGGGTACTGCTCGGTCAGCCGCTTCTTGAACATGGCCTTGAAGGTCACGCCGAAGCCGGCCACGGGGTTCAGGAAACCGGGCTTGGTCTCCTTGGGCTCCTCAGCCATCGGACGCCTCCTTTCCATCCGTAGGTCCGTCACTGACAGTGTCCGACCCGCCACTGACAATCAGCTCGCGCTCGCGGGACGGGCGGCGCCTGGGCACCGGCGGTGGTTCCTGTCCGGGCAGCGGCGGTACGGGGAATCCGCCCGCCATCGGGTCGAATCCGGCCTGCTCGGCGTCGGCTTGCGCGGCCGGCTTCGCCTTCTCGCGGAACATGTCGGCGATGAAGGAGATCAGCAGCAGGGCGAGGACTCCGCCGCCGACGTACAGGGCGATGTCGGCGAAGTCGTAGTGCTCGTTGCGCAGCGCCCGTACGGTCGCCACCAGCATCAGCCAGGTCACGGAGACCGGGATGAGAACCTTCCAGCCGAGCTTCATCAGCTGGTCGTAGCGGACGCGAGGGAGTGTGCCGCGCAGCCAGATGAAGAAGAACAGCAGCAGCTGGACCTTGATCACGAACCAGAGCAGCGGCCACCAGCCGTGGTTCGCGCCCTCCCAGAAGGAGCTGATCGGCCAGGGGGCACGCCAGCCGCCGAGGAACAGGGTGGTCGACACGGCCGAGACCGTCACCATGTTCACGTACTCGGCCAGCATGAACATCGCGAACTTGATGGACGAGTACTCGGTGTTGAAGCCACCGACCAGGTCGCCCTCGGACTCCGGCATGTCGAAGGGGGCGCGGTTGGTCTCTCCGACCATCGTGACGATGTAGAGGATGAACGAGACCGGCAGCAGCAGGATGTACCAGCGGTCGTGCTGCTGCTGCACGATCGTGGACGTCGACATCGACCCCGAGTACAGGAACACCGAGGCGAACGCGGCACCCATCGCGATCTCGTAGGAGATCATCTGCGCGCAGGAGCGCAGGCCGCCGAGGAGCGGGTAGGTGGATCCGGAACTCCATCCCGCGAGCACGATGCCGTAGATGCCGACGGAAGCGACCGCGAGGATGTAGAGCATCGCGATCGGCAGGTCGGTCAGCTGCATCGTGGTACGCGTGCCGAAGACGGAGATCTCGTTGTCGGCCGGTCCGAAGGGGATCACCGCGATCGCCATGAAGGCCGGGATGGCCGCGACGATCGGCGCGAGGACGTAGACCACCTTGTCCGCGCGCTTGACGATGACGTCTTCCTTGAGCATCAGCTTCACGCCGTCGGCCAGCGACTGGAGCATGCCCCAGGGGCCGTGCCGGTTGGGGCCGATGCGCAGCTGCATCCAGGCGACGACCTTGCGCTCCCAGACGATCGAGAAGAGCACGGTCACCATCAGGAAGGCGAAGCAGAACACCGCCTTGACGACGACCAGCCACCACGGGTCGCGGCCGAACATCGAGAGGTCTTCAGCTGCCAGGTACGGGCTCATGCCTCCACCTCCTTGGGGGCCTGTTCGGCGGGCGCCGCCGGGCCGATGCGGACGAGAGTGCCGGGCTGTGCGCCGGTGCCGGAGGCGACGCCCGTCCCGACGGAGTTCAGCGGGAGCCAGACGACCCGGTCGGGCATCTCGGTGATCTGCAGCGGCAGTTCGACGGTGCCGACGGGGCCGGTGACGGCCAGGGCATCGCCTTCCGCGACGCCCGCCTCGGCGGCCGTCGCAGCGGACACGCGCGCGTGGGCGGCGTGCCGGGTTCCGGCGAGCGCCTCGTCGCCCTCCTGGAGGGCGCCATGGTCGAGCAGCAGCCGGTGCCCGGCGAGCACGGCCTCGCCGGCGGCCGGGCGGGGCAGTGCTCCCGCGGACTCCTGCGGTTCGGAGGCGCGCGGACCGTCCCACGGGCCGAGCCGGTCGATCTCCGCGCGCGTGGTGCGCAGATCCGGCAGGCCCAGGTGGACGTCCATGGCGTCGGCCAGCATCTGCAGCACGCGCGCGTCGGTCGGTGCCAGGCGGCGGGTCATCTGGTCGGGCTTGAGGGCGGCCTCGAAGAACCGCACCCTGCCTTCCCAGTTGAGGAAGGTGCCCGCCTTCTCGGCGACCGCGGCGACCGGCAGGACGACGTCGGCGTGCTCGGTGACCTCGCTGGGCCGCAGCTCCAGCGACACAAGGAAACCGACGCTGTCGAGTGCCTCACGCGCGCGTGCCGGGTCGGGCAGGTCGGCGACCTCGACGCCGGCGACCACGAGTGCCGACAGCTCGCCGGTGGCGGCGGCCTCCACGATGTGGTGGGTGTCGCGGCCGTAACGCAGC
This sequence comes from Streptomyces sp. NPDC046759, assembly GCF_040645475.1. Classification (NCBI taxonomy): domain Bacteria; kingdom Bacillati; phylum Actinomycetota; class Actinomycetes; order Kitasatosporales; family Streptomycetaceae; genus Streptomyces; species Streptomyces sp. NPDC046759. Next base: position 47,848 of record NZ_JBEYYJ010000020.1, on the reverse strand, counting down.
GGGAGTTCGGCGAGGCCCCAGGCGGCGGCGACCTCCTCCCGCGCGCGGGGGTCGGTGGCCGGGCGGCCGCCCGGCAGCAGCGACGGCAGCGCGCCCGCCTCGACGGCACCGCGCTCACCGGCCCGGCGCGGGATCCACACCAGCTGGGCGCCGGTCGCGGTGGCGGCGCGTACGGCGGCGGTGAGGCCGCCGGCGACCGCTGCGAGCCGCTCGCCGACCACGATGACCGCGCCCTCGGCGCGCAGCGCCTCCGCGGCACGGGTGCCGGGCTCCTCCAGGCCGACACCGCTCGCGAGGGCGTCCAGCCACTCCGTCTCGGTGCCGGGCGCGGCCGGCAGCAGGGTGCCGCCCGCCTTCTGAAGGCCCCGGGTCCCGTGGGTGGCCAGCGCGAACACCCGCTGCTTGCGCTTGCGCCAGGCCTTGCGCAGCCGCAGGAAGACGCCGGGCGCCTCCTCCTCCGACTCGAAGCCGACCAGCAGGACTGCGGGCGCCTTCTCCAGGGAGGTGTACGTGACGCCCGTACCGTCGAGGTCGCGGCCGCGGCCCGCCACCCGGGACGCCAGGAAGTCGGCCTCCTCGCCGCTGTGCACGCGCGCGCGGAAGTCGATGTCGTTGGTGTCGAGCGCCACGCGCGCGAACTTGCTGTAGGCGTAGGCGTCCTCGACGGTCAGCCGGCCGCCGGTGAGGACACCGGCGCGGGAGCGGGCGGCGGTCAGGCCCCGCGCGGCCGTCTCCAGGGCTTCCGGCCAGGAGGCGGGCTCCAGGACACCGTCGGGGTTGCGGACGAGCGGGGTGTCGAGGCGGTCCTTCAGCTGCGCGTAGCGGAACGCGAAGCGTCCCTTGTCGCAGATCCACTCCTCGTTGACCTCGGGGTCGTCGGCCGCGAGGCGCCGCATGACCTTGCCGCGCCGGTGGTCGGTGCGGGTGGCGCAGCCACCGGAGCAGTGCTCGCAGACCGACGGCGAGGAGATGAGGTCGAACGGGCGGGAGCGGAAGCGGTAGGCGGCCGAGGTGAGCGCCCCGACCGGGCAGATCTGGATGGTGTTGCCGGAGAAGTACGACTCGAACGGGTCGCCCTCGCCGGTGCCCACCTGCTGCAGCGCGCCCCGCTCGACCAGCTCGATCATCGGGTCGCCTGCGATCTGGTTGGAGAAGCGGGTGCAGCGGGCGCACAGCACGCACCGCTCGCGGTCGAGGAGCACCTGCGTGGAGATCGGTACGGGCTTCTCGTACGTCCGCTTCTTTCCGTCGAAGCGGGACTCGGCATTGCCGTGCGACATGGCCTGGTTCTGCAGCGGGCACTCGCCGCCCTTGTCGCAGACGGGGCAGTCCAGCGGGTGGTTGATGAGCAGCAGCTCCATCACCCCGTGCTGGGCCTTCTCGGCCACCGGCGAGGTGAGCTGGGTCTTCACCACCATGCCGTCGGTGCAGGTGATGGTGCAGGACGCCATCGGCTTGCGCTGGCCCTCGACCTCGACGATGCACTGACGGCAGGCGCCGGCCGGGTCCAGCAGGGGGTGGTCGCAGAACCGGGGGATCTCGATGCCGAGCTGCTCGGCGGCCCGGATGACCAGGGTGCCCTTGGGCACGCTGATCTCGATGCCGTCGATCGTCAGCGTGACGAGGTCTTCCGGCGGGACCGCCGCCTGTCCCCCTCCCGCGGGAGCACTGGTGGTCACGGTCATGCGTTCACCTCCGGGCGGTCCGCCCAGGCCGTCGACTTGGCCGGGTCGAAGGGGCAGCCCCGGCCCGTGATGTGCTGCTCGTACTCCTCGCGGAAGTACTTCAGCGAGGAGAAGATCGGGGACGCGGCGCCGTCGCCGAGGGCGCAGAAGGACTTGCCGTTGATGTTGTCGGCGATGTCGTTCAGCTTGTCGAGGTCGGACATGACGCCCTTGCCGGCCTCGATGTCCCGCAGCAGTTGCACCAGCCAGTACGTCCCTTCGCGGCAGGGCGTGCACTTGCCGCACGACTCGTGGGCGTAGAACTCGGTCCAGCGGGTCACCGCACGCACCACGCAGGTCGTCTCGTCAAAGCACTGCAGTGCCTTGGTGCCGAGCATGGAACCCGCGGCGCCCACTCCTTCGTAGTCGAGGGGGACGTCGAGGTGCTCGTCGGTGAACATCGGTGTCGAGGAGCCGCCCGGCGTCCAGAACTTCAGGCGGTGCCCGGACCGCATCCCGCCGCTCATGTCGAGGAGCTGGCGCAGGGTGATGCCGAGCGGGGCCTCGTACTGGCCGGGGCTCGCGACGTGGCCGCTGAGCGAGTAGAGCGTGAAGCCCGGGGACTTCTCGCTGCCCATCGACCTGAACCAGTCTTTGCCGTTTTTCAGGATCGCGGGAACCGACGCGATCGACTCGACGTTGTTCACCACAGTCGGACAGGCGTAGAGGCCTTCCACCGCAGGGAAGGGGGGACGGAGCCGCGGTTGACCACGGCGGCCTTCGAGCGAGTCCAGCAGTGCGGTCTCCTCACCGCAGATGTACGCGCCCGCGCCCGCGTGCACGGTGAGCTGGAGGTCCAGTCCACTGCCCAGGATGTCCTCGCCGAGGTAGCCCGCCGCGTAGGCCTCGCGCACGGCCTCGTGCAACCGCCGCAGAACGGGGACGACTTCACCACGCAGATAGATGAAGGCATGCGACGACCTGATGGCGTAGCACGCGATCACGATGCCCTCGATGAGGCTGTGCGGGTTCGCGAAGAGGAGCGGGATGTCCTTGCAGGTCCCGGGCTCCGACTCGTCGGCGTTGACAACCAGATAGTGCGGTTTCCCATCACCCTGCGGAATGAACTGCCACTTCATTCCGGTCGGGAACCCCGCGCCGCCACGGCCGCGCAGACCGGAGTCCTTGACGTACGCGATCAGGTCGTCCGGTGACATGGCGAGCGCCTTGCGGAGCCCCTCGTACCCCTCGTGCCTCCGGTAGACGTCCAGAGTCCAGGACCGGTCATCGTCCCAGAAGGCCGACAGCACGGGTGCGAGCAGCTTCTCCGGGCTCGTGTCCTTGACCTCGGGTACCACGGTCATCACTCCCCCTCCTCGGCGGTAGGACCTGCCGGGTGGGCCGGGTCGGAGGCCGATGTGTCCTGCGGCGCGTCATGGGAGCTGAGGTGCTCGGCCGGCGACGGCTCGTGCACCCTGTCCCGGGGTTCCTCATGCGGACCTCCGCGCGGATGGACCACGCGCGCGGGTGCGGCCTCTCCCCTTGCCAGGCGAAGGCCCACCAGCGACGCGGGTCCCGCACTGCCGCTCTCCTCGACGGCCCCGGGCCGCTCGTCGGGGAAGCCGGCCAGGATCCGCGCGGTCTCCTTGAAGGTGCACAGCCGCGCCCCGCGCGTGGGCTGGACGGGCCGTCCCGCGCGCAGATCGTCGACCAGGCGCTTGGCGCTGCCCGGCGTCTGGTTGTCGAAGAACTCCCAGTTCACCATCACGACCGGTGCGAAGTCGCAGGCCGCGTTGCACTCGATGTGCTCCAGGGTGACCTTGCCGTCGTCGGTGGTCTCACCGTTGCCGACGCCCAGGTGCTCCTGGAGGCTCTCGAAGATCGCGTCCCCGCCCATCACCGCGCACAGCGTGTTGGTGCACACGCCGACCTGGTAGTCGCCGGACGGCTTGCGCCGGTACATGGTGTAGAAGGTGGCGACGGCGGTGACCTCGGCGGTGGTCAGGTCCAGCATGTCCGCGCAGAACTGCATGCCGGTGCGCGTGACATGGCCCTCCTCCGACTGCACGAGGTGGAGCAGCGGGAGCAGGGCGGACCGGGAGTCCGGGTAGCGCGCGATGACCTCGCGCGCGTCCGCCTCCAGCTGGGCCCGGACGTCGTCCGGGTACGCGGGCGCGGGCAGTTCGGGCATGCCCAGGCTGACGCCCCGCTCCGAAGAAGAGGTGGTCACCGGTCGACGCCTCCCATCACGGGGTCGATGGACGCGACGGCGACGATCACGTCGGCGACCTGGCCGCCTTCGCACATCGCCGCCATGGCCTGCAGGTTGGTGAAGGACGGGTCACGGAAGTGGACCCGGTAGGGGCGGGTGCCGCCGTCGGAGACGGCGTGCACCCCGAGTTCGCCCTTGGGGGACTCCACGGCCGCGTACGCCTGTCCCGGCGGGACGCGGAAGCCCTCGGTGACGAGCTTGAAGTGGTGGATCAGGGCCTCCATGGAGGTGCCCATGATCTTCTTGATGTGGTCGAGGGAGTTGCCGAGTCCGTCCGGTCCCAGAGCGAGCTGGGCGGGCCAGGCGATCTTCTTGTCGGCGACCATGACCGGGCCGGGCTGGAGCCGGTCGAGGCACTGCTCGATGATCCTCAGCGACTGGCGCATCTCCTCCAGGCGGACCAGGAAGCGGCCGTAGGCGTCGCAGGTGTCGGCGGTCGGGACGTCGAAGTCGTACGTCTCGTAGCCGCAGTACGGCTGGGTCTTGCGCAGATCGTGCGGCAGGCCGGTGGAGCGCAGGATGGGACCGGTGGCGCCGAGGGCCATGCAGCCGGCCAGGTCGAGGTAGCCGACGTCCTGCATGCGGGCCTTGAAGATGGGGTTCCCGGTGGCGAGCTTGTCGTACTCCGGGAGGTTCTTCTTCATCTTCTTCACGAACTCGCGGATCTGGTCCACCGCGCCGGGCGGGAGGTCCTGGGCGAGTCCGCCGGGGCGGATGTACGCGTGGTTCATCCGCAGGCCGGTGATCAGCTCGTAGAGGTCGAGAATCATTTCACGATCGCGGAAGCCGTAGATCATGATCGTGGTGGCGCCGAGCTCCATGCCGCCCGTGGCGATGCACACCAGGTGGGAGGACATCCGGTTGAGCTCCATCAGGAGCACCCGGATGGTCTCGGCGCGCTCGGTGACGTCGTCCTCGATGCCGAGGAGCTTCTCGACGGCGAGGCAGTAGGCGGTCTCGTTGAAGAAGGACGTCAGGTAGTCCATGCGCGTCACGAAGGTGGTGCCCTGCGTCCACGTGCGGAACTCGAGGTTCTTCTCGATGCCGGTGTGCAGATAGCCGATGCCGCAGCGGGCCTCGGTGACCGTCTCGCCCTCGATCTCCAGGATGAGGCGGAGCACCCCGTGGGTGGACGGGTGCTGGGGTCCCATGTTGACGACGATGCGTTCGTCGTCGGCGCGGGTCGCGGACTGGACGACCTCGTCCCAGTCGCCACCGGTGACCGTATATACGGTGCCCTCGGTGGTTTCCCGGGCGGCTGCTGACTGGGTGCTGCTCACGAGTACGACCTCCGCTGGTCCGGAGCCGGGATCTGGGCGCCCTTGTACTCGACGGGGATGCCGCCGAGGGGGTAGTCCTTGCGCTGCGGGTGGCCCTGCCAGTCGTCCGGCATCATGATCCGCGTCAGGGCCGGGTGACCGTCGAAGACGATTCCGAAGAAGTCGTAGGTCTCGCGCTCGTGCCAGTCGTTCGTCGGATAGACGGGGACGAGAGACGGGATGCGCGGGTCGCTGTCGGGGGCGCTGACTTCGAGGCGGACCAGCCGGTTGTGGGTGATCGAGCGCAGGTGGTACACGGCGTGCAGCTCGCGGCCCTTGTCGTGCGGGTAGTGGACGCCGCTGACCCCGGTGCACAGTTCGAAGCGCAGGGCCGGGTCGTCGCGCAGGGTGCGGGCGACGCGGACCAGGTGCTCGCGTTCGATGTGGAAGGTGAGCTCGCCGCGGTCGACGACCGTCCTCTCGATGGCGTTCTCCGGGAGGAGTCCCTGTTCCTCCAGTGCGCCCTCCAGCTCGTCGGCGACCTCGTCGAACCAGCCGCCGTAGGGGCGGCTCGCCGCTCCCGGGAGCCGGACCGAGCGGACCAGCCCTCCGTAGCCGGAGGTGTCGCCGCCGTTGTCGGCGCCGAACATGCCGCGCTGGACGCGGATCTCCTCGCCGCCCTGGCCGCGCTGGCCGGGGAGGTTGGAGGCGGAGAGGTCCTTCTCGGGGTTCACCCCGTTCGCGGACCCGTTCACGCCGTGGGTGCCGTTCGCGTCGCTCACCGCAGCAGCCCCTTCATCTCGATCGTGGGCAGGGCCTTGAGGGCCGCCTCCTCCGCCTCGCGGGCCGCCTCCTCGGCGTTGACGCCGAGCTTGGAGGACTGGATCTTCTGGTGGAGCTTGAGGATCGCGTCCATCAGCATCTCGGGGCGGGGCGGGCAGCCGGGCAGGTAGATGTCGACCGGGACGATGTGGTCGACGCCCTGGACGATCGCGTAGTTGTTGAACATGCCGCCGGAGGAGGCGCAGACGCCCATGGAGATCACCCACTTGGGGTTGGGCATCTGGTCGTAGACCTGCCTGAGGACCGGCGCCATCTTCTGGCTGACCCGGCCGGCGACGATCATCAGGTCCGCCTGGCGCGGCGAGCCGCGGAAGACCTCCATGCCGAAGCGCGCCAGGTCGTAACGGCCGGCGCCGGTGGTCATCATCTCGATGGCGCAGCAGGCGAGGCCGAAGGTGGCGGGGAAGACGGACGCCTTGCGCACCCATCCCGCGGCCTGCTCGACGGTGGTCAGCAGGAAGCCGCTCGGCAGCTTTTCTTCGAGTCCCATGTCTTAAGGCCCCTCAGTCCCATTCCAGGCCGCCGCGCCGCCATACGTACGCGTACGCGACGAAGACGGTGAGCACGAAGAGCAGCATCTCCACGAGCCCGAAGATCCCCAGGGCGTCGAAGGTGACGGCCCAGGGGTAGAGGAAGACGATCTCGATGTCGAAGACGATGAAGAGCATCGCCGTCAGGTAGTACTTGATGGGGAAGCGCCCGCCGCCGGCCGGCGTGGGGGTCGGCTCGATGCCGCACTCGTAGGCCTCGAGCTTCGCGCGGTTGTACCGCTTCGGACCGATCAGCGTGGCCATGACCACGGAGAAGATCGCAAAGCCTGCCCCGAGGGCTCCCAGTACGAGGATGGGCGCATACGCGTTCACCGCTCCTCGCTCCTCTCAGTCGGCGCTGACTGCTGGCGGTTGCACTGGTGCACTGCGCTCACTCCCGCCTCACCGGTCCCACGAGCCCCGTCGTCCCGGGCGAAGATCGAGAACATGTGAAGCAGGTCACAAGCCCAGTTGCCACGCATCTTATGCCTGTCACTCTGTGATCTGCGACACGGGGTATTGCACGACCTTTGTGATCTCCACCACCTGACGAAGGATCATGAAGTCGGATGATGAGTGATCTTCATACGCGAAGCGTTCACTTGATCACCAGAAGTGACATTTTTGCTTGTCATCGCAGGCCGGAGGGGGCGTCTCCATATCAAGAGACTTCCGTTGCATGCAAATTGGTGTCGGGCGCGGCTCCCTGATAGGGGACCCCGTTCACACATCAGAGGGAGGGCCGGGGTGCGGTGTGGACGCGGGTGGGTGCGCGTGCATGTGTTCACGAGCTCCGCGCGCACGGGACGCCCCGCTTCCGGTGGCCGTTCCGTGACCTCCGCCACACGGGCGAGAGACCCCCGAGAAGAGGGCTTGGCCAATGAACCCAACCAGTGGTAGGTGGGGGGCAATTCGGACGTAATGATCAAAGGCCGTGATCAAGGCCTTGATCACCGACGTCCGCAATGTCCGTTACGGCGTCAATAAAGAGTGACACGCCCGGGATTCATGGTCTCGATTGAGCAACTGTGGCGGAGCACACGTTTCTTGAAGATATGAAGGAGCCCCTGGTACCGGTTATTCCCATGTCCCACACCGCTCACATACGCAGCCACCGGAAGCCCCGCCGCAGCGCGTCGACCCTCGCGATGCGGGCCGGAGTTGCCGGTGGCGTCCTCAGCACCCTGGCAGTCGCCGGGGCGTCCGGATCGGCGAACGCTGCCGAGCCGGTGACTCAGACCCTCGAACTGCCCACCCTGACGGCCGACCTGGCCGCCCAGACCGCCCAGACCGCGGACGCCACCCAGCAGGCCGCCGCGAACTACCAGCTGCAGGCGGAGCGTGACGCGGCCGCCGCAAAGGCCGCGAAGCAGGCCAAGGCGGACCTCGCGGAGGCCAAGCAGAAGGCCGCCGACGCCAAGAAGAAGGCCGAGGAGGCCGCTCGCAAGGACGCCGCCGCGCGAGCCTCGCGCAACGCGGTGCGCACGACCCTCGCCGCCACGACGGACTCCAGCACCTCGACGAGCACCTCCACGGCCACCGGTTCGGCCGCGGCCGTCATCGCCTTCGTCAAGGCCCAGATCGGCAAGGCGTACGTCTCCGGCGCCACCGGCCCGTCGGCGTACGACTGCTCCGGCCTGGTGCAGACGGCCTTCAAGCAGGTGGGCATCAGCCTGCCGCGCGTCTCCCAGGACCAGTCCACGGCCGGCACCCAGGTGTCGCTGAGCAACCTGCAGCCGGGCGACATCCTGTACTGGGGCAGCGCGGGCAGCGCGTACCACGTGGCGGTGTACGTGGGCGACGGCATGTTCGTCGGCGCGCAGAACCCGTCCAGCGGCGTCGGGGAGCACCCGCTGTCGTACGACCCGCCGACCGGTGCCGTGCGGGTGCTCTGAGCACCCCGCGCACCTCTCGCGCGCACAGGGCCGCAGCCGCTCGGGGGCAGCGGCCCTTGCGTCGTTCACGGCACGCCGGGGCGGGCATCCTGGCATGCTCTGAGCGGCCCGCCGACCGGCGGTCCGTTCCAGGAGCGAAGGAGACCGCGGTGCCACGCGTGTTCGTCCAGGGAAGCCCCGCCGACCACTACCCCCGCCACGCCCCCGAGGCCGCGCGTGGCGCGGTGCGCCGGATCACCGAGGTCGGCGAGGAGGTCCTGCACAAGCCGTGCCGGGACGTCACGGAGTTCGGACCCGACCTCGCCGCCCTCATCGACGACATGTTCCTCACCATGTACGTCGCCGAAGGCGCGGGGCTGGCGGCGAATCAGATCGGGGTCGATCTGCGGCTTTTCGTGTACGACTGCCCCGATGATGACGGAGTCCGGCATGTCGGACACATCGTCAATCCGGTGCTTGAAACGCCCATGACCGGGCGACGGTTGCTGGACGGGGGCGAGGGCTGTCTGTCGGTGCCGGGAGCCGTGATCGACGTACCGCGGCCGGACCGGGCCGTCGTGCGCGGGCAGGACAAGGAAGGCCGGCCCGTCGCCGTCGGGGGCACCGGGTACTTCGCGCGCTGCCTCATCCACGAGACCGACCACACCAACGGGTGCCTCTACCTGGACCGGCTCTCCAAGCGGGAGAAGAAGGACGCGCTGCGGCAGATGGCCGACCGGCGGGACGAGGTGTTCGCCCGCCGGGCGGCCAGGGCCGAGGAGCTCGGCCGGGCCTAGCGGCCCGGGCGGGCTCACGCCTTCGGGGCCACCTTGCTCAGGCCGTTGATGATGCGGTCCATCGCGTCACCGCCCGTGGGGTCGGTGAGGTTCGCCAGCAGCTTGAGGGTGAACTTCATCAGCAGCGGGTGGGTGAGGCCGCGCTGGGCGGCGATCTGCATGACCTTCGGATTGCCGATGAGCTTCACGAAGGCGCGGCCCAGGGTGTAGTAGCCGCCGTAGGTGTCCTTCAGGACGCGCGGGTAGCGCTGCAGGGCGATCTCGCGCTGGGCGGGCGTGGCTCGCGCGTGGGCCTGGACGACGACGTCGGCGGCGATCTGGCCGGACTCCATGGCGTAGGCGATGCCTTCGCCGTTGAAGGGGTTCACCAGGCCGCCGGCGTCGCCGACGAGCAGCAGGCCGCGGGTGTAGTGGGGCTGGCGGTTGAAGGCCATGGGCAGCGCGGCGCCGCGGATGGGCCCCGTCATGTTCTCGGGGGTGTAGCCCCAGTCCTCGGGCATGGAGGCGCACCAGGCCTTGAGGATCTCGCGCCAGTCCAGCTCCTTGAACGCGGCGGAGGTGTTCAGCACGCCGAGGCCGACGTTCGAGGTGCCGTCGCCCATGCCGAAGATCCAGCCGTAGCCGGGCAGCAGCCGGTCCTGGGGGCCGCGGCGGTCCCACAGCTCCAGCCAGGACTCCAGGTAGTCGTCGTCGTGGCGGGGCGAGGTGAAGTAGGTGCGCACGGCGACGCCCATCGGGCGGTCCTCACGGCGGTGCAGACCCATCGCGAGGGACAGGCGGGTGGAGTTGCCGTCCGCGGCCACGACCAGCGGCGCGTGGAAGGTGACCTCCCGCTTCTCCTCGCCGAGCTTGGCGGTGACTCCGGTGATGCGGCCGGTGCGGTCGTCGATCACGGGGCCGCTGACGTTGCAGCGCTCGTACAACCGCGCTCCCGCCTTCTGGGCGTTGCGGGCGAGCTGCTCGTCGAAGTCGTCGCGCTTGCGGACCAGTCCGTAGTTCGGGTAGGAGGCGAGTTCCGGCCAGTCCAGCTGGAGGCGGACGCCGCCGCCGATGATGCGCAGGCCCTTGTTGCGCAGCCAGCCGGACTCCTCGGAGATGTCGATGCCCATGGCGACGAGCTGCTTGACCGCACGCGGGGTGAGGCCGTCGCCGCACACCTTCTCGCGCGGGAACTCGGTCTTCTCCAGGAGCAGTACGTCAAGACCGGCTTTGGCGAGGTGGTACGCGGTCGTGGAGCCGGCCGGCCCCGCGCCCACGACGATCACATCGGCGGTGTTCTCGGAGAGGGGCTCGGTCACGACGGTCACGGCGGGATCTCCCCAAGTTCGAAATGCGTGTGCCGACCGGCACGGGACATGGGCAGTCTATTCAGCAGCATTGATCACCCGGCTGAAGGGCTGCCCTGTGAACCGATCCCTCCCCGCGGTACGGCTGCGCGTTCCCACGCACGAGGACGCGATCGCCTGGCACCGGGTTTTCGACGACCCCGAGGTCATGGAGTTCTACGGCGGCAGGCCGGCGGCGCTGTCGGTCTACGAGGAGCTCACCGCGCGGCAGCGGCGGCACGACGCGGAACTCGGGTTCTGCCTGTGGACCATGCTGGACGAGTCCGGGGAGGTCATCGGCTTCACCGGAGCGCAGCCCTGGCGGCCCGGCTGGGGCCCGGTCGGCGAGACGGAGATCGGCTGGCGGCTGGGCCGCGCGCACTGGGGCAAGGGGTACGTCACCGCGGCGGCGCGCGAGACGCTTCAGCGGGTGCGGGCGGCCGGGGTGCCGCAGGTGGTGGCGATGGTCCGGCCGGGCAACGAGCGGTCGATCGCGGTGACCCGCCGGCTCGGCATGAAGCCCGCGGAGAGCTATCCGCATCCCACGCTGGACGAGCAGGCCCTGTGTTTCCGGCTCGCCTTCGAACACACAGAGTAGTCGTCTGTTACAGAAAGACACCGGCGCCTTCCGGCCGGGGCGCACGGGAGTTACCCTTCCAGTACCGCTGGGGGTGACATCTGTGCGTATAACACCCAAAACACCCGAAGTGCGCGTGCCACGGCTGGTCGGAATGATGGCCGTGGACGCGCGCGAAACGGCCCGGGCGCAGGGCCTCTTCCTCAATGCGCCGGACCGCCCGGACTTCCACCTCGCGGTCGTCGACTACGTCGTACGCCAGTACCCGCAGCCCGGCGCCGAAGTGCCCCGGGAATCCATGGTGTACGTGTGGTTCGACTTCGGTGAGGGCGAGGGCGGCGGGGGCGTGCGCGAGCCACGCATCCCGCGGCCGCCCACGGGTGGACTCCAACGCGAACTGGGCGAGCCGGGGGACGCCTTCGAGGTGATCAACCGCTGAGGCCCCGCCCGCCGAGCCCCGCCAACGGGCTCAGCTCTCCTTGAAACCCCGGTGCAGCGCGACCACGCCGCCGGTGAGGTTGCGCCACGCCACCTTGGACCAGCCCGCCTTGCGCAGCCGTTCGGCGAGGGCGGGCTGGTCGGGCCAGGCACGGATGGACTCGGCGAGGTAGACGTAGGCGTCCGGGTTCGAGGAGACCGCGCGCGCGACCGGCGGCAGCGCCCGCATCAGGTACTCGGTGTAGACGGTGCGGAACGGCGCCCAGGTCGGGTGCGAGAACTCGCAGATCACCACGCGCCCGCCGGGCCGGGTCACCCTGTGCATCTCCGCGAGCGCCGCGTCCGTGTCCTGCACGTTGCGCAGCCCGAAGGAGATCGTCACCGCGTCGAAGGTGTCGTCCTTGAACGGCAGCCTGGTCGCGTCGCCGGCCGTGAACGGCAGCCAGGTGTGCTTGCGCTTGCCGACCTGCAGCATCCCGATGGAGAAGTCGCAGGGGACGACGTACGCGCCGGTCCGCGCGAAGGGCAGCGAGGAGGTGGCCGTGCCGGCGGCGAGGTCGAGGACCTTCTGCGCGGGGCGCGCGTCGACCGCCCTCGCCACCTCCTTGCGCCAGCGCCGGTCCTGGCCGAGCGACAGCACGTCGTTCGTCAGGTCGTACCGTTCCGCCACGTCGTCGAACATCGAGGCGACTTCGTGCGGCTGCTTGTTCAGGGAAGCGCGGGTCACCCGCCCATTGTTGCAGCCCGGTCTCACGGCAGGACCTTCGGCTTCCTGCACGCCGCGACGCCTCCTCGCAGCCGCACAGCAGGATGAAGGCGGCGATCGGGAGCCGGCCGGTGCCGAACAGGGAACCACTGGCTGTGGAGTGGGCGGCAGCTCTCGAAGGCGGCCACGTTCCAGCACCGGTCGGTCGGCGGACGGCGAGATGCCGGGCAGGACGACGCGACGGGCGACTGCAGCGGGGTGGGCCGGGGCGCGGGGCGTTCGGGCATGCGTTCGCCGGCTGAGCCGGCGTCGTCCGACGTTCCCCGGCGTTGTCCGACGTTCCCCGATGTTGACCGGCGTTGACCGCCGTTGACCGGCGTGCCGGCGCGGACGGCGGGACGAGCCGAGCTCAACGGGCGCGGTACACCAGCCGCCCGCCGATCACCGTCGCCACGCAGGTCCCGGCGCCCCATCGGACCAGTTCGGCGCGGTCCGCGACGTCGAACACGGCGAATCGGGCGGGACCGCCCGGCACCAGCCCCGGCAGCAGGATCAGCGGGGTCGGGGACAGCACCGCCGGGCCCGGGAGGCGGTCCGGCCGCTGTCCCGTCGCGAGACCGGCCCTGCGCACGGCGTCGACCACGGCCCGCGACCGCAGCTCCCCGGCCACCGCCACGGTGCCATGGGCCAGCATCCGCTGCACCCCGCGCCGCGCACTCGCACCGAGCCTTGCGGGGTCGCTACGGAAGATCTCCCGCGCCCGTTCCCCGCCGATGGGTTCGGTGCCGAGCACGTCGGCCTCGCGCGGGTCGGGATGGTACGTGGCCTCCAGCAGTTCCGGGCCGTAGGGGTTCAGCAGTCCCGGTGTCAGGATGCCGGGCCAGCGCCGCACCCGCGCCCGTGGGTGGGCGTCGGCCAGTTCCTGGTACCGGCCGACGGCGGCCACGGACGCGCCGTCGAGCACGACCGCCGCCTCGGGCGACTGCTCGGCGACGTGAAGTGTGAGCACGGGATCCCCGGTCGGCTCTAGTCGGACGCCAGCAGCTTCAGCTCGGGGTGGGCCGTGCCACCCGCGATGGCGGTGGAGGAGATGTGGGAGACCACGCGGTCGTCGGCAGGGTCGTTCGCCGGGTCGTCGTGGACGACCAGGTGCTCGTACGTGGTCGCGCGCTGCGCCGGGACGCGGCCCGCCTTGCGGATGAGGTCGATGATCTCCAGGCGGTTGGAGCGGTGCTTGGCGCCGGCCGAGGAGACCACGTTCTCCTCCAGCATGATCGAGCCGAGGTCGTCCGCGCCGTAGTGCAGCGACAGCTGGCCGACCTCCTTGCCCGTGGTGAGCCAGGAACCCTGGATGTGCTGGACGTTGTCCAGGAAGAGGCGGGCGATCGCGATCATCCGCAGGTACTCGAAGAGCGTGGCCTGGGTGCGGCCCTTCAGGTGGTTGTTCTCGGGCTGGTAGGTGTACGGGATGAACGCGCGGAAGCCGCCCGTGCGGTCCTGTACGTCCCGGATCATCCGCAGGTGCTCGATGCGCTCGGCGTTCGTCTCGCCGGTGCCCATCAGCATGGTGGAGGTGGACTCGACGCCCAGCTTGTGCGCGGTCTCCATGATCTCCAGCCAGCGCTCGCCGCTCTCCTTCAGGGGCGCGATGGCCTTGCGGGGGCGCTCCGGGAGCAGCTCGGCACCGGCGCCGGCGAAGGAGTCCAGGCCCGCCTCGTGGATCCGGGTGATGGCCTCCTCGACCGACACCCCGCTGATCCGGGCCATGTGCTCGACCTCGGACGCGCCGAGGGAGTGGATGACCAGCTGCGGGAAGGCCTCCTTGATGGCCTTGAAGTGCTGCTCGTAGTACTCCACGCCGTAGTCGGGGTGGTGGCCGCCCTGGAACATGATCTGGGTGCCGCCCAGCTCGACGGTCTCCGCGCAACGGCGCAGGATGTCGTCGAGGTCGCGGGTCCAGCCCTTCTCCTTGTCCTTGGGGGCCGCGTAGAAGGCGCAGAACTTGCACGCCGTGACACACACGTTCGTGTAGTTGATGTTCCGCTCGATGATGTACGTGGCGATGTGCTCGATGCCGGTGTACTTGCGGCGGCGCACGGCGTCGGCGGCGGCGCCCAGCGCGTGCAGCGGGGCGTCGCGGTAGAGGACGAGCGCCTCCTGCGCGGTGATCCGCCCACCGGCGGCGGCACGGTCGAGGACAGACTGGAGGTCGGCCTTCTCGGACACCAGGGGTCCCTTTCGTCAAGGGGTGTGGACGGACCGACTCAGCCTACGCCAGCCCTTCCGGCCGCCCGCCGTCAGGCCGCGTACGCGCCGATCAGCAGCCCGGCGAGGGCCCCGGCGAGCAGGAACGGGCCGAACGGTATCGCCGTCTTGCGGCCCGCCCGCCGGACGACGACGAGCGCACCGCCGTAGAGCGCGCCGAGCAGGAACCCGGCGAAGGTGCCGAACAGGACCGTGGACCAGCCGTACCAGCCGAGTACGGCGCCCATGCCCACGGCCAGCTTCACGTCGCCGAAGCCCATGCCTGACGGGTTGATGAGGAACAGCACGAAATAGCCGGCGCCCAGGGCCGGCGCGCCGTACAGCGCGGTGAGCCAGTGGCCCCCGTGCTCCGGCAGCAGGGCGGCGAGGCCCAGCAGGGCGAGGGCGGCGGCCGGGAGGGGCAGGGTCAGCGGGTCGGGCAGCCGCTGCACCCGTAAGTCCACGACGGCCAGCAGCACGCCGACCGGCGCGAGCAGCAGCCAGGCCGCCAGCTCCGGCCGGGCGCCGGTGACGGCGGTGACAGCGGCGCAGGTCAGTGCGGTGGCAAGGGCGGTGGTGGTGGGCGCCCCGTTCGCGCGCCGTCCTTCCTCCCCGCAGGCGCCGCATCCGGTCCGGCCGGCCCACCCCCGGATCGGGTGGCCGTCCGGGCAGCGGTCCCGCCAGGGTTCCCCGGACGGGACGGCGAACCGGTACGCGGCGCGGGGCAGCAGCGCACCCGCCAGCGCGCCCCACAACGCGGCGGCGGCCATCAGCACCCCTGTGCTCATCCGGTGCCGCTCCCTGTCCCGCACACGGTGCTCACCCGGCCTTCGACATGCGCGCCTGCGCGTTGCCCTCGGCAGCGCTGTCCGAGGTGAACCGCAGATCGTCGCCGACCGGGGTCAGTTCCACCTGGCGCGGGGCGGCCACGCAGTGCCCGGGATTGTCCTTCGCGCCCACCGAGGTCGCGAGGACGGCGGTCTTCGTCACCTTCTTCAGGGTGAGGACGTCCGTGCACACGCCGCCGAGCTGGTCGGTGTCCCGCAGGCGCCCCAACTCCTCGCCCACGGCGGCCTGGTGGACGGTGAGCCGGAAGGTGCCCGCGGGCAGCCCGAGTTCGGTGCCCTGCCCTTCCCAGGTGCCGAGGTAGCGGGCCGGGATCGCGCCGGGCCCGTCGCTCTGCCCGGCGGCGCCGCTGGAGGCCGCGGTCGGCGGCGAGGAGGGTGAGGGGGCGCTGCCCGCGTTCGAGCCGCCGTCGCCGCCGTCCTGGAACCAGGGCCGCAGCAACGCGCCGAGGCCCAGGGCCCCTACGGCCAGCGCGCCGGCGACCGCCAGTACGACCGTGCAGCTCAGCCGGCGCCCACGGCCGCCCTCCCCCGGGGCGGAGGCGGCCGCCACGCTGACGGAGACCCGCCCGGGCATCGGCGCCTTCCCAGGCGGTGGCACGACGGTCGGCGTTCCGGGCGGAAGCCCGTCCACACCGGTCGTGGACTCGGGCGACAGACCGGACACCGGCCCGGAGGTCGCCGGCGTGACGGAGTCCTGCGGGTGCATCACGGGCGCAGGCCCGAAAACACCGGCTGCGGTGAAGGAGTTCGGGTCGGCCGGGGCGGAGGGGGAGGCGGAGGCCGGGACCGAGGCGGAGACCGGATCGGAGGCGGAGACCGGGACCGAGGCGGAGACCGGATCGGAGGCGGAGACCGGGACCGGGCCGGAAGCCGGCTCCCACCCAGAACCCGGCGCCGGGCCGGAGAGGGACGCCGGTGCGGGCGCCCCCGTCTGCGCCGGCCTGTCGAAGGCCACCGGCCCCGACCGCGCCGTCTCCCCCGTGTCCAGGTTGAGCAGGCGTACGGCGCTGCGGCTGACCTGTTCCACCAGGGTGCCCGGCAGCCAGCCGCCGGCCACCAGGCGGGCGGCGCCTTCGGGGGCGAGCCGGTGGCTCACCTCGGTGGGGGTGGGCCGGGCCGTCGGATCCTTGGCGAGACAGGCCGCGGCCACCTCCCGCAACCCTCCGTCCAGGAGGCCCAGTTCCGGCTCCTCGTGGACGACCTTGTAGAGCAGCGCGGCCGAGGAGTCGCCTCGGAAGGGCGGTTCGCCGGTGGCCGCGTGCACGAGGACCGCGCCGAGGGAGAACACATCGGAGGCGCCCGTGGCAGCCTTGCCGAGGATCTGCTCGGGTGCCATGTAGCCCGGAGAGCCGATCGACACGCCGGTGGACGTCAGGGACGCGGTACCGTCCATGGCCCGCGCGATGCCGAAGTCGATCAGAAGTGGCCCGTCCAGGGTGAGCAGCACGTTGGACGGCTTGACGTCCCGGTGCACCAGCCCCAGTTCGTGTACGGCGGTCAGCGCTTCGCCGAGGCCCGCGCCCAGGGCCCGTACGGTGTGCGCGGGCAGCGGGCCGGCGTCGGTGACGGCCGCGGCGAGGGACGGGCCCGCCGCATAGGCGGTGGCCACCCAGGGCACCGGGGCGTCCGGGTCCGCGTCGAGGACCGGTGCGGTCCAGGCGCCGCCGACGCGGCGGGCGGCCGCCACCTCGCGCCGGAACCGGGCGCGGAACTCCTCGTCCAGCGCGAAGTGGGGGTGCACGATCTTGACGGCGACCGTACGGCCGCCCGCGCTGCGGCCGAGGTAGACCCGGCCCATGCCTCCGGAGCCGAGCCGGCCGAGCAGCCGGTAGGGCCCGACGGTGGCCGGCTCGTCCACGTCCAGCGGCTGCATGACGCGCTCCCCCTCAACGCTTCCGAGGCCTTTCGGGGAGCAGCCTAGTGACGCGTGCTCAGTGCTGCAGCAGGTCCACCTTCACGTTCGCCGGGAAGCCGGTCGTCGGGCCGACGCGGCGGGCGAACTCGGACACCGCCTTCAGCTGGGGACTGCCGAAGCTGAAGTCGAGGGTGGTGAAGTACCGGGCCAGGGTCGCCTCGTCGAAGGACTCCCAGCGGGCGGCCTGTTCGGCGACCTTGGCGACCTCCTCGAGGGAGAGGTTCCGGGAGGCGAGGAACGCCTCGTGGACCTGGCGGGTGATCAGCGGTTCGCGTTCCGCGTACTCCCGGCGGGCCGCCCAGACGGCGAAGACGAACGGCAGACCGGTCCACTGCTTCCAGAGCGCGCCGAGGTCGTGCACGTCGAGGCCGAAGCGGGGGCCGTCCAGCAGATTCGCCCGCAGCGCCGCGTCACCGATCAGGACGGCCGCCTCGGCCTCCTGCATCATCAGGCTGAGGTCGGGCGGGCAGGTGTAGTAGTCGGGCTGGACGCCGTAGCGCTCGGCGAGCAGGAGCTGGGCGAGACGGACCGAGGTGCGGGAGGTGGAGCCGAGGGCGACCCGGCGACCGTCCAGTTGATCCAGCGGGACTTGCGAGACGATCACGCACGACATCACGGGGCCGTCGCAGCCGACCGCGATGTCCGGGAAGGCGACCAGGTCGTCGGCGTTGCGCAGGAACTCGACGAGGGTGACGGGACCGATGTCGAGGTCGCCGCGCACGAGCTGCTCGCTGAGTTTCTCCGGGGTGTCCTTGGTCAGCTCGAAGTCGAGCAGGGTGCCGGTTCTCGCGAGGCCCCAGTAGAGGGGCAGACAGTTCAGGAACTGGATGTGGCCGACGCGCGGCCGGGTGCGGGCATTGTCCACATCGCGAGGCTAGACCCCGTGCTGTAGCGTGCCGGAACCGGCCCCTCCGTCACTCACCGTCACCTGCCGTCAAATGGCCCACACGACGTTCAAACATCCGGGTGAAGTGATCTTGACCTCTATTGCTTTCCGCTGCCCGGATGCTAGGCTTGCCGCAAGTTGCAGTTTGGTTTCCCTTGCAGTACAGAGCCTGCGGAGCATGTGACCGCGGGCTCTCGTCGTTTTCAGACGAATGCAGTTGTGCAGCACCGTTTCGCACTTGCAGGTTCTGGAGCAGGGCAACCCTTTTGAGCCCAAGGAGGGCTTATGGCTACCGGAACCGTGAAGTGGTTCAACGCCGAAAAGGGCTTTGGCTTCATCGCCCAGGAGGGCGGCGGCCCCGACGTCTTCGTTCACTACTCCGCGATCAACGCCTCCGGCTTCCGCTCCCTCGAGGAGAACCAGCAGGTGAGCTTCGACGTGACGCAGGGCCCGAAGGGTCCGCAGGCGGAGAACGTCACCCCCGTCTGATCACTGCCTGATCGCAGAACCTGAGAGCAGTACCCAAGGAGCCCCGCGCCGTTTCGGCGACGGGGCTCCTGCCTTTCCGGCCGGCACCGTACATGAATTCTGAACGAATTCTCGGCGCTCGCCTGGTCCCCGTCACGTGCGCCGTATGACGAGGGCGAGGACACGCCCGGCTCCAGCGCCCGGCGTCCTCGGTCTTGGGCTCGGCCTGTCGGCCGGTGGGGCCGCTGTTGCGGGAGGGCCGAGGCTCCCAGCCGATAGCTTGTGGCCATGTCCGCGTTCATACAACAGCTTCCTGCACTGGTCGGGGTCGTCATCGGTGCCCTCGGCTCGTACCTGGCGATCACTCGTGGTGATCAGGCACGCTTCCGTCGCGAGCAGGCGGCTCGTTGGGAGGAGCGCCGGCTGGCGGTCTACGCCGAATACGCGAGGTCTCTCAAGCAGGGCGTCACCCTGGCCTACCGGATCGCGGCCCACCTGGCCAATGATCCGCATCCGCACCCCTTGTCCCCCGAGGAGGCCGCTGTCCACCTGGTCGCGGCGGCCGATGCCCGGGATGCCGCCGGAGAAGCTCTGCTCATGCTCGGCAGCGCCGACGTGGTGGAGAGGGCACGCGCCTGGGTCGTCACGGTCATGGACATGGAACGCTTCCTGCGCGACCGGACCCACAGCCCCGAGACCTGGTCGGCCATGCTCGCGCGGCAGCGCGCCGCACGCGAGGGGTACTACGCCGCTGTCCGGCGCGACCTCGCACTCCCACCCGGCCATTCGGGTGAATGGAGTCTGCCGACGCCCTAGGCGTACTCCTCCGCGCGATCCCCGTGACCACCTGCATGTGGCGGTGGAGGCCGCTACGGTCTCCTGCCATGACCGACACGGCTGACTTCCTCACCGCCACCCGCACCTTCTACGACACGATCGCCGAGGACTACGCCGACCACTTCCGGGGCCGGCACGTCGACAAGCCGCTGGAGCGCGCCGTGCTCGGCGCCTACGCCGAACTGGTCGGCCCTGGCGGGCTGGTGGCCGACCTCGGTTGCGGCCCCGGAGTGGTCACCGCCCACCTCGCCGAGCTCGGCCTGTCCGTCTCCGGGCTCGATCTGTCCGAGTCCATGCTCACCATCGCCCGCCGCGATCACCCCGGCCTGCGCTTCGAGCAGGGCTCCATGCTCGATCTCCCCCTGGCCGGCGACTCCCTCGCCGGGGTCGTCTCCTGGTACTCCAGCATCCACACCCCGGTGGGCGAACTGCCCTCCCTCTTCGCCGAGCTGCACCGCGTACTGGTTCCCGGCGGCCACCTCCTGCTCGCCTTCCAGGTCGGTGACGTGCCGCGGCACCTGGCCGAGCCGTGGGGTCATCCGGTGGCGCTCGACTTTCACCGGCGCCGCCCCGAGCACATGGTGGAGCTGCTGTCCGACGCCGGTTTCCGGCTCCACTCCAGCACCGTGCGGGAGCCGGACGAGGCGCTGGCGGAGTCGGTCCCGCAGGCGTTCCTGCTCGCCCGCAAGCAGGGCTGACGCGGGTGGATGCCACCGGCCCACGGCCCTGGGAACCAGGAGCTCGCACGCGCTGTCCGGTCTCGGCTGCTCCCCGCGCGGGTCGGCACCACATGGATCCCGACGTTCCGCGTGCCGCCGACGGCCGTCCGGGCCGAAATGCCGTTCAGGCCGCGGCACCGCGCGCGGCCGCATCCCGGGACTCCGCGACCGTGTCGGCGAACGCCCGTGCCGGAGGGCTGAGGGCGTCCCAGCGGCGGACGGCCCAGCCGACGGGCAAGGGGCGCAAGCCGGTGAGCGGGACGAGCCGCAGCGCGCCCTCCCCCGGCACCGGCAGCCCCGGAACGGCGGGGACGACCGCCCGGCCCACTCCCAACTCGGCCAGAAGCAGAGCCGTGTCCCAGTCGGCGACGCTGGTGTCGTAGGCGAATCGCAGGCCCCGCTCGGCCGCGGCCGCGTCGAGGCGGACGGCGGACGTGGAGTTCGGGGGCAGCCGGATGAGGCGGACGTCCCGCAGTTCGGCGGGATCGAGGTCCCGGCGTCCGGCCAGGGCGTCGTCGGCGCGGACGGCGAGCAGCCAGGGCAGTTCCGCGACCGTCCGCTGCTCGATACCCCGTACCGGGGAGCCGACGGTGATCCAGGCCAGGTCGAGGGTGCCGTCGGACAGGGCGTCGAAGGCGCCGCGTCCCGAACTGACCGTACGGAACTCCAGGTTGACCTCGGGATGACGGCTGCGGAACGCGACCACCGCCTCGGACATGAAGTGCCGCACGGTGGTGGCACCGGTGGCGACGCGGACGTGCCCGCTGTGGCCGTCGACGAGATCGCGGAGCTGCCGTACGGCGAGATCGAGGCCCGAGATGCCCTCGGCCGCGGCGGCCTCCAGTACGCGCCCGGCCCGGGTGGGGACGACGCCTCGCGGTTGCCGTTCCAGGAGCGCGACCCCGGTCTCCCGCTCCAGCCGTTTCACGTGCTGGCTGACGGCGGACTGGGTGCAGCCGAGGTCGCGGGCGACGGAACTGAGGCTGCCGGCGCGGCACACGGCCACGAACACGCGGAGATCGTCCAGGGTCACAACACCCAAGCTAACACTTGGGGTTGTGATGGAAACCCAAGGATTGACTGCAAGTCAGGTGTCGTACGAGGATCGGTGGCGGGCCGGGACCGACCCAGGCGGCAACCCGCTCCCCGCCCCGCCGAGTCCGGACGACGCGGGATCGACGAGGAGCGGGTGCCGACCCCCGGGCGGGGGCGGCGGCCCCGCGGTGGTCACCGCCGGTCGTACAGGCCCTCCACCTCGCTCGCGAAGTCGGCCATGATCTGCTCGCGGCGCAGTTTCATCGAGGGGGTCAGATGCCCCGCCTCCTCGGTGAAGTCCACGGGCAGGACGGCGAACCGGCGGATGGACTCCGGGCGCGACACCAGCCTGTTGGCCTCGTCGATCGCACGCTGCAGAACGGCCTCCAACTCCGGGTCCCCCATGAGCAGTTCCGGCGGCACCGGGTGCTTGCCGATCATCTGCCGCCAGTGGGTGACGCCGTCGGGATCGAGGGTGACCAGCGCGCCCACGTACGGGCGGGCGTCGCCGACCAGCATCACCTGGGAGATCAGCGGGTGCTGGCGCAGCCAGTTCTCCAGCGGGGCCGGGGCCACCGACTTGCCGCCCGCGGTGATCAGCAGTTCCTTCTTGCGGCCGGTGATGGTCAGATAGCCCTCGTCGTCCAGTTCGCCGATGTCGCCGGTGGGCAGCCAGCCGTCCCTGGTCGCCGGGACGACACCGCCGGCCTGGGGATCCCAGTAGCCGCGCAGGACGTGGTCGCCGGCGACCAGGATCTCGCCGTCGGCGGCGATGCGGACGCGGCTGCCGGGCAGCGGCCAGCCGACCGTCCCCAGGCGGGGTTTGAGCGGCGGGGTGACGGTCGTGGCCCCGGTGGTCTCGGTCAGCCCGTACCCCTCGAAGATCTCGATGCCGGCACCGGCGTAGAACGCGGCGAAGCGCCTGCCGAGCGGGGAACCGCCGCAGATGGCGTAGCGGACTCGGCCGCCCATGGCGGCGCGGATCTTGCGGTAGACCAGCGGGTCGTAGAAGGTGCGGGCCGTCTTGAGGGAACGGCTGGGACCGCCCCCGGTGCCGGTCTGCCGGGCCTCCAGCGCCTCGCCGTAGCGCCGGGCCACGGCCGCCGCCCGGTCGAAGGCCGCGACCTTGCCCCCCGACTCGGCTTTCGCGCGGGCCGAGTTGTACACCTTCTCCAGGATATACGGGATGGTCAGCAGGCAGGTGGGCCTGAAGGCGGCGAGGTCCGGCAGCAGGTCCTCGGCGGCCAGGCTCGGCGCATGACCGAGGCGCACCCGGGCACGGACGCAGGCGATGGCCACCATCCGTCCGAAGACATGGGACATCGGCAGGAACAGCAGGACGGACGGCTCCTCGTCCTGGGCCTTGAAGACCGGGTGGAGCAGCTCGATGGCGTTGTCGACCTCGGCGAAGAAGTTGCCGTGCGAGAGGACGCAGCCCTTGGGGCGGCCGGTGGTGCCGGAGGTGTAGATGAGCGTGGCGAGGGTGTCGGGGCCCAGCATGCCGCGCCGTACGGCGACTTCGCCGTCCGGTACCTGCGCACCGGCCTCGGCGAGCCGGGTCACGTGCTCCTTGTCCATCACCCACAGGTGGCGCAGGTCGGGCAGGTGCTGGAGTTCGGGGCCGATGGCGGAGGCCTGGGCGTCGGTCTCGGTGATCAGGGCGACCGCGCCGGAGTCGTGCAGGATCCACCGGGTCTGGAAGACGGACGAGGTCGGATAGACCGGCACGGTGACCAGGCCCGCGGCCCAGGCGGCGAAGTCGAGCAGCGTCCACTCGTACGTCGTACGGGCCATGACGGCGATCCGGTCGCCCGGCACCAGCCCCTCGGCGATCAGGCCCTTGGCCACCGAGAGCACCTGCTCGGCGAAGTGCGCGGCCGTCACGTCGGTCCAGCGGCCGTCGGGCAGCCTGCGGCTGAGCACAATGGCGGCGGGGGCGGTCTCGGCGTTGTCGAACGGCAGGTCGGCGAGGGAGCCGTGCTTCACCGGGGGTGTGAACGGCGGTACGGACACCTCCCGCACCGTGCCGTCCAGCCGCTGGATCCAGGGCTCGACGAGGACGGGGCGGCCGTCGTAGTCGGTGGCGGAGACGGGAGCGCCGGAGGAGACAGGGGTGTTCGGGAAGGGCGTGGACACGGCGGCTCCTCTGGCGTGGTGCACCTGCGGTGGACCCTCATAGATACGCAGAAAGGAGTTACCGCAGGTTAGGCAGGTGATCGTACGGGTCTTCTGTGAGGGGGTGGTGCGGGTTCGGGGGTTGTCCGGGGCCGGGGGTGTGCAGCCTCGGAGGTTGTGTGACGGAGGCTCACGTTCGCCGTGCCGTAGACTTACCGCCGGTAACCTTACTGCGGGGTAAGCAAGATGGGGGCTCTACGTGGCAGGTGAGTTGCTGCATCTCGCGAGCGGCGTGTTGCGCTCCCCCTTCAAGCGGCCCTCCGCCGAGGCGGAGTTCCCGCGGGAGCGGCTGGTGCTGCCGGGTGTGCGGGTCGACCAGGAGCGGCTGGCCGCCTACGAGAGGGTGTGCGGTTTCCCCACCGGTGACAGCAGCATTCCGGTCACCTATCCGCACGTCCTCGGCTTCCCTTCGGCCATGCGGCTGATGAGCGACCGGGCCTTTCCGCTGCCGCTCCTCGGGCTCGTCCACACCTCGGTCGAGATCACCCGGCACGGGGCCCTTCCGGCAGCCGGTGCGTACGAACTCGCCGTGCACATCGAGCGACTCGCCCCGCACCGGCGCGGCACCGAGGCGACGGTGGTGACCGGGATGCGGGCCGGCGGGCAGGTGGTGTGGGAGTCGCGCAGCACCTACCTCGCCCGGCACCGCACGGAAAGTCCCGCCGAACCGCGTCGGGAGGCGCCCGGGCCACTGCCCCTCGTCGCCGAGTGGCGGCTCGCCGAGGACATCGGCCGGCGCTACGGGGCCGTCTCCGGCGACCGCAACCCCATCCACCTGCACCCGCTCACCGCCCGCCTCTTCGGCTTCCCCCGGGCCATCGCGCACGGCATGTGGACGGTGGCCCGCTGCCTGGCCGCCCACGGCACCCCCGCCCACGCCGTGGTGCGGGCCCACTTCCGGGCACCGGTCCTGCTGCCGGCGACGGTGACGTACGGCGCGGACGGCACGGGACGCTTCGAACTGCGGGGCGGCGGCGGCCGGCCGCACCTGGCCGGAGAGGTGCGCGCCATCGACACCGGCGGGAGCCCACGGCCTCGGTGAACCCGTCCGACGGTCCTCGCTCCCGAAGCCGCCCCACGCAGAACGCCCGGCCGGGAAACCCCGGCCGGGCGTGTGTGCGAACTGCTCGCGGGTGCGGTGCGCGTCAGCGGACGTCGACGTAGTCGTAGGCGTCGGCGACGGACGAGGTGCTGTTGCCCGCGTAGTGGAAGCGCCAGGTGCCGTCCGCGGAGGCGGTGACCGTGGTCTTCAGGTAGCCGCTGGACGAGCTCTTGATCGTCTTGACGGTGCTGTAGGTGCTGGAGCCCGCCTCCTTGAACTGGAGCTGGACGGACTGGCTGCCGTAGCCGTAGTACTTCAGGTAGGTCCAGCTCGCGCGGTTCAGGGTGCCGGTGACGGTGATGGTCTTGCCCTTGGAGACCGGCTCCGGGCCCGCGTTGAAGCCGCTGAAGCTGGCGGCGCGCTTCACCCAGTGGTTCTTGTAGACGTCCTTCTGCACGTAGTCGGCGTCGTTGCCGACGGCCCACGCGGCGACGTTCCACTTGCCGGCCAGGGAGCTGTCGTACAGGTCGGTGTTGGGGTCGACCGTGATGGTGATCTTGCAGGTGGCGGACGTGGCGCTCCAGTTGTCGCAGGTGGCGTCGTCGTCCGTGTAGAGGACACCGTCCGCGTTGTCGACGTCGGTGCCGTGCCACAGGTAGGCACCGGCGCCGTAGATGCCGGACGGGTCGGTGGCGGTCACGTAGATGGTGAAGGTCTTCTTGCCGACGCCGACGACGAGGTCGCTGTTGCCGTTGACGGTGACCTTGGTGACCTGCGTGTCGCCCTGGGCGTCGTCGGCCGGAGCGCCGGCCACGGAGGGCGTCATCTTCGCCGCGACACCCGCGGGATCGTCGGCCGCCTGCGCGGACGGAGCTACGAGAGCGGTGAGCGCCACGGCACCGGACACGGTCGCGGCGGCCAGGCTGGCTCGAATGCGCATCTATGTTCCCCAAGTGGACAGCGCGCCGCACGCTCAGTGGGGGTCGCGTGGCGGCGCGAGAGGCTAAGGAGTCTGTTGACTCCTAAACCAGACCCCCGACAGTAAGGAGAGGTTGTACGGGAGTTGGGAATTTCTTAACGGGAGGGCTGCACGCCCCCGCATACGGCCTCAGCCCGGACCGGGCGGAGTCCATGGGCGGCCTGCCATCAGGTTGCCGAGCCCCGACCAGGCGAAGCTCATCAGCGTGGCCGCCGCCTGGCGGGGGGAGACCCCGGGGGTGCTGTTGGCCCAGGCGGCCAGCGACTCCGCCGCACCCACCAGCGCCTCGGCGAGCCCCGCGACCTCGTGCTCCGGCAGGTCGGGGTCCCGGTGGGCGTCGCGGGCCGCGACCGCGACCAGGCGGGTGACGAACGCGACGATCTCCGCGCGCATCGCGGCGACCTCGGCGGCGAAGGGCTCCCCGTGCGTCCGGGCCTGGAGATGCAGCACGGACCAGGCGTCGGGGTGTTCGGCGGTGTGCGCGAAGAAGGCCCGCAGGCCGTCCCACAGCTGGCGGTCGGCCGGCAGGTCCGTGCGGACCCCGGCGCGGACGGCCTCCGCGAGGGCGGTGGCCTCGCGCCGGATACAGGCGGTGAAGAGGTCTTCCTTGGAGTTCAGGTACAGGTAGACCAACGGCTTGGACACACCGGCGAGTTCGGCTATCTCGTCCATCGAGGCGGCCATGTAGCCGCGTTGCCCGAAGATGCGTACGGCGGCGTCGAGCATCTGCTGCTCCCGCACCGCACGCGGCATCCGCTTGGTCCTCGCCCCACCCATGAGGGCAAGACTAGTTGGACGCGGCTGCCTCGCCCTGCGCCCTCGCGGTGTCGTCGGCGACGTCCTCCTGGTTGCGGTTGGCCTCCAGGTTGGCCTTCATCCGGTCGACCCTGTTCACGATCCGCACCGAGGCCCGGTCCCGCTCGCTGCGCAGCACGACCCAGCTGATCGGCGCCGACAGGACGAGCGCGAGCAGCATGATCCACAGGCCGTTGGAGCTGCCGAAGCCGCGCGGGAAGATGCCTGAGTAGACGGCTCCCCAGACGACCACGAGGCAGCCGGCGAAGATGCCGAGGCGCATCAGCGTGTAGCGGAGCATCTCAATCCACTCGTCCGATTCCAAAAAGGGTCATCGCCCAGTGAAGCACGACACGGGAGGGATCTTGCAGGGGGGTCAGCCGAGCGGCAGCAGCATGATCACGTCGTCGCGGTCGTCGCCGGGTGCCGCCCGGATGGCACCGGGGATCCGGCCGACCTCCTTGTAGCCGCAGGAGCCGTAGAACCGCTCCAGACCGAGTCCGCCCCGGCAGGTCAGCCGGATGGCGTCGACGCCGTCGAAGGTGCGGGCCGCGTCCGCGGCGGCCGCCAGCAGGTCGCGGCCGTGGCCCTGGCCCTGATGCCTCGGGTGGACCATCACCGTGTAGAGCCATACCCAGTGCGTCTGGAGCCGGTGGGTGTTGAAGGCGAAGAAGGCGGTCGCGGCCGGCGCGCCCGACTCGTCGCACCCGACGAGCAGCCGGTGCCGCCCCTCGGCCATGCCCACGAAGTGCTTCACCAGCTCCGGCCGGACGTCCTCGCGGGCCACCGGCGGCACGAAGCCCACCGCGCCGCCTGCGTTGGACACGTCCGTCCACAGGTCGAGGATGCCGTCGCGCAGGGTCGGGGTGATGGCCGGATCCAGGGTGAAAGTAAGCGGCATAGGGCCACTGTATCTATTACCCGAGGGCGCGTGCAGCCACTTTCAGATCGGCGACCAGCCCCTGGTACGCGGCCTTCCTGTCCGCGTCGTCCTGCGCCCGCAGCACCGACGAGGGGTGCACGGTCGGCACCAGCCGCTCCGGCCGCCCGTGGATCTCCCGCTCCAGCACGGTTCCGCGCACCTCGCCCACCCGGAACGACGACCCGAGCAGCGCCTTGCCGGCCGTCGCGCCCAGCACCACGATCAGCTCCGGCTCCACCAGGGCCAGCTCCGCAGCGAGCCAGGGCCCGCACGCCGTCATCTCGCGGAGGCTGGGCGCCTTGTGGATGCGGCGCTTGCGCGGCTCGGCCCGGGTGAACTTGAAGTGCTTGACCGCGTTGGTGACGTACGCCTGAGCCGGATCAATGCCGGCTTCGTCCAGGGCGCGGTCGAGGAGTTTGCCGGCCGGGCCGACGAAGGGCTTGCCCTGACGGTCCTCCTGGTCGCCGGGCTGCTCACCCACGAGCATGACGCGGGCGTGCGCGTTCCCCTGGCCGAACACCGTCTGCGTGGCGTCCCGGTGCAGGGGACAGCCCCGGCAGCCGGCCGCCGCCTCGCGCAGGGCGGTGAGACCGGCACCCTCCGGGACGAAGGGCGCGGCGGTGTACTGCTCCTCCGGGGCGGCCGTACGGGAACTCACGGCCGCCGGGTACCCCTCGAGGCGCCCTCCTCACAGAGCGGGACGTCAGACCCTCATCGGCTGGGGCGACTCCCTGCGCGCCGGGTCGGGGCCCTCGTACTCGCGGATGATCTCGTACCGCGTGTTGCGCTCCACCGGGCGGAAGCCGGCGTCCCGGATGAGTTCCAGGAGGTCCTCACGGGTCAGCTTGTTCGGCGTGCCGAAGTTGTCCGCGTCGTGCGTGATCTTGTACTCGACGACCGAGCCGTCCATGTCGTCCGCGCCGTGCTGCAGGGCCAGCTGGGCGGTCTGCACGCCGTGCATCACCCAGAAGACCTTCACGTGCGGGACGTTGTCGAAGAGCAGCCGGGAGACCGCGAAGGTCTTCAGCGCCTCGGCGCCGGTCGCCATCTGGGTGCGGGCCTGGAGGGTGTTGCGTACCTTGCCGTCCTTCATGTCCACGAAGTCGTGCTGGTAGCGCAGCGGGATGAAGACCTGGAAGCCGTTCGTCTCGTCCTGCAGCTCACGCAGCCGCAGCACGTGGTCGACGCGGTGGCGGGGCTCCTCGATGTGGCCGTACAGCATGGTGCACGGGGTCTTCAGGCCCTTCTCGTGCGCCAGGCGGTGGATCCGGGACCAGTCCTCCCAGTGGGTCCTGTGGTCCACGATGTGCTGCCGGACCTCCCAGTCGAAGATCTCGGCGCCGCCACCGGTGAGGGACTCGAGGCCCGCGTCGATCAGCTCGTCCAGGATCTCCGAGGCCGAAAGACCGCTGATCGTCTCGAAGTGGTGGATCTCCGTCGCCGTGAACGCCTTCAGCGACACGTGGGGCAGGGCGGCCTTGAGCTCGCGCAGGGAGCGCGGGTAGTAGCGCCACGGCAGGCTGGGGTGAAGGCCGTTGACGATGTGCAGCTCGGTGAGGTTGTCCGACTCCATCGCCTTGGCCAGCTTGACGGCCTCCTCGATGCGCATCGTGTACGCGTCCTTCTCGCCCGGCTTGCGCTGGAAGGAGCAGTAGGCGCAGGAGGCGGTGCACACGTTGGTCATGTTCAGGTGCCGGTTGACGTTGAAGTGCACGACGTCGCCGTTCTTGCGGGTGCGCACCTCGTGGGCGAGGCCGCCGAGCCACGCCAGGTCGTCCGACTCGTACAGTGCGATGCCGTCCTCACGGGTCAGCCGCTCACCGGAGCGGACCTTCTCCTCCAGCTCGCGCTTGAGCCCGACGTCCATGCCAACACCTTTCTACGACAGCCCGACCGACGGCCAACGGTATCCCTAGACCTCTTCGGGCAGCTCTCCGACCCGGTTCTCCCACTTGGTGGAGAGCACGATGGTGGTGCGGGTGCGGGAGACGCCCTTGGTTCCGCTGAGCCGGCGGATCGTCTTCTCCAGGCCGTCGACGTCCGTCGAGCGCACCTTGAGCATGAAGGAGTCGTCGCCGGCGATGAACCAGCAGTCCTCGATCTCCGGCAGGTCCCGCAGGCGCTGCGCGACGTCCTCGTGGTCGGCGGCGTCGGAGAGCGAGATGCCGATCAGGGCGGTGACCCCGAGACCGAGGGAGGCCGCGTTCACCGTGGCGCGGTAGCCGGTGATGACACCGGCCGCCTCCAGACGGTTGATGCGGTCGGTGACGCTGGGGCCCGACAGGCCGACGAGGCGCCCCAGCTCCGCGTAGGAGGCCCGGCCGTTCTCCCTCAGGGCCTGGATGAGCTGCCTGTCCACCGCGTCCATGCGATCGAAGCCTTCCGCTGAAAGTTCCCGAAGTGATGAGAGGAGGTACTGCTACTTGCCCGGCGCGCCGCCGCCCAGCTCGCCCCGCCACCGCCGGTACAGGCCGTGCTCGACGCCCGCCGCGTCCAGCACCCGACCGGCGACGAAGTCCACCAGGTCCTGGATGTGGGTGGCGCCGGCGTAGAAGGCGGGCGAGGCCGGTACGACACTGGCGCCGGCGTCGTCCAGGGCGACCAGGTGCCGCAGCGTCCGGCCGTTCAGGGGGGTCTCCCGGACGGCGACGACCAGCTTCCGGCGCTCCTTCAGGGTGACGCTCGCCGTACGCTGGAGCAGGTCCTTGGACAGCCCGAGCGCCACACCGGCGACACAGGCGGTGGAGGCGGGCACGATGAGCATCCCCTTCGCCGGGTACGACCCCGAGGACGGCCCGGCCGCGAGGTCGCCCGCGCTCCAGTGCCGCACCGCGCTGATGTCCACGTCGAAGGTACCGGGCTTGCCGTCGGCCCCCCGGGCCAGCCATTCCCGCAGGTCGTCCTGCCAGTGGGCGTCCCGGAAGGAGATGCCCGTCTCGTCCAGCAGCGTCAGCCGCGAGGCCCGGCTGACCACCAGGTCGACCGCCTCCCCCGCCGTCAGCAGCGCCCGCAGCACGGCGGCCGCATACGGCGTCCCGGAAGCACCGGACACCCCCACGATCCAAGGCACCCGCTGCTTTTCTCCTGCGTTCACACCTTGAGCGTACCGGTCGGTCGGGCAGGACTCAGGCCGGGTGGCAGGCGGCGCCTCAGGCCCTGAGACCCCGAACCAGGAGATCGAGCAGCGCGCACACGAACAGGGCAATGCCGATGAAGCCGTTGACCGAGAAGAACGCCCTGTTGAGGCGGGACAGGTCGTGGGGGCGCACGATGCGGTGCTCGTAGAGGAAGGCGCCCGCGACGATGAGCAGGCCCAGCCAGAAGAAGACACCCGCACCGGTGACGACGCCGTACCAGACGAACAGGGCGGTCGTGATGGCGTGGCACACCCGCGCGCCCCAGATCGCGGCCGGGACGCCGAAGCGGGCCGGGACCGACATGACGCCGATCTCGCGGTCGGTCTCCACGTCCTGGCAGGCGTAGATCAGGTCGAAGCCGCCGATCCAGACGCCCACGGCGAGGCCGAGGATCACCGCGTCCCAGCTCCAGGAGCCCGAGATGGCGAGCCAGCCGCCGATCGGGCCCATGGACTGGGCGAGGCCGAGGATGGCCTGCGGGAAGTTCGTGAAGCGCTTGCCGTAGGGGTAGATCACCATGGGGATCACCGCCACCGGGGCCAGGGCCAGGCACAGGGGGTTCAGCAGGGCCGCCGCGCTGAGGAAGATCACCAGGGCGATCAGGGCGCCCGTCCAGGCGTGCCGGACCGACATCGCGCCGGTGACCAGTTCCCGGTGGGCCGTGCGCGGGTTACGGGCGTCGATCTCGCGGTCGATGATCCGGTTGACCGCCATCGCGAAGGTGCGCAGGCCGACCATGCAGATGGTGACCAGCAGCAGCCGGGCCCAGTGGATGTTCCTGTCCCACGCGTACATCGCCGTCAGGGAGGCGATGTACGCGAAGGGCAGCGCGAAGATCGAGTGCTCGATCATCACCAGACGCAGAAAGGCCTTCGTGCGTCCCGGCTGCGGGATCGCGGCAGAAGCGCTGCTCACAGGCCGTACTCCTTCCAGCGGCGGTCCACCAAGGCCGCCGTAGCCGGGTCCGAGAGGACCATGTCCGGCCAGCCGCCGTCTCGGGTGTAGCCCTCCTCGGGCCACTTCTTCGTCGCGTCGATCCCCGCCTTGCCGCCCCAGAACTGCTGGTAGGAGGCGTGGTCGAGATGGTCCACCGGGCCTTCGACGACCGTGAGGTCGCGGGCGTAGTCGGTGTTGCCGAGGGCCCGCCAGGCGACCTCGTGCAGATCGTGCACGTCGCAGTCGGAGTCGACGACCACGATCAGCTTGGTCAGGGACATCATGTGTGCCCCCCAGATCGCGTGCATCACCTTCTGGGCGTGCTTCGGGTACTTCTTGTCGATCGAGACGATCGCGCAATTGTGGAAACCACCGGCTTCGGGCAGGTGGTAGTCCACGATGTCCGGGACGATGATCTTCAGGAGCGGCAGGAAGAAGCGCTCCGTGGCGCGACCGAGCGGTCCGTCTTCCGTCGGCGGGCGGCCGACGACGATCGACTGCAGCAGCGGGCGCCTGCGCATCGTCACGCAGTCGATCCTCAGCGCGGGGAAGGGCTCCTGCGGGGTGTAGAAGCCGGTGTGGTCGCCGAAGGGGCCCTCGGGCAGCATCTCGCCCGGCTCCAGCCAGCCCTCCAGCACCACCTCCGCCTGTGCGGGGACCTGGAGCGGCACCGTCTTGCAGTCGACCATCTCGATCCGCCGGCCCGCGATGAACCCGGCGAAGAGGTACTCGTCGATGTCGCCGGGCAGGGGTGCGGTGGAGGCGTAGGTGACGGCCGGGGGGCAGCCGAAGGCGATGGCGACGGGCAGCCGCTCGCCCCTCCTCGCCGCCACCTGGTAGTGGTTGCGGCTGTCCTTGTGGATCTGCCAGTGCATGCCGATGGTGCGCCTGTCGTGGCGCTGCAGGCGGTACAGGCCCAGGTTCCGGATGCCGGTCTCGGGGTCCTTGGTGTGGGTCAGACCCAGGTTGAAGAAGGAGCCGCCGTCCTTCGGCCAGGTGAACAGCGCCGGGAGCCGGTCCAGGTCCACCTCGTCGCCGTGCAGGACGACTTCCTGGACGGGTGCGCTGTCGGACTTCACCTTCTTCGGCGGCACGTGGGTCATCGCGCCGAGCTTGCCGAAGGCCTCGCGCACCCCGACGAAGCCGTGCGGCAGCTCCGGCCGCAGCAGCCCGCCGATCTTCTCGGAGATCTCGCCGTACGACTTCAGGCCCAGCGCCTTCAGCAGGCGGCGGTCGGTGCCGAAGACGTTCATGGCGAGGGGCATCGCCGAGCCCTTCACGTTCTCGAAGAGCAGCGCCGGGCCGCCGGACTTCTGCACCCGGTCGACGATCTCCCCGACTTCCAGATAGGGGTCGACCTCGGCCTTGATGCGCTTGAGGTCGCCCTCGCGCTCCAGCGCCCGCAGCAGGGAGCGAAGATCGTCGTAAGCCATGCGGTCAAGTATCGCCGACCTACCGCTTCGCCCCCGCGCCCACCCCCGCCCCACCGGGGAGCCGGCACGGCCGGGGCGCTCGGCGATCACGGCCCATCCGGCATGACCACCCGCTACCCTGGCCCGGTCACCGGGGCCGTCTCACTTCTTCGGGGGAGCGCAACGCCATGCTCAGGTATCTGCCGTTCCTGCTGGTGCTGGCCCTGTGGATCTATGCCTTCGTGGACTGTCTGAACACCCCTGAGGAAGAGGTCCGTCATCTGCCGAAGGTGGCGTGGGTGATCATCATCCTGCTCTTCGGCGAGGTGCTGGTCGGTCCGGTCGCCTGGCTGATCACCGGCCGGGTGCGGCGGGCACCGGCCGGCGGATCCACGCCCTCGCCGTGGCACCGGGGGTCGGCCGGGCGCTGGGTCGCCCCCGACGACAACCCCGAGTTCCTCCGCTCCCTGGACTCGTCCGTCGACAAGTCCCCCGACAAGGACGACCCCAAGGGCGACTGACGGTGGAACTCCGGCTGCTCGTCACCTTCGAGAAGGTCGCCACGGTGCTGAGCTTCACCCGGGCCGCGGCCGAGCTGTCGTATGCCCAGTCCAGCGTGACCGGCCAGATCCGCGCGCTGGAATCCTCCCTCGGCGTCGAGCTGTTCGACCGGCTCGGCGGCCGGATCCGGCTCACCGCGGCCGGCGAGCGGCTGCTGCCCTACGCCCGGCAGATCATCGAGCTGGCCGAGGAGGCCCGGGCCGCGGTGACCGAGCCGGAGGAGCCCTCCGGCACCCTGACCGTCGGCACCATGGAGTCGCTGACCTCCTACCGGCTGCCGCCGCTGCTCGAGTACTTCCACCACCGCCACCCCCGGGTGCGGCTCGCGCTGCGCACCACCATCGGTGACGAGACCCGGCAGGCGCTGCGTCAGGGCACGTACGACGTGGGGTTCCTGATGGAGGAGGAGACCGAGCACCCGGGGCTCACCAGCACGGTGCTGGCGGTGGAGCCGCTGGCGCTGGTCGCGGCGCCCGGGCACGCCCTGGCCGGGGCGGCGGTCGCCACAGCCGACCTGACGGACCGGCCGCTGCTGGCCCCCGAGCCCGGCTGCGCCTACCGGGACCTGTTCGAGCGCGAGCTGAAGTCCTTCGGGGACGTGGGCTTCATGGAGTTCGGCACCATCGAGGCCACCAAGCGCGCGGCGGCGGCCGGCCTCGGGATCACGCTGCTGCCCGAGGTGACGATCGCCGCCGAACTCGCGGCGGGCTCTCTCGTACGGCTGGCCTGGCAGCCGCCGTTCACGCTTCGCACGCAGCTGGCGTGGCGGGCCGGGAAGCGGCTTCCGGCGCATGCGCGGCTGTTCGTGGAGCAGGCGCGGCGGCTGGTGTCCGAACAGGCCGGGCAAGGGTGACCTTCAGGCTCGCCGTCACGATCAGCGGCACGCCCAGCGCCTGGACGAGCCCGATGTGGTGGCCGTAGACCAGCCAGTCCATCAGCATCGCCACGGCCGGGTAGACGAAGGCCAGGACGGCGATCTTCGAGGTCGGCAGCTTGGCGTAGGCGGCGTACATGAGGACGTACATCAGGCCGGTGTGGATCAACCCGAGCCCGGCGAGCCAGCCCCAGCCCCAGCCGGTGCCGCGCATGGCTCCGAAGTCCGCGAAGGGCAGCAGCAGCGGGATGCCGACCAGGACCTGGACGAGGGCGATCAGATGCGGGCGGACACCGGTGATCCGCTTGGTGACCAGCGTGGACAGACCGTAGAGCAGGGCGGCGAGGAGGGCCTGGCCGATGCCGGTCAGGTACGACCCGCCGCCTTCGAAGTCGCCGGGGGTGACACCGGAGACCAGCACCAGCCCGGTGAAGGCCACCGCGATCCAGCCGGCCTT
The DNA here is from genome assembly GCF_040645475.1 of Streptomyces sp. NPDC046759. Lineage (NCBI taxonomy): Bacteria > Bacillati > Actinomycetota > Actinomycetes > Kitasatosporales > Streptomycetaceae > Streptomyces > Streptomyces sp. NPDC046759. The sequence goes on along the minus strand of NZ_JBEYYJ010000020.1, from coordinate 13,321 downwards.
CGCTGCGGTGAGCCGTTCGCGGAACAGCAGGGCGCCGAGGAGGACCACGTAGAAGGGCTGCGTGTGGTAGACGACCGTGGCCACCGAGATGGACGTGTTCTCGTACGCCTGGAAGAGCAGGACCCAGTTGAAGACGATGAGCACCCCGCCGAGGACGGCGAGTGAGAAGGTACGGCGGGTGAAGCCGTGGTCACCCAGCCGGCCGCGGGCGACGACATAACCGCCGAGGGCGAGGGCGCCGAACAGGACGCGGAAGAAGACGACGTCGAAGGGCGGGGCACCGGACTCGACGACGAAGACGCCGAGCGTGCCGGAGAGCATCATGGCGGTGGTCAGCTGGGCTGTGCCCTTGAGTTCGGGGGTCATGGCGTCGACGCTAGGACCGGGCCGGGCATCGATCCACGCGCCGGTGCGGGGCGTTGCCGATGGGGGCATCGGCGGTGCCGATGCCCGCAGGTCGTGCGGCGCTGCCGGCTTGGGGAAGGAGGCTTGGGACGCCGCGGTTCCCCGCACCCCTTCGGGACGCTGTTGCCCGGCACTCCCCCCGCACAGCACAGTGGGGCCATGGACGAACGACAGGCCCGCGCCTGGCTCGCCACCGCCCTGGGGGAGGCACGCGTATCTCTCGCCGAGGGCGGGATCCCCATCGGCGCCGCGCTCTACGCCCCCGACGGCACCCTCCTGGGCAGCGGGCACAACCGCAGGGTCCAGGACGACGACCCCTCCACCCATGCGGAGACGGCCGCCTTCCGCGCGGCCGGACGACAGCGGTCGTACCGCGGGACCACCATGGTCACGACCCTCTCCCCCTGCTGGTACTGCTCCGGCCTGGTCCGTCAGTTCGGCATCTCCCGGGTGGTGATCGGTGAGGCCCGCACGTTCCACGGTGGCCACGACTGGCTCGCCGCGCACGGTGTGGAGATCCTGGTCCTCCAGGACCACGAGTGCGTCGCGATGCTGCGCGCCTTCGTCGAGGACAACCCGGAGCTGTGGAATGAGGACATCGGTGCGTGACCCACGTGTTCCCACCATCGACCTGCGGCCCTGGCTGGAGGGCGACGAGGAGACCCGCGCCGCCCTCGCCCGCACCGTCGACCAGGCGCTGCGGACCGCCGGGTTCCTGCTGGTCACCGGGCACGGGGTGGAGTCCGGGCTGCGGGCCGGGATCCGGCGGGCGGCGCGGGAGTTCTTCCTGCTCCCGGACGAGGTCAAGCGGCACTACGAGGCGAAGGTCGGCGGCCGCGGCTGGCTCGGGCCCGGGGCCGAGGCCAACGGGTACGCGGAGGGGACCGAGACACCGCCCGACCTGAAGGAGTCACTCACCTTCGCGACGGACGAGCCCTTCGACGATCCCGTCGTCAACGCCGAGTGGTACGCGCCCAACGTGTGGCCGGCCGAGGTGCCCGGACTCCGGACGCTCTGCAGGGCCTATCTGGCGCACATGGCCCGCCTGGAGAAGGAGCTGCTGTCGCTGCTCGGCTGTGCGCTGGGGCTCCGGCGCGACTTCTTCACCCGGCACATGAGGCATCCGACGTACGGCTTCAACATCAACTGGTATCCGGGGACGGACCTCGTCGGTGATCCGCTGCCGGGCCAGTTCCGGATCGGGCCGCACACCGACTTCGGGACCGTCACCGTCCTCGACCGCCAGACCGGCAAGGGCGGGCTCCAGGTGTACACCGACGAGGGCGGGTGGGAGGACGCGCCGTACGACCCCGACGCCTTCACCGTCAACGTCGGTGATCTGCTGGCCCGCTGGACCGGCGACCGGTGGCGGTCCGGGCGGCACCGGGTGCTGCCGCCGCCCACCGACGCGCCCGCGGAGGAGCTGATGTCGCTCGTGTACTTCGGTGAGTGCACCCCGGGCACCCGCGTGGAGTCCGTGCCCGCTCCGGTGGGCCGGGTGGCGTACCCGCCGGTCGACTCGCACGTGTACCTGCGCGAGAAACTCGACTCGATCACCGTCGGGTGACTCTTATTCGCTCCCGTGTTCGGACTGCCACCCGTTCCGTTGAATTGGACGCGGCGCGCATGTCCCGGCCGCGTCCCACGGCATTGCCTTGAAGGGGGCCCGCAACCAGGGCCCCTTTTCTGTGATGGGAGACGCGTGCGAATCACTGACATCCAGCGCTGCGAGGTCCGGCCGGGACGGCTCGTCGAGTGGACACTGAGCCCGGCGACCGTCGCGGCGGCGACGGCACTCCCGGACGACTCCCGACCACCCGCCTACATCCAGGAGTCGCACCTCAGGACCGCCAAGTGCGTCCGGGACGAAGGGCTGTTCGTGCCGACCTGGCTCGGCACCGCCTTCGATCTGCCGGGCCCGGTCGACCTCGACGTGCTCCAGTCGGCGCTGCGCGCCTGGACGGTACGGCACGAGACGCTGCGCAGCGGCTTCCGCTGGTCCGGCGACGAACTGGGCCGGTTCACCCTCGACGCCGCCGACGTCTCCCTGCACCGCCAGGAAGCGGGCGACTTCCCCGACACGGACGAGCTGGTCCGGCACCTCCAGGACCGCTTCGACACCGTCGCGGACGCGCTGCGCTGGCCGAACCTGATCTACACGGCGGTCGTCCGGGACGACGGTGCCAGCGTGTACATGGCCTTCGACCACAGCAACGTCGACGCCTACTCCCTGACCCGGATCGCCGCCGAGGTGCACGAGCTGTACGCGGCCGCGCTGTCCGGCACCGGCCCCGGATCCCGTGCTCCGGCGGCCAGTTACGTCGACTTCTGCGAGATCGAGCGGACCGGTGCGGACGGCATCGACGCACAGCACGCGATCGTCGGCCGCTGGCGCGAGTTCATCCGGCGCTGCGACGGCGTGCTGCCGGGTTTCCCGGTCGACCTCGGGCTGGAGCCGGGCGGCCCGCTGCCCAGGCAGCGGATGCTGTGCGAGCCGCTGGCGGACGCACAGGAGGCGGCGGCGTTCGAGGCGTACTGCAGGCCGTACGGCGGCAGCCTGGTCGGTCTGCTGGCCGCGACGGGGCTGATCGTGCACGAGCTCGGCGGGCAGCCGGTGTACCGGACGGTGGTGCCGTTCCACACGCGGGTGAAGTCGCGCTGGACCGACTCGGTGGGCTGGTACGTGGGCGGCGCCCCCATCGAGGTGCCGGTGGGCCCGGCGGCGGGCTTGCCGGACGCCCTTCGGGGGGTGCGCGCCGAGCTGCAGGCCAACCGGTCGCTGGCCCGGATGCCGCTGGCCCGGGTGCTGAGGCTGCTCGGCGCGGACTTCCGGCCGACCTCGCCGGACCTGTACTCGATCGTCTCCTACGTCGACACGCGGGGCGTTCCCGGCGCCGAGCGCTGGACCGAGCAGCGGGCGCACGCGCTGCTGCGGGTGTCGTACGGCGACCAGGTGTGCGTGTGGGTGAACCGGCTGCACGAGGGGCTGTGGCTGGCCAGCCGGTACCCGGACACGGACGTGGCGGCGAAGAACCTGCGGCTGTACGTCGAGCGGCTGCGCGACCACATCGTCTCGGTGGCCCACGACAGCCTCTCCGCGGTGTGCTGAGCGGCTGCCGCCGCTTCAGGTGAACTGCCCGGGGAGGGGCTCCACGGACTCCGAAGGCGCCGAGGGCTCCGAAGGCGTCATGGGCTCCGGCCCGGGAAACCCCTGCACGGACTCCAGGACCTCGATCAAACGTTCGAATCGACTGCGCCAGTCGGCCTCCGAGGCCCGTTCACCCTGGAACTCGTGGGTGAAGCGGAGCACGCTCTCCGCCTCCCCGGCGCGCTCCAGGTGGAAGCGGAGCCGGCCGCCGCCCTCGACGGTGTACTCCGCGACCCGGTCCACGTCCCAGGCGGTGACCCGGCCCGAGCCCAGGCCCCGCAGGCTGACCTCGCCGTCGAGGTGGGGCTGCAGAACGTCGACGGCGGTGCACCACGCCCCGAGTCCCTCGGGGGTGGCCACCGCCGGCCAGACTTCTTCCATCGACCTCGGGAACCGCACCATGAAGTGGAGTATGTGCGTGTTCCCGTGGGTCTGACTGGTGCCCTGTGCGATGGAACCGCTCATGACACCAGTGTCACCGACCCCGGGCTCACACGCCCGCGTAGGAGTGCTTGCCGCTGACGAAGATGTTGACGCCGTAGTAGTTGAACAGCCAGCAGCCGAAGGCGATCATCGCCAGGTAGGCCGCCTTGCGGCCCTTCCAGCCCGCCGTCGCCCGGGCGTGCAGGTAGCAGGCGTAGCCGATCCAGGTGATGAAGGACCAGGTCTCCTTCGGGTCCCAGTTCCAGTAGCGGCCCCAGGCGTCGCCGGCCCAGATCGCACCCGCGATGATCGTGAACGTCCACAGCGGGAAGACGGCCGCGTTGACCCGGTAGGCGAACTTGTCGAGGGACGCCGAGGCGGGCAGCCGCTCCAGCACCGAGGTGGCGAAGGCGCCGGGCTTGCCGCCGGTCTGCAGCTTGTTCTCGTACGAGTCCTTGAACAGGTACAGGATCGTGGCGACCGCGCCGACGTAGAACACGGCGCCGCAGAAGATCGCGGTGGAGACGTGGATGTACAGCCAGTACGAGTGCAGCGCCGGAACCAGCTGGTCGCTCGCGGTGTACAGCACGGTGACGGCGAGACCGAGGTCGAGCAGGACCGTGGTGATCAGGAACAGCCCGAGCCAGCGCACGTTCTTCTTCAGCACCAGCAGCGCGAGGTACACGCCGACGGCGACGGTGGAGAAGGTGATGTTGAACTCGTACATGTTGCCCCACGGCGCCCGCTGCACGGAGGCCGCGCGGGCGATCACGCCGCTCAGCTCCACCACGAAGGCGAGCACGGTGAGCGAGACGGCGATCCGGCCGTAGAGGTCGCCCTGGGCGTCCCCGCCGTGCGCGCCGGGCCCGTCGGGCACATCGCGGGCACCGGAGGCGGACCGGACGACGACCTTGGGCCGCTCCAGCACGGCGGTGCCACCCGCCTGCTTCACGGAGACGGCGGGCGCGCCCGCCTTCTGCGTTTCCTCGGCGGTCAGCGCGGCCGCCGTGCGGGCGACCCTGCTGCGGCTGCCGAAGAGCCATTCGGCGATGTAGGCGAAGAAGGCCAGGGTGTAGACGGCCATCGACGAGTAGATCAGCGTGTTGCTGATGCTCGCCAGGTGTTCGTTGGTTGCGGCGGCGAGAGTCACTTCTCAGCCCCTTCGGCGGGAACGATGGGTGATTCGTTGGAGTCGTCGTCGGGGTCGGGTGCCCCCGGCGCCTGGTCGTAGAGGATTCCGGCGAGGTCGCCCAGCTCCTCGGGCACCTTGGCGGACTCGCTGCGGCCCAGCCCGGCCATCTCGACGACCGTCACGCCGTCGGGGCCCGGTACCGCGCGCACCCACACCCGGCGCCGCTGGATGAACAGGGATCCGGCCAGGCCGAAGATCGCGCCGAGGGCGCCCCCGAGCGCCCAGCCGCTGCCGGGCTCCTGGACGACCTCGAAGCCGGCCCATTCCTTGATGTCCTTCTCGAAGGTGAGGGACCCGGCGCCGTTCGGCAGCGTGAGGGTGTCGCCCGGCTGCAGGAGCTTCTTCAGCAGCTGGCCCTTGCCGTCCTTGAACGCCTTCATGTGCGTCTTGTCCAGCTGGTACACGCTCTGCGGGATGCCGGAGTCGACACCGAGGTCGCCGTGATAGGCGTTCACCGCGAGCAACGGGTTCACCAGCGCCGGGAACTGCGAGAGCATCGTGCCGCTCTTCGCGTCGAAGGTCGGCACGAAGAAGGCCTGGAAGCCGAGCTGCTCGGACTTGCCCTGCGGGTTCTCGTAGCCGTCCATCACCTTCACCACGCCGTTGGAGGTGACGTTGCCGTCGAGCGGCAGCAGCGGTACGGCGTCGTGGTAGACGACCTTGCCCTTGCCGTCGCGGACGGTGATGACCGGCGCGTAGCCGTGGCTGACGAGGTAGACCTTGGCGTCGCCGATGTGCAGCGGCGAGTTGACCTTGATGGTGGTCGACTTCTGCTTGCCGTACGCGCCCTGGCTGTAGTCGATCCTCGCCTGGTAGGTGCGCGGCGTGCCCCGGTTCGGGCCGGTGACCTCGTAGGTGCCCTTGAAGTCCTTCAGGTCGAAGCTGAACGGCACCAGGTCGTCGTTCTGGAACATGCTGCCGGACTTGAAGTCGTCGTACTGGAGGATCGAGTTGGAGAAACCGTCACCCTCGACGACCAGCTTGGTGCCGTCGGACTTGTACATCTGGCCCCAGGCGAAGGCGACCAGCAGCACGATCAGGGCGACGTGGAAGACCAGGTTGCCCAGCTCGCGCACATAGCCCTTCTCGGCGGCGACGGCGTCGCCGGCGACGTGGGCGCGGAAGCGGCGCTTCTTCATCAGGGCGAGCGCCGCCTCGCGGACCTGCTCGGGGTCGGCGGTGGTGCGCCAGGTGGTGTAGGCGGGCAGCCGGGTCAGCCGCTTGGGCGCGGCCGGCGGCCGGCCGCGCAGCTGGCCGACGAACTGCCAGGTGCGCGGGACGATGCAGCCGATGAGGGAGACGAACAGCAGGATGTAGATCGCGGAGAACCACACCGAGCTGTAGACGTGGAACAGGCCGAGCTTGTCGTAGACCGGCGCGAGCGTCCGGTGGGCCTTGCGGAAGTCGTCGACCTTGTTCAGGTCGGCGCCGGTCTGCGGGATCAGCGAACCGGGAATCGCGCCGAGCGAGAGCAGCAGCAGGAGCAGCAACGCGACCCGCATGGAGGTCAGCTGCCGCCAGAACCAGCGAGCCCAGCCGATGACGCCTATGCCGGGAGCGGCGGAGAGCTCCTCCCGCGGGGCGGTGGACAGCTGGGAGCCGGCCGCTCCCAGCTCCTCCTGGTCCTGGCTGTTGCCGGTGTCGGTCTTGCTCATCGATCAGATCCCCACAGTGAAGCCGTCGGACCAGGTCTGCATCTGCTGCACCAAACTGTCCCAGGCACCGGTCAGCAGCAGCACACCGGTCACGATCATCATCGTGCCGCCGATGCGCATCACCCAGACATAGTGGCGCTTGACCCAGCTGAACGCGCCGAGCGCCTTGCGGAAGGCGATCGCGGTGAGGACGAAGGGGACGCCGAGGCCGAGGCAGTAGGCGACCATCAGCAGCGCCCCGCGCCCGGCGCTCGACTCCGTCATGGCGAGGGCGTTCACCGCGCCGAGGGTCGGTCCGATGCAGGGCGTCCACCCGATGCCGAACAGGGCGCCGACTATCGGCGCCCCCACCAGGCCGGCCGTCGGACGCTTGTGGAAGCGGAACTCGCGCTGGGTGAGCCAGGGCATCAGCCCCATGAAGAAGGCGCCCATGAGGATCATGACGACGCCGAGCACCTCGGTCAGGACGTCCTTGTGCTCCTGGAGGGTCCAGCCGAAGGAGCCGAAGAGCGCCCCGCCCGAGACGAACACGGCGCTGAAGCCGAGCACGAACAGGGAGGCACCGGCGACCATCCGCCCGCGTCTGGCCTCGGCCAGATCGGTGCCCGCCACGCCGGTGACGTAGGAGAGGTAGCCGGGGACCAGCGGCAGCACGCACGGCGAGAAGAAGGAGACGAGCCCGCCGAGCAGGGCCACGGGCGCGGCGACGAGCAGCGCGCCGTGCAGCACGGTCGGGTTCTGGCCCGCCACGGCCAGCGTCAGCGTCGCGCTCACGTCACTTCTCCGCGACGACCGGCTTGAGCATCTTCAGCAGGGTGGTGTCGTCGAGCGCCTCCAGGGCCCGCGCGGCGACCTTCCCGTGCCGGTCGATGACGAGCGTGGAGGGGATCAGCTGCGGGTTGAGCGTGCCCCTCCTGAAGCGGAGCATCAGCTTGCCCGTGGGGTCGTACAGGCTCGGGTAGCCGATGCCGTGCTCCTTCTCGAAGGCGACCGCGGGGGTGGTGCTGGTGTCCCGGGTGTTGATGCCGACGAACTGCACGCCCTTGCCCTGGTACTGCTTCGACACCTTGGCGAAGTACTGCGCCTCCTCCCGGCACGGACTGCACCAGGAGCCCCAGACGTTGATGACGACGACCTGGCCCTTGTAGTCGGCGACGTCCAGGGTCTTGCCGTCGATGGTCCTGCCGGACAGGTCCGGGGCACTGGCGCGCTTGCCCGCCGGAGCGGTGGCGATGCCGTTGTGGCCGGTGACGAAGTTGGTGTTGCCGCCGCCGCCGGAGGTACCGCCCTTGCCGCACGCGGACAGGGTCAGGGCCGCTGCGGCGGCCACGGCGCTGAGCAGGACGGCGCGGCTACGGGTACTCATGTGAAAAGTTTCGCATGTCCGTTCCGGCGAGCTGTGGCACCCCCCTGCCGGGCCGAAAACCGCATTTCAGGGCGTATTTACACGGGACATTTCAGACAGGGTGGCGAACGAGGGGCTACGCGAGGAAAGTCTTCCAGCCACCGGCCGGGGCCTGCCCCGGCGCCAGCGTGCGCAGCTTGGCGAGCACCTCGGGCTTCTGCACGTCGATCCAGTCGCAGAACTGCCGGAAGGAGACGAGCCGTACGTCCGCGCCCTTCTCCTTCGCCTGCGCGATGTGCTTGAAGGCCTGCTCGACGGCGTCCATGTAGATGCCGCCGTTCCAGTGCTCGAAGTGGTTGCCGATGAAGAACGGCGCCCGGTTCGAGAAGTATGCCCGCTTGAAGCCGGCGATGTACGCCCCGGCCGCCTGCTCGCGCCAGGCCGGGTAGTTGTAGGCCGGCGCCTTGGTCGAGTTCTGCGACTGGTTGAACATCATGTTGTAGTCCATCGAGAGGACCTGGAACTTCCTGCCGGGGAAAGGTATCTCCTGCAGCGGGAAGTCCCACAGTCCGTGCTTCTTCACCGGCCACATCTGCAGCCCGCCCGGCGAGGAGGCGTCGTAGCGCCAGCCCAGTTCGCGCGCGGTGGGCAGCAGGTTCTCCTGGTTGAGCAGACAGGGCGTACGGCCGCCGACGAGTTCCTTGTCGTAGTCGAACGGCAGGGCCGGCATGTCGGTGAGGCCGGTGTTGGTCTTCCAGTTCTTGACGAAGGACTTGGCCTGCTTGATCTCGCTGTGCCACTGCTGGGGCGTCCACCACTTGACCGAGGTGTGGGCCTCGCCACAGAAGTGACCGTTGAAGTGGGTGCCGATCTCGTGGCCTTCGAGCCAGGCCCGGCGGACGTTGGTCAGCGTCGCCTTGATGTGCTCGTCGGTGAGGTAGCCGATGTCGGAGGCGCCGACCTTGTTGTTCGGCGGCACGTACAGACGCTTCTTCGACTCGGGCAGCAGATACAGACCCGACAGGAAGAAGGTCATGGACGCACCGTGCTCCTTGGCCAGGTCCAGGAAGCGCGGAAAGAGCCCGTTGCCGACCTCACCGGCACCGTCCCAGGAGAAGATCACGAACTGCGGCGGGGTCTGGCCGGGCTCCAGCGGCACCGGTGCGGCCGGCTGGTGCGGCTGCTTGCCGGTGAAGGACGTGGAGCCGTCCCCGATGAGCCGGCCCTGCGGGGCGCCGCTCGCGTCGCCACCCTGCCCGTTCTTTCCGCCGCCGGAACCGTCCGAGGCTCCGGCGCCGTCCGATGACGTGTCACTCCCGCAACCGGCGAGGGTGGCGGCGGCCGCGGCACCCGCGCCGAGGCCGAGTATTCCCCGGCGGGAGAAGGTCCGGGAGACGGTGCGCATGAAGTTCCCCGATCATCGCGCCTGCTGGTGGTCACCCACTGAGAGGGCGCGACGATCGGGGAGGTTCCGATAATTCTTATGTTTTTCGCAATAGTTGTGGCAAAAGCAACCTAAGCGATGCCGAACGGACCGTCAGAAACCGAGGCCGGGCTCGCTCAGGCCCCGAAGGCCTTCCCCTGAGCGGTGCCCTTGCCCTTCTGCGGTGTGGCACCTGCCCGCAGATGGACCGGGACGAGATCGATGGCGGGCTCGCTGTAGCCGACCGACACGATCTTGTCGCCGAGGTAGGTGAACGTCGTCAGCGACGCGAGTGTGCACTGCCGCTTGCGCGGGTCGTGCCACAGCCGCCGCCGCTCGACGTACGACCGCACGATCCAGATCGGCAGCTGATGGCTGACCAGCACCGCCTCGTGCCCGCGCGCCTTGTCCTTGGCCGCGTTCAGCGCGCCCGTCATCCGCACGACCTGGTCGACGTACGGCTCACCCCAGGACGGCCGGAACGGGTTGACCAGGTGCTTCCAGTTGCCGGGCCGCTGCAGCGCGCCGTCGCCCACCCCGAAGGTCTTGCCCTGGAAGACGTTCTCGGCCTCGATGAGCCGTTCGTCGGTGTCCAGGTCGAGACCTTGCGCCTTGGCGATCGGGGCGGCCGTCTCCTGCGCCCGCTCCAGCGGCGAGGCGCAGACGTACGTCACGTCCCGCGGGGCGAGGTGCTCGGCGACCCGGTCGGCCATCTGCCGCCCCAGCTCGGACAGGTGGTACCCGGGCAGCCGCCCGTAGAGGATCCCGTCCGGATTGTCGACCTCGCCGTGCCGCATCAGATGGACGACGGTCACGTCCTTGCTGCTGTCGCTCATTCTGCCGTGGCCTCCGCGGCCGCTCGGGCCGCCGCCGGAAGGGCGTCGGCGATCTTCTGGACGGCCCGCTCGTCGTGGGCCGTGGACACGAACCAGGACTCGAAGGACGACGGCGGCAGATAGACGCCGTTCGACAGCAGCGAGTGGAAGAACGCGGTGAAGCGGTACGACTCCTGCCGCTTGGCGTCCTCGTAGGTGCGCACCTGCCGGTCGGTGAAGAACACCGAGAACATGTTGGAGGCGGTCTGCAGCCGGTGCGCGACGCCCTCCTTGCTCAGCGCCTCCGTGACGAGGGCCTGGATCTGCGCGGACACGGCGTTCACCGTCTCGTACGCCGCGTCGTCGAGCAGTCGCAGTTGGGCGAGCCCGGCGGCGGTGGCCACCGGGTTGCCGGAGAGGGTGCCGGCCTGGTAGACGGGCCCGGCGGGAGCGAGGTGAGCCATGACGTCGGCCCGCCCGCCGAAGGCGGCAGCGGGGAACCCGCCGCCCATGACCTTCCCGAAGGTCATCAGGTCGGGCTTCACCCCGTCGACGCCGTACCAACCGGCCCGGCTGGTCCGGAAGCCCGTCATGACCTCGTCGGAGATGTACAGGGCGCCGTTCTTGTGGCAGGCGTCCCTGAGCCCCTGGTTGAACCCGGCGCCCGGCGGCACGACGCCCATGTTGCCGGGCGACGCCTCGGTGATCACGCACGCGATCTCACCGGGGTGCCGGTGGAAGGCCTCCTGCACCGCCTCCAGATCGTTGTAGGGCAGCACGATCGTGTCCCCGGCCTGCGCACCGGTCACACCGGGCGTGTCCGGCAGCGCGAACGTGGCGACACCGGAACCTGCGGCGGCGAGGAGGCTGTCGACGTGCCCGTGGTAGCACCCGGCGAACTTGATCACCTTGGACCGGCGGGTGAACCCGCGGGCGAGCCGGATGGCGGACATGGTCGCCTCGGTGCCGCTGCTCACCAGCCGCACCTGCTCCACGGGCTCCACCCGGGCGACGATCTCCTCGGCGAGCGCGACCTCGCCCTCGCCGGGCGTGCCGAAGGACGTACCGCGCGCGACGGCCTCCTGTACGGCGGCGATGACCTCGGGGTGGGAGTGCCCGAGGATCATCGGCCCCCAGGAGCAGACCAGGTCGACGTACTCGCGGCCGTCGGCGTCCGTGAGGTACGGGCCGCGGCCGGACACCATGAAGCGGGGCGTGCCGCCGACGGCGCGGAAGGCGCGCACCGGCGAGTTCACACCGCCGGGCGTGACGGCGGAGGCACGGTCGAAGAGCGCCTGGGAGACGGGCGCATCGTAGGGATAGGGCGTTTCGCTCAGGGCACTCATGACGTGCGACTTCTCCGGCTTCTCGGACTCCGGTCGGCTGGGGTGACCCCCTCAGGGTAGGCCGCGGGCCGGCGGCGGCGTGGCCCGCCTCAAGATCGAAGCGCCTGCATCCGCCATCTGCGAGACTGAGACCTGATACACACAGCTCATACGCACGTAAGGATCAGAGGCCGGACAAGAACCCGTGCACTGTTGTTCCACCGTACGTTTCGGCGGGCGGGCGTGGGGGAGGTCACTGACCAGATGATCGGGTTGCGCGGCGGGGGCCACGCGTCCTAGAAAAGCAGTCGGGTGGAGATATGCATCGCGGTGGCGGACTGGGCGAGGGGACTGATGACCTGGGTCCTCGGCGTGCCCGGCGGGGAAGGCACCGGCGCGAGGCGGAGGAGACGACCGAGGCGCGGCAGAGCGACGCACGTCAGACACAGGGTGTACCGGGTGAGCCCGAGCGGTACGACCGGCGGACCGACCGGCAGCTGGAGAGCCAGCTCGACCGGCCGGGCGAGCGCCGGCCGGGCCACCGGGCCGACCGCCCGAGGGCGGGGAGCAGGAATGGTGGTCGAGTGGGGGTGACGTACAAATACTTCGGTGCGCCGGACGGGGCGACCGCGGCGCGCGTCCCCATCTCGATGCGCCCAGAGGAACTCGGCGGCGACGAGCTGGGCATGAACGGCATGTTCACCAAGATCAAGCCGGAGACCATGGCCGCCATGGTCCTGACCGGCATCGAGGGTGTCCCGCTGCACAAGGTCCCGCCGCTGGAACTGGTCGTCCTCCACCCCGACTACGCGGTCGTCAAGCTCCCCATGACCGTCGTCGACCCCCTGCGCGGCATCGGTGAGGAGGCGGTCGGCGCGGCGGCCTTCATCTGGTCGACGGTCCCCGACCGGGGCGGGCCGCGGGACGCGTTCAACGTGTACCAGCTGCTGCACGAGTGGCAGGACTTCAGCCACCGGCTGCATGAGGCGGGGCATCAGCCTTATTGCCTTGTGTGGCCCTGAGCCGGGTTGATGTGCCCTGGGCTTCCAGCCCGGAGTCCTCGGTGGAGGCGTCATCGATCGCCGTCTTCCGGGGCCGCCTGGAGGTAGCGCGCCCCGCGCTCGCGCGGAGGGATCACGGCAGCGGCGGCCAGGGCGCGCTTCCGGTCGCCCATGGTGAAGACGCTGCGGTGGTAAGCCCGCTTTTTCTGCAGCGCCACTAGTCATGATCCGTCACCGAGAAGGGTGCCGGCGGCTTCACCGCGCTCGGTGCCCGTGCTCGCGCAGGGGACCGACCTGCCAGCCGTTGTCCTGGCAGGCGTCCAGGATGCGGGGCAGTGCCCGCAGGGTGGTGCGCCAGGAGCCGGTGGCGGAGGTGCGGTCGGAGTCGTGCAGCGGGACGGTGCCGCCGCCGTGCAGGTCGCGCAGGACGGTGTCCTCGACGGATCGGGGTGTGGCCCGCTTGCGCCCCTCACCCCCGGTCGTGGTCAGGGAAGGTCGCCGTGCAACAGCCGCTCCAGCAGTCGCTCGTCCTCGGCCGACAGGTCCGACACGAACCGGGCCAGCACCGCCGCACGGTCCCCGCCCTCGG